>DATNFM010000337.1:0-44439 GCA_035606435.1 Streptosporangiaceae bacterium | reverse complement strand
TCGTGCCGCCCTGGGCGATCGGGGCGTCGAGCCCCCCCTGCATCTGGGCCACGAAGTCGCGTCCCTGCGCGATCTCCAGCGACCGCCACAACTCGGCTTCGGACGCGTCGGACTTGCCGTAGCGCAGGTTCGACCCGACGGTTCCGGAGAACAGGTAGGGCCGCTGCGGCACCAGGCCGACGATGTCCGACAGCGCGGCCGGATCGTAGTCCCGTACGTCGACCCCGTCGATCAGCACCTGGCCGCTGGTCGCGTCGAACAGCCGCGGGATCAGGTTGATCAGCGTGGTCTTGCCGCTGCCGGTCGCTCCGATCAGCGCGGTCACCTGGCCGGGCTCGGCGGTCAGGTTGATATCGCAGAGCACTGGCTGCTGAGCGCCCGGATAAAGGAACTCGACATCGGAGAACTCGATCCGGCCGTGCCTGGTTTCCGAGGACCTCGGCGCGGACGGGGGCAGCACGTCGGGGCTGGTGTCGAGCACCTCGACGATCCGCTCGGCGCAGACCTCGGCTCGCGGCACCATCATGAACATGAAGGTCGCCATCATCACCGACATCAGGATCTGCAGCAGGTAGGTGAGGAACGCGGTCAGCGCTCCGACCGGCATGGCCCCGGAGGCGACCCGGTGACTGCCGAACCACAGCACCGCGATCGAGGAGAAGTTCAGCACGATCATGACCGACGGGAACATCAGCGCCAGCAGCCGCCCGGTGCCGATGCCGACGTCGTACAGGTCGGTGTTCGCCTGGCCGAACCGCTCCCGCTCGCTGCTGTCCCTGACGAAGGCCCTGATCACCCGGACACCGGTGATCTGCTCGCGCATGATCCGGTTGATCTGGTCGATCCGCTCCTGCATGAGCCTGAACAGGGGCCGCATCCGGCTGATGATCAGGCTCACGATGATGCCGAGCGCCGGGACCGCGACCAGCAGCAGCGAGGACAGCTCCACGTCCTGGTTGAGCGCGAGGATGATGCCGCCGACGCACATGATCGGCGCCATGACCATGATCGTGAAGGTCATCAGCGCCAGCATCTGCACCTGCTGGACGTCGTTGGTGTTCCTGGTGATCAGCGACGGCGTGCCGAAGTGGCTGACCTCGCGGGTGGAGAAGTCCTGGACGCGCTTGAAGATCGCCAGCCGCAGATCCCGGCCGAGGGCCATCGCCGTCCTGGCGCCGAAGTACACCGCGCAGATCGAGCAGATGATCTGGGCCAGCGAGACCAGCAGCATGAACCCGCCGAGGCGCAGGATGTAGTGGATGTCGCCGCTGATGACGCCGTTGTCGATGATGTCGGCGTTCAGCGTCGGCAGGTACAGCGTCGCCAGCGTCTGCACCAGCTGCAGTGCCACCACAAGCGTCAGGTCCCTGCGATAGGGCCTCAGATGCATGCGGAGAAGTCGGAGAAGCACAGTCACTCGCTCGGGGCTAGGGGGCGGACAACGGGTAAGGACGACAGTGGCAGGGGTGCGGAAGCCGCGACTTGGCCCAAGTCAGCATGGGCGGACTGAACGATGAGCGCAATCGAATTCGCTTGTGGCGTGTTCGCTATCGGCGTGACGTCTGGCGCTAATGGGCAGCGGAATTGCCCGAGCGCCTCCTTCAGCAGCGGCACCAGCGCGGTCGGCGGATCGGCCGACAGCCACTGCTCGAGCGCCACGTGCGTGGCGGCCATCACGGCGCCGGCCATGACCCGGGGGAACATCTCGGCGGGGTCGGAGCCGATCCGGTCCGCGATCGCGGCCGCGAGCTCTTGCTGGGTGACGTACTGGGTGCGCAGGAACTCCCCCTGCAGGGCCGGCGACCTGACCACCAGCCGGATCCCCTCGACGTGGGCCTTGTCCGGCGCCTGGTTGCCGAGCTCGTACGGCGCGATCACGGCGTTGGTGATCGCGTCCATCAGCGACTCGCTGGCCGGCCGGGCGCGCAGCTGCGCGCCGATGAACCGGCCGCGCTCCATCGCCAGTGAGCAGATCGCCTCGTACTTGCTGGCGAAGTAGTTGTTGAAGGTCCTGGTGGAGACGTTGGCGGCGGCGGCGATGTCCTCGACCAGGACGTTGTCCAGCCCGCGCTCGATCGCCAGCCGCATCGCCGCGATGCCGAGGAGGTGCCTGGTGAGTGCCTTCTTGCGCTCGCGCAGCCCGTCCGGCTCCGTCAGGTTGCGCTCTGCCAATCCAGCCACGGCATGCAGGATAGCTAAATTTTCGCGACACGCAAACTTTCTTTGGGAGCAAAAATTTGCGCGGCCTCTCCGCCAACGCTTCATGTCGGATTTCTTCTAGACGCTGGCCGGGTCCACCGTCGATGCTGAACGGGTGCATGAGGATACCGAGCGCTGCGTCCGGGCAGTTCAGTCGAAAGATGACCGGTTCGACGGATGGTTCTTCACCGCGGTGCTGACCACGGGGATCTACTGCCGCCCGAGCTGTCCGGCCACGCCGCCCAAGCCGGAGAACATGCGGTTCTACCCCAGCGCGGCGGCGGCGCAGCAGGCCGGCTTCCGCGCCTGCAAGCGGTGCCGGCCAGACGCCAGTCCCGGTTCGCCGCAGTGGAACGAGCGCGCCGACCTGGTGGCGCGGGCGATGCGCCTGATCGCCGACGGCGTCGTGGACCGGGACGGGGTATCGGGACTGGCCGGCAAGCTGGGCTACAGCGTGCGGCAGATCGAGCGGCAGCTTCGGGCCGAGCTCGGAGCCGGGCCGCTGGCCCTCGCCCGGGCGCAACGCGCGCAGACCGCCAGGCTGCTGATCGAGACCACGGCGCTGCCGATGGGCGACATCGCGTTCGCGGCGGGGTTCCCGAGCATCAGGACGTTCAACGACACCGTGCTCGAGGTGTTCGCGCTCGCGCCGAGCGAGCTGCGCCGGCGGGCGGCGGCCTCGCGGGGGAAGGCCGACGGCGCGGCCGGTGCGGGCAGCGCGGCCGGTGCGGGCAGCGGGTCGCTGGGCGTGCTCTCGCTGCGGCTGCCGTTCCGGGCGCCGATGTGCCCGGACAACCTGTTCGGCCACCTGGTCGCGACCGCGGTGCCGGGGGTCGAGGAGTGGCGCGATGGCAGCTACCGTCGGACGCTCCGGCTGCCGCACGGACCCGGAGTGGCAGCCATGCGGCCGTGCCCGGACTACGTCGCCTGTCAGCTGGCGCTCACCGACCTGCGGGACCTGGCGATGGCGATCAGCCGGTGCCGGAGGCTGCTCGACCTGGACGCCGACCCGGTCGCGGTCTGCGACCAGCTCCGCGAGGACGCCGTTCTCGCGCCGCTGGTCGACAAGGCGCCCGGACGCCGGATCCCGCGCACCGTCGACGCCGCCGAGTTCGCGATCCGGGCGGTCATCGGGCAGCAGGTTTCCACGGCAGCGGCGCGCACCCACGCCGCCAGGCTGGCGGTGCGGTTCGGCGAGCCGGTCGATGATCCCGGTGGCGGCCTGACCCGGCTGTTCCCTGAGATGCCCGTGATCGCGCAGGCCGATCCCGAGACCGTCATGGCCATGCCGCAGACCAGGAAGCGGACGCTGATCGCGCTGGCGGCGGCGATCGCGGCCGGGGACGTGGACCTGGCTCCTGGAGCGGACTGGGAGGTGGCCAGGAGCCAGCTCGGGACCGTGCCCGGCCTGGGTCCGTGGACGATCGAGGTGATCGCGATGCGCGGTCTCGGCGACCCGGACGCCTTCCCGGCCACCGATCTGGGCGTGCGCTATGCGGCCAAGGCCCTTGGCCTGCCCGGCTCCCCCGCCGCCCTGACCAAGCGGGCCGAGCCGTGGCGACCCTGGCGCGGCTACGCGGTGCAGTACCTGTGGGCGACCTCGGAGCACGCGATCAACCGCCTGCCGGCCGGCTAGGCCGGCGGCTGGTCCGGCTGCCTGGCTGGCCTGCGACTTGGCTGCCTGCGACTTGGCTGCTTGCGACCTTGACTGCCTGCGACTTGACTGCTTGCGACTTGACTGTCAGACCCGTCGGCCAAGATGGGTAACGGATGAAAGGACGAACGATGACTACGCGGACCAAGGCCGCGCTCAGGACGCACGCCGTGATCGACAGCCCGATCGGGCCGCTGACGCTGGTGACTGAGGGCGGCGCGCTGACCGGCCTGTACATGGATGTACAGGGCCATGAGCCGGACGAGGCCACGCTCGGCGTCCCGGCCAGCCTCGACGACGACGAAGTGCTGGCGCAGGCGGCCCGGCAGCTCGGCGCCTACTTCGCCGGCGAGCTGACCACCTTCGACCTGCCGCTGGATCTCGACGGCACCGGCTTCCAGCGCACGGTGTGGGCCGGCCTGCAGGAGATCCCGTACGGCGACACCATTTCTTACGGCGAGCTGGCCAAGAGGATCGGCCAGCCGACGGCCTCGCGGGCGGTCGGCCTGGCCAACGGCCGGAATCCGGTCTCGATCGTGGTGCCCTGCCACCGGGTCGTCGGCTCGAACGGGAGCCTGACCGGCTACGGCGGCGGACTCCCCCGCAAGCAGTTCCTGCTCGCCCTGGAGCAGCGAGTCACCGGCCAGACCCTGGCCTGACTTCCAGGCTGGCCGCTGCCGGCACTTAGCTGGTTGAGTGCCTGCAGCGGCTGCCTTTTTAGGCCAGCCTGATCAGTTTGATTCATGCGGCGGGCGGCCGGTGCCCGGGCCGGCGCGGGGTGCCGGGCCGGCGGCGCCGGAGGGTACGGCTTGATCATGTAATGCCGGTGAGCTGGCTCGCGGACGTGGCCCCGGGTGCGGTCACGCGAACCTGCCGGACCGGTCCCGGGTGCCCGGGGCCCTGTGTCTTGTCACCGGCCCGGTGCCTGCCCGCACCCACCTGCCGCCCGTCCGGGCGCACGTCCCGCCGGCTGCGGCGCACTTCCCCCTGGTTCGGGCGCACTTCCCCCTGGTTCGGGCGCACTTACCCATGATTGCGCGCACTTACCTATGATTGCGCGGTCGCAAATCACCATAAGGACGACAAAAGTACGGCGCAATCAAGGGTAAGTCAGCGCAATCATAGGTAAGTCGGCCCCAATCATAGGGAAGTCGGCCCCAATCATGGGCGCCGTGGTGGGGGCGGGTGGATCGGGGGTGGTGCCGAGTCGGGTTGTGACGGCTGCGGGCCAGTGCTGTTGCGCGGGTAACGGTTGCGGGCCAGCGCGGCGGCGGCGGGGCGCGGCGGCCAGATGGCGGAGGCGGGTCGAGTGTGGGCTGCCGCCGGCGAGTTGGCTGCCCACGATATCGGCGCGCAGGGCCTCGGTGGCCGGGCGGGCGGAAATCGATTGAGGGCTGGGCGGCCGCCCCGGCATAATGGCCGCGATCGCGATCAGCCTTGGTCGCACTGAATCAAACCGGCGCAAATTTTTCTCCCTGAAATCTTTTACGCCGGAAGAAACGGACCACTGCGTGGACCTCGCCGCAGCGGGAGACAGCGAAGGGCGGAGGCGCCGGATCGGCGGCCTGCTGTGGCAGCGCAACTTCGGCCTGCTGTGGTTCGGGGAGTCGATCAGCGGCGTCGGCAGCGCGATGGCCTCGGTCGCCGTGCCGCTGCTGGCGATTGCCGTGCTCAAGGCCGGCCCGTTCGCTGTCTCTGCGCTCACTGCCGCCGCCTTTGCGCCCTGGCTGCTCATCGGCCTGCCGGCCGGAGCCTGGGTGGACCGGCTGCCGCCGCGACCGGTGCTGATCATCGCCGACCTGGCCGCCGGGCTCCTGTACGGCAGCCTGCCGGTGGCGGCCTGGCTGCATGTGCTGACGATCGCGCAGATCATCGTCGTCGAGCTGCTGGCTGGCGTCGCTACGGTGTTCTTCACCCTGGCCTACACCGTGTACCTGCCGGTCCTGGTCGCCGCCGATGACCTGCTCGAAGGCAACTCCAAGCTCTCAGCCAGCTCCGGGGTCGCCTCGATCAGCGGCCGCGGGCTGGCCGGCCTCGCCGCCCGGGCCGTCGGCGTGGCGACCTCGTTGCTGTTCAACGCGGGCAGTTTTCTCGTATCCGCGGGCTGCCTGCTGGCCATCCGGGTGCGCGAACCGCACGCCGACCTCACCAGAACCCCGCGAAGCACGACCCTGCAGGCCGACATCACCGAGGGACTCGCCTTCATCTGGCGAGACTCGCTGCTGCGGGTGCTGTGCATCTGGCCGGCGGTGTCGAACATGGCCTACGGGGGAGTGCTGGCCATCTCGGTGCTGTTCCTGGTCCGGGTCGCCCGTGTCGGCACCGCCGAGGTCGGCCTGCTGGTCGCGGCCGGCGACGCCGGGGGAGTGTTCGGCGCGCTGGTTGCCCGGCGGATCGCGCCCGCGATCGGCACGGCCAGGACCCTGCTGCTGAGCGCGCTGGCCGCCGGCCTGGGCGGCCTGCTGATCCCGCTGACCGGTTCTGGCTGGCGGGCCGTGTTCTTCGTGGTTGGCTCTGGCGTCCTGACCAGCGCGATCGTTGGCGGCAGCATCGTACTGGTCAGCTTCAGGCAGACCTATACCCCGGCCGACATACTCGGGCGCACCGTCGCGAGCCAGCGCTTTGTGACGTTTGGCGTCGCACCGGTCGGCGCCCTGCTGGCCGGAGCCCTCAGCACGGCGTTCGGCATCCGGCCGGCCTTGTGGGTGCTCGTCGCGATCTTCGCGCTCTCGGGCACGATCCTGCTTAACCGCAATATCCTGCGCGACCGCGACCTTCCCCAAGCGCCGCCGGCGCCGCCGGCGCTGCCGACCGCTAGCGCGCCGCTGGCCGCTAGCGGTCCGTGATCCCTTCGAGGAGGCCGACGGAGGTGATCCAGACCACCGCCTCGCCCGCCTCGTCGGACCCGTTCAGGTCGACCTCGGCCGAGAAACCCCAGTCGTGGTCACCGTCCGGATCGTCGAAGATCTGCCTGACCCGCCAGACGTCCCGGTCGCTGTCGTCGATCATCAGCATCGCCGGCCCGCGCGCATCGGCCCCGGTACTGATCTCGCCGTGCTGGGCGAAGTACGGCCCCAGCGCGTTCGCCCACGCATCGGCATCCCAGTCCGCCTCCGCGTCCAGTTCGCCCAGCTCCTCCCAGTGACGCAGGGAAGCGAGCTCGACCCGGCGGAACATCGCATTTCTTACCAATACGCGGAAAGCTCTGCGGTTGCCTGTTACCGGCGGGGGAGCCTCATCAAGCTGGGACTGACTCCCTGGACCGCCCTGGGCCTCATCCGGGTTAGCTAGCCGCTCCCACTCGTCGAGCAGGCTGGAGTCCACCTGCCTGACCATCTCACCGAGCCACTCGATCAGGTCGATGAGGTCTTCGGTCTTGGCGTCGTCGGGGACGGTCTGCCGCAGGGTTTTGTACACATCGGCGAGGTAACGCAGCAGCAGGCCTTCCGACCGGGCCAGCTGGCACCAGCTGATGTACTCGGTAAACGTCATCGCCCGCTCGAACATTTCCCTGGCGACCGACTTGGGCTGCAGCTCGTAGTCGGCGACCCACGGGTGCCCGCGCACGTAGATCGCGTAGGCGGCTTCGAGCAAGTCCGCCAGCGGCCGGGGATAGGTGACCGATTCGAGCAGATCGAGCCGGGTGTCGTAGTCGATGCCTTCGGCCTTCATCTCCGCGACCGCCTCGCCCCTGGCCTTGAACAGCTGGGCCGCGAGCACAGGGCGCGGATTTTCGAGGATGGCCTCGATCACCGAGACCACCTCAAGCGGGTATTCCGGCGAGGTCACGTCCAGCAGCTCGATCGCGGCCAGGGCGAGCGGTGACAGCGCCTGGTTCAAGGCGAAGTCTTCTTGCAGCTCGACCGTGAGCCTGACCTGCCTGCCCGCCTCGTCTGGCTCGGGCAGGCGTTCGACCACGCCGCCGGCCAGCAGCGCGCGGTAGATCTGGATCGCGCGGTGGATGTGGCGGCGCTGGGCCGGCCGGTCCTCGTGGTTGTCGGTGAGCAGGTGCCGCATCGAGGCAAACGCGTCGCCCTGGCGGCTGATCACGTTGAGCAGCATCGCGTGGCTCACGCTGAAACTTGACCTCAGCGGCTCAGGATCGGCCGCGACCAGCCGGTCGAAGGTCGGCTGGCCCCAGGAGACCATGCCCGGCGGCGGCTTCTTGCGCACGAACTTGCGCCGCTTCTTCGGGTCATCACCGATCTTGGCGAGCGACTTCTCGTTCGCGATCACGTGCTCGGGCGCCTGGACGACCACCGTCCCGGTGTCATCGAAGCCGGCCCGGCCCGCCCGCCCGGCGATCTGGTGGAACTCCCTGGCCTGCAGGAGCCGCGTCACGCTGCCGTCGTACTTGCTCAGCGAGGTGAACAGCACCGTCCGGATCGGCACGTTGATCCCGACTCCGAGCGTGTCGGTGCCGCAGATTACCTTGAGCAGGCCGGCCTGCGCGAGCGTCTCGACCAGGCGCCGGTATCTCGGCAGCATGCCCGCGTGGTGCACGCCGATACCGTGCCTGACCAGCCTGGACAACGTCTTGCCGAACCCGGCCGTGAACCGGAACCGGCCGATCAGCTCGGCGATCGCGTCTTTTTCCGCCCGGGTGCAGACGTTGATGCTCATCAGCGCCTGAGCCTGGTCAATGGCATTCGCCTGGGTGAAATGCACGATGTAGATGGGCGCCTGCTTGGTTTGCAGCAGTTCCTCGATGGTCTCGTGCAGCGGCTCGATCACGTAGCGGAACATCAGCGGCACCGGTCGCTCAGCCGACGAGACGACGGCGGTGGGCCGGCCGGTGCGCCTGGTGAGATCGGTTTCGAACCTGGACACGTCGCCAAGCGTGGCCGACATCAGCAGGAACTGGGCCTTGGACAGCTCGATCAGCGGTACCTGCCAGGCCCAGCCACGGTCCGGGTCGGCGTAGTAGTGGAACTCGTCCATGATCACCGTGCCGACGTCGGCCCGCGCTCCGTCCCGCAGCGCGATGTTGGCGAGGATCTCGGCGGTGCAGCAGATGATCGGGGCGTCGGGATTCACGCCGCCGTCGCCGGTCATCATCCCGACGCTGGCCGGGCCGAAGATGTCGCAGAGCGTGAAGAACTTCTCCGACACCAGGGCCTTGATCGGCGCCGTGTAGAAGCTGCGCTCGCCTGCGGCGAGCGCAGCGAAGTGGGCCGCGATCGCGACCAGGCTCTTGCCCGAGCCAGTGGGGGTCGACAAGATCACGTTGGCGCCCGAGACGATCTCGATCAGCGCGTCGTCCTGATGCGGATAAAGAGTCAGGCCCTGATCGGCGGCCCATTGCGTGAAGGCCGCGTACAGCTCGTCGGGGTCCGCGGTCTGCGGTAGCTGATCGGTAAGCGTCATGGCACTATCCATGGTGCCAGTTCCGGCCCGTGCTCAGTCCGCCGCCGGGCGCCCCGGTTAGGTGGTTCTGCGGTTCAGCAGCCAGCAGGCTGTCGACCGCACCGGCTAGCTGGAGCCGCCCGCCGTAGACGCTGCGCCTGGCGGGCGTGGTGAGAATTTGGTCAGGATTTGGTGAGCGTCGGTCTCTAGCCTTCCGGTGATCAGTTCCACCGGATGTCCGCGAGGAGGACCGATGCGCACGAATGTCCGGGCTTTGGTAGCGATGGCGGCCGCCGTCGCCCTGTTGGGATCTCCCGGCCTGCGGTCCGTAGCGTCAGCTGCGGTTTTCCCGCAAGAGCCTTCGTCGTGGGGAGCGGCGAACCTGATTAGCTACGACGACTCGGATTTCGAGAACGGCGCAGGCATCTGGGCGAATTACTCCAACTCGACGGTCAGCCAGGCTACCGGCACCTCGTTCCTGCACACCCATTCGCTGAAGCTCACCTCGGTCGCTGCGGGAAGCCAGGCAGCGAAGATGGGCACCACCAACGCGACGCAGATCAACGTGACCGGCGGGGATGTCTATCGCGAATCCGCCTGGGTGAAAACATCCGGGCAGTCCGGGCGGACGATCCAATTCGCGGACGGCTTCTACGACTCAAATGGCACGTGGCTAGGGTGGACGCCAGGACAGGTAGTCACGCTAGCCGCCAAGTCGGGCTGGCAGTACGTCGAGAACACGATCACTGCCCCGGCGAACGCCGATCATATGGCCGGGTCGCCTCGTATCACCGAAGCCAATGTCGCGGCGAACGAAGCGCTGTGGATAGACGAGGTGGTGGTGGCCCCCTATCGGGCCGCTGTGGTCATTGGCGCCGAGACAACTCCCGGCGATTGTGCTTCGTTCTCGACTGCGGACTCGACTATCGGACCGCTCCAGTCGTGCAAGATCTTCTACGACCCCAACACGGTCCTGCCCTCCAGTTACTCGGGAAGCGTCTGTGACGGCTTGCCGCAGGACGTGACCTGCCTGATCACCTACAAGGTCGCGACTACGCATGTTGCCAGCTTCGTGGGCTCCATCCCGGCCGGGAAGAACGTCATCCTCAACTACTGGCAGGAGCCCGAGCACTCGTGGAGCGGCACGGGAGCGTCGTTCGTCTCTGCGTTTGAAACGCAGTCGAACTTGATCAGGGCATCCACCACGGCAGCGAACGCCGAGAACGTGTTCGTGGCTATGGACTCCACTAATTACCAGTACGGAACGACAAGCAGCGATGACAACGGCACGGATTGCTCGTTCATCCCGCCGTCCGCGTACGCCGACTTCTACTTCGGGGACCAGTACGAGCAGACGGCCCCCGGCACCAATATCGCCAACGACCCACTCCCAAGCACGCCGCCGAACGATTCCGTCTCCATTAAGTGGAGTAACTGGCTTAGCTGCGTCTCACCGCAGAACAAGCCGATTGGGCTCGCTGAGGTCGGCTACAACTGCGGTCAAAGCGGCGGTGTCGGTTCTGATCCCAATGGCGCGACCACGACTTCGGCAATGGCCGCTGACAACACCTACCTCGCCGGAGACCCGGACGGACTGCCGGTGGTGCTTTACGAGTACTGGTGGAACTCCAACGTGGGATGCCAGTTCACCGGGGCTAGCCAGGTAAGCGAATGGCAATCAATCGAGACACAGAACGGCGGAGGCGCTAACTAATATGGCCAGGAGGCTAGGCGGCGGGCTGACGGTCGTCGTGATGGCAGCGGGGCTTGCTTTTGGCGGGACTCTTGCGGGCGGCCCCGCGATGGCCGCCGCCAGGCCCCTGGTGGGGCACCGGATAGTCGGGCCCCGGTCGCCAAGTTCGTTCGTGGCTGGCCCGAAGCATCTGCGTGGTCCCCGGCGCGCTGTTCCGGGGAGGGTACCGCCCCGCCGGCGCACTGCCGGCTCGGCCCGAGAGCGCGGGGAGTCGGCAGCGCTGAAGGAAGCGGTCAGGACGGGCAGGCCGGTGCTGGTGGCGGCGGAGACGACGCCGACCGTGGTGGTGAAGGTTCACCCGAACGGCCTGCTGTCGATGACGTCGAATGTGTACCCGGTCCGGGCCCGGGTGCACGGTGTGTGGAAGGCGATCGATCTCAGGCTGGTAAGGGCGGCCGCCGGCGGTTGGTCGCCGTCGGTCGCCAGCATGCCGGTCACGTTCTCCGGCGGGGGTTCTGGCCCGCTGGTGCGAGTGGCCGGCCCGGGCGGCCGTTCGGTGTCGATGTACTGGCCCCGGCCGCTGCCCAGGCCGGTGATCTCCGGAAGCGTGGCCAAATACCTGGACGTGCTGCCCGGGGTCGACCTGCGGATGAAGGCGACTAGTACCGGTTACCAGGAGACCCTGATCGTCCGCGACGCGGCGGCGGCTGCCAGCCCTGCACTGCGGTCGCTCAGCTTCAGGCTTCTGGCGGGTCGCGGGCTGGTGCTGCGCCGTAGCCTTGATGGCTCCCTGGGCGTCTTTGACACCGCGACCGGCAAGCTCGTGTTCGCGGTCGGACGGTCGCAGATGTGGGACTCGCGCCGATCGCTGCCGGGTTCGCGGCCCGCCCCGGCCTTCCTTCCGGCCACGGCCGATTCGGCCGGATCAGGCCCGGTCACCTCGGTGCCGACTCGGTACCGCCTGGCTGGCCCTGGCCGGACGGCCGCCACCATCGCGATGGCGCCCCCGGCGAGCGCCTTGACCGGCAAGGACGTTCGGTACCCGGTGTACATCGACCCGGAAATCGCCCCGGCGACCGAGTATTACGCCCAGGTGATGCAGACCAACAACGGCGCGGACACCCAGGAGTGGGACACGACCTCAGGTACCACGTCGCAGTCGGGCGGAATCACCGAGATCGGCGACTGCGGCTACTCCAGTTGCATCTGGGTCAACGGCTCAGGCACCCAGTTCCTGGGCTACACCGACCGTGATTACTTCAGGTTCGCGACGACCAACCTGGAATTGCGCAACGGCCAGGCCGCGACCGTGTACCAGGTGAGCTTCGATGACGAACAGACGTACAACAGCCAGAACTGCACCTCAGAGGCATCTGCGGTCTACTCCACCACCGGCGGAATCTCCTCGACCACGACCTGGGGCGGTCCGCAGGGATCCCAGCTCGCCACGGCGAGTTCTAACGCAGGCGGCGGCACCTCGTGCCCGGCCGCGAATGTCGGCTTTTCCAGCAGCGCCTCCGGCAACTCGGCGCTGAAGACGACGCTGCAGAACGTCGCTACCGCGGGCTCCTCCAGCGTCACCCTTGAGCTGCGGGCCGCCAGCGAGTCCACCGACACGCAGTACAAACGGTTCCGTGACAACCCGACGCTCACGGTCTACTACGACTTCGCGCCACTGGCCCCGACCGGGCTGTCGGTCCAGAATCAGGTCACCTGCGACTCGTCAGTCACCTACACCGGGCTGACCAACCCCAAGCTCTTCGCGACCGGCACCGACGACAACCCGAGCCCGTTGCAGGTCAGGCTCAACTACACCCTGCAGACCGCGGGCGGAACGGCAGCCGGCGGCACGCTGGCCAGCCCGACCGGTGCCTCAGGCTCGCAGCAGTCCACGACTCCCACGACGGCGCTGGTCAGCGGGACGGCCTACAAATTCGACGTCACGGCGACCAACGTCCTGGTCGCTGGCGACCAAGGGTCGGCCAGGACCGGGCCTGCGTCGGCGTTCTACCCGTTCACCGTGCTGACGCCGCCGACAGCCACGCCGACCGTCACCAGCGCCGACTACCCGCAGGGCCAGTGGGGACAGCCGGCCGGAGCGCCGGGCGTGTTCACCGTGGGAACCAGCGGCGCATCCAAGATCGCCGGGTTCGCCTACTCCTTCGATGGCGGTGCGGGCAGCGAGCCGGCGCCGACCACGACCGACTGCGGCTACCGGGCTGACGGCGGCCTCGGCACGTCGGTCGACGCGAACGGTGACGGAGGCGGCAGCACCAGCGGAGAGCTGGCGCTCGTCGACGGCAGCACCGCGCAGATCCAGATCCCGAACGGCATCACGCCGGGCCAGCACACGCTCTATGTGGTGAGCTTCGACGAGGCGCACAACGTTTCCGGCGAGTCCGCTTACACCTTCTACGTTCCTCGGAATTACCAGGCCACATCTGCGCCGGTGACCTTCATCAATGGCAGCACGCTGGCCGCCGGCGCGACCGGTGCCAACGCATCGCTGGTGACCACCCAGGCGAACTGCTGCACGGTGAGCTGGCGAGGAGGCAGCCAGCTCGTCTTCAACGCGACGGCGGCCGGCCAAACCTTCACGGTCACGTTCAGCGTGCCGGCCGCTGGCTCCTGGCAGTTCGGCGCGAACCTCACGCAGGGACCTGGCTACGGCCAGGACAGGATCGACCTGGACCAGGCGACCTCCGATGTCAATCTCGGCGGCACCGCCACGGCGCCGTGGGACGCCTATGCCCAGTACGTCTCGATGGGCTACGAAGATTTCGGCACCCAGTTCCTGACCGCCGGAACGCACACCCTGACGTTCACGGTGACCGGCGAGAACGCCAGTTCGGCCGGGTTCAAGGCGGGCATCAACTACCTGACCCTGAGCCCGACAGGGCGCCAGGAGGCCGAGACCCTCACGACCGGCGCGCCGACAGCGGGCACGCTCGCGCCGCAGTTCCAGGCCGGCTCGCCCTGGTCGGACAACGGTCAGCTCAAGCTCACCAATACCGCCGTGGGCAGCCATTTCACGGTGAGCTTCACCGCTCCGGTCGAATCGGACTACGCGCTCGGGGTCAACCTGACCACTGGACCCGACTACGGGTCGCTGCGCTTCGACCTTGACCCGGCGACCAGCAACCTCAACCTGGCGGGCACCGCGGCCAGCCCGCTTGACGCCTACAGCGCCTCGCTCGGCGCGACCTACGTCTTCCTCGGCGGCGTGCACCTGACGGCGGGCACCCACGTTCTGCAAATCACCGTCACCGGCGCCGATCCGTCATCGACCGGGGACAACGCGGGGCTCGACTTCACCGAAGCCGTCCCGGTCACCGGGGCAGGCGAGTCAAGCCTGACCGCCGCCATGAACAACCTCGGGATCGCCAGCGACGGCGCGGCCTCGTTCGCCGGCGGCTTCGACCTGAAGGGCGCGCCCAGCGGCAAGAACCTCTCGCTCCAGGCCATGACGTCCGCCGGCATCACGCCGGGCACGGGGACCGCCGCTGGCGCGACGTTCAGCGTGAACGGGGCGACATTCACGATGCCGCAGCTGCGGACGAGCGGAGGCACGGTCGTCGCGGACAACGTGATCCCGGACGGCCAGACCATACCGCTTCCCTCGGTCAAGGCCACCGACGTCGCGCTGCTCGTCGCGAACACGTGCGGGACACAAGCGGGATCGCCCGCGCTCAAGGCCACGCTGAACTACGCCAACGGCGGCGCGAGCCAGCCGCTGGTCTCCTCGGTACCCGACTGGTCGCTGCCGCGCGGCTACGCGGCGGCCGCCCTCAGCCACTGGGACGTGGGGACTACGGTCAGCACGACCGCGCAACCAGGGCTCTACGAGGTCGTGCTGCCGGCGAACCCGGCGCTCACGCTGTCCTCGATCACGCTGCCGGTGCCGCCGGTCAACTTCCTGACCGGCACGCACTCGTGCACGACCTCGGCCAACGTGCTGCACATCCTGGCCATCGGTACTAGGCCGGCATCCGGAGGGCAAGGCCCGGCGGGATCGGCGTGGACCGGCGGTTACGCGGGCCCGATGGACGCCGTCATAACCCCGGCCGGCGGTTCGCTGAGCAACGTCACGCTGCGGGAGGTCATCGCCGCGACGGCGCCGGGCAGCGGCGGCAAGGTGCGCGTCGAACTGTCGAACGCGCACGGCTCGGTACCGGTCACGTTCGACGCGGCCACGATCGCCGCGCAATCGAGCGGCGAGGCGACGGTGGCGGCGCCGGTCGCGCTGGCCTTCGGCGGGGCGGCGAGCGTCACGATCCCGGCCGGAGGCGACGTCTTCAGCGATGCCATCGCCAGCCCTGGCGGCAGCCAGTTCGTGGTGAGCCTGCACGTGCCCGCGACTTCGGCGGAGACCTCGGTACCCGTGCACGAGACGCCAAGCGCAGCGACGTTCTACGCGACGGGAAACCAGACGGCCAATAGCGACGGCACGCCGTTCACGGCCGCCAACTCGACGCCTGGCCTGTACTACCTGTCCAGGATCGACGTCAGTGACTCGACCGCCACGGACGGGACGGTGGCCGTGCTCGGCGACCAGACGGCGGCGCAGGCACCGGCTTCCACCTTTGGCACCTGGGCCAGCGACCTGCCGGCCGCCCTGTCCGCCGACGGGCTCGTACTGCCCGGCTCGGTCGCCGACGTGGCGTCAGGCGGGGCGGTGGCGGCGCACTGGTGGCGGATGAACGGGACCGGCCTGGACACAGCGACCAGTGCCTATGACAGCGGTTCGGCACCGACGTCCAGCCTCACGCTCGGCGGCTCAGCGGCCTGGACGACCGACACGCCGCCGACCGACACGACGGCCGGCTCCCTGTCGCTGAACGGCACGTCCGCGTTCGCGTCGAACTCTGGCCAGGCGGTTACCACCTCGGGCAGTTACACGGTGTCCGCGTGGGTCAAGCTGTCGTCGGTTCCCGCGCACAACGCCACGGCGATCTCCCAGGCCGGAACGAACAACAGCGGCTTCTACCTGGGCGTCCGTAACGGCAACTGGGCGTTTTACTTCGCCAGTAGCGACACCAGCGGAGCGGGGTTCACCAGCGCGACCGGCCCGGCCGTGACCGCCGGGACCTGGACGCACCTGACCGGCGTCTACAACGCAACGACCGGTACCGCGCAGTTGTACGTGAACGGCGCGCTGGCGGCCAGCGTGCCCTTTACCGGCTGGGCTTCGACCGGGGTCCTCAGCGTCGGCCGGGACAAGACCGGCGGCGTGACCGGCGACTTCCTGCCCGGCGAGATCAGCGACGTACGGGCGTACGGCACCGCGCTGGCTGGTACCGGCGTCCAGCAGGTCTACGCCGACAGCAGCGCGGACACCGTGATGGCGGCCAACGCGGTGAACTGGTTCCGCTCCTACGTCACCGCCGAGCCGAACCTGCGGGACGTAATCGTGAGCGTCGGCGCTAACGATGTGCTGCAAGGCGCATCGGCAGCCACGATCGAGACGGATCTGTCCAGCATCGAGCAGAACCTGTCCACCCTCGTCGCCGCCATCCAGAACTACCCGGTCGACAACGACCCGAGCACCCCTGCCGTGCAGGTGATCCTCACCACGATCGTGCCGCTCGGCCTCTCGGCATCCGACCCGCGCGAGGCGGTCAGGGAGGCGGTCAACAACTGGATCACCGGCGGCAATACCACGGCTCAGGTCACCTCAGATGTAGCGGGTGCCGTCGACCAGCCTGGCAGTCCCAACCTGGTCGCCTCCTCCCTGCTGTCCGGCGGCGTGCCGACCGCGCAGTACTACACCGACATCGCCACCCAGCTCGCCGGCGACATCTCGAACGCGATCCCGATCTTCATCAACGGACTGTAACCCCTGGGACCTTCTAGCCCGGCCTGACATGCAGCCGACAGGGCCACGTGGCAGGTAATCCGACCCCTGTTGTGGAGGCAGGCATGGCTCGATTGACGACCCTAGCGTCGCGCGGTGTTGCGGGATTCGTGGTCATGGCGGCAATGTGGGGCGGCATTGCTCCGGCAACGTCGGCTGTGATCTCGCCGCACAAGTGGCATCCGCCCAAGGCGCAGCGGGTCACGGTGCTGCAGCGGCGCATCGCGAACCTGGCCAGGCACGAGTGGAAGCTGCCCAAGGTGGCCGAGGGGGTTCGGCCAGCGTCGCGGTGGCCTTCGGCTGGAACGGCCAGCGTGACGTTCACCCGTCCGGGCCGGCTGGTCAAGGCGGGTTCCCTGCCGGTGCTCGCGGATTCGGCCGGAGCGCTTGGCAAGCCGGGTGAGCTCGCGGTGCCGGGCGCCAAGGTGCGGGTATTCGGCCAGGCGCAGGCGAGGAAGCTGGGGATCTCCGGCGTCGTGATCGGCGTTTCGGCGCCCGCCGGACCCGGGGGCCTGGTGTCCGTGGGACTCGACTACTCGGCGTTTGCCAGCGCGTTGGGCGGTGACTTTGCCGACCGGCTGTACTTTGTCGAACTGCCGCGATGTGCGCTGACGACTCCCGGCCTGGCCCGGTGCCGGGCGCAGACGCCGGTGGACTCTGAACTCGAGCCGCGCCGGGAAAGGCTCGCAGGCACGGTCATGCTCGGCTCGCCCGGTCAGCGAGCGGCCGGTGGCCAGGGAGCACGGCCGGTGATCCCTCCGGCCGCGCGTTCGGTGGTCCTGGCCGCTGTGTCTGGTCCCTCGGGTAGCAACGGTGACTTCACCGCCAGCTCGCTGTCTCCGAAGGAAACCTGGACGGGCGGCGGTGCGGCCGGTGATTTCACCTGGTCCTATCCGATCGCCGTACCCGATCCGGCCGCTGGCATGGCCCCGACGGTGGGGCTCAGCTACAGCTCATCAAGCGTGGATGGCCGGGTGGCGTCGACGAACAACCAGTTCGGCATGATCGGCGAGGGCTTCACGCTGTCATCGGACAGCTATATCGAACGGAGTTACCCGGACTGCGCCGACGACCAGGCGGGCGCGGTAGCGGGCAAGGTCGATGACTGCTGGGGCGGCCAGATCGTGACGATGAGCCTGGACGGCACCTCGGCGCAGCTGGTGCTCGATGACCGCACGGGAGCCTGGCATGAGCTGTCGGACAGCGGTGACCGGGTGCAGTACCTGACTGGCTCGGCCGCCGATACCGGGAACGGCACGTACGACAACGGCTACTGGGTCGTGACCACTCCGAACGGAACCCGGTATTACTTCGGCAAGAACAAGGGCCCGGGCTGGGCCGCCGGCAACCCTGTGACCAATTCCGCTTTCACCGTGCCCGTGTATGGTCCGCACAGCGGCGATCCGTGCTTCTCGGCGAGCGGATTCGCGTCGTCGTCGTGCACGCAGGCGTGGCGGTGGAACCTCGACTTCGTGATCGACGCCAACGACAACGCGATGGCGTACTACTACCAGCCGGAAACCAACTATTACGGCGCCAACGGCGGCACGACCGGGGCCCAGTACGTCAGGGGCGGCTACCTGAGCCGGATCGACTACGGGCTGCGCGATGAGAACGGGTCGATCTACGGAACGGCGAACGCTCCCGACCAGGTGGTGTTCAACGCCGATCAGCGATGCATTCCGACTCAGACGTTCGCGTGCACGGCGGCCCAGTTCACCTCGGCGAACGCGGCGAACTGGCCCGATACGCCATTTGATCAGCAGTGCCTGCAGGGTGCCACCTGCAATAACCATTCGCCGACGTTCTGGTCCCAGATGCGGATCGACAAGATCACCACGCAGTACTGGAACGGCACGAAATACGTGCCGGTGGATCAGTACGCGCTTGGTCAGGGATTCTCCACCCAAGGCGACCCCGAGCTGATCTTGAACTCGATTACCAGGACCGGCCTCCCGGCGTCCGGCGACTCTGTGACGCTGCCGGCGGTACAACTGTCCTACCAGCTGATGGACAACCGGATCCCTGGTGTCAATGCCTTGCCGTCGATGGCGCACTGGCGGCTGACTAAGGTCGAGCTCGAGACCGGTGAGCTGATCTCGGTCACGTATTCGACCGCGTGCACGGCCGCACAGGTTCCGGCCGATGCGTCGGCGAATACGACGTTGTGTTACCCGGTGAAGTGGGCCCAGCCCGGCGATCAGAACACCACGCTGGACTATTTCAACAAATACGTGGTGTCCCAGGTCGAGGTGCAGGACGGGACAGCGGGCGACCCTGCCCAGCTGACCTCCTACCACTATGTCGGCAGCCCGGCCTGGCACTACGACGACAACGAGCTGGTCAAGGCCAAGGACAGGACCTGGGGTCAGTTCCGAGGCTTCCCTCAGGTGAACACTCTGTTCGGCAACACCAGCAATGTCACCAACGGCACCGCCGATGCCCAGACGCTGACGCTGACGCGCTACTTCCTCGGCATGAACGGCGACACCAACTCGACCGGCGGCACCACCAGCGGCGTCACCGTCACCGACTCGAACGGCACCACCTACGCCGACGACAACGTCCTGGCCGGGCAGCAACTGGAGTCCCAGACCTTCAACGGGGCTACCGGGGGAGAGCTCACGGCGACGATCACGGTGCCGTCAGCGGTCCAGACGACCGCGACCCGGGCCCGGGCCGGCCTGCCCGCGCAGCAGGCCACGGTGGTAAGGACCACCAAGCAGACGTCGGTTACCGATCTCGCGGGAAGGGGCACCCGGCAGACGCAGACTGTCACTACCTATGACAGCGCTGGCCGTGAGGTGCTCGACGACCAGAGCGGCACCGGCATCCCCGAGACGTGCACCCAGACCAGCTACGCCGACAACACAACGGCGTGGATCAGGGACCCGGTCAGCGAAGTGATCACCGCGAGTCAGGCGTGCCCTGCGGCTCCGGGCGGACTGACGGCCGCCGACATCATCACCGACACCAGGACCTACTACGACGGATCAACCACCCTCGGTGCCGCGCCCACGACCGGGAATCCGACCAAGGTCACCGCAGCGACCGCGAACAACGCGGGAACTCTGACCTTCGTCACGCAGGACACCAAGAGCTACGATTCATCCGGCCGGGTGATCTCGTCGGCGGACGGCCGCGGCGATACCACGACGACCGCTTACACCCCGGCCGATGGCGGCCCGCTCACCCAGATCGCGACCACGAACGCGCTCGGCCAGACGGGCACTAAAGTGCTCGATCCGGGCCGAGGCTCAGTGCTGTCCGAGACGGACGTTGCCGGTTACCTGACCACAGCCACCTACGATCCGCTTGGCCGCCTGACGGCCGAGTGGAAGCCGGGCCGGTCGCAGGCTACCGGCGATGCCGCCAGCATGACGTTCTCCTACCTGGAGTCGCAGACGGCGCCGCTCGCGGTCACCACGAACACGCTGGTGGATTACGGGACCGGTACCAACTACCTCACGTCGATTTCGATCTACGACTCGCTAGGCCAGCTGCGGCAGACCCAGACGGCGGCCGAAGGCGGTGACACCGTCGTCACCGACACCTTCTACGACAGTCACGGCTGGGCCGCGGGCAGCGACAACAAGTACGTCGTGACCGGAAATCCGTCGACCACGCTGGTGACGGTCGCGCCGTCGGCCGTTAACGACAGGACCATCTCCACCTATGACGGCATTGGCCGCGTGCTGAACCAGCAGGACTACAACGGCACGACGCTGACCGACTCGACCCAGACCGTCTACAGCGGCAACCAGGTCACCACGATCGACCGGGACGCCTCTGGCAACGTGATGGGCACACCGACCGCGACCGTGACGAACGTGCTCGGCAAGCAGACTGGGCAGGTCCAGTACGCGGGCGCGCCGACCGTCACCGGGTCGGTGATCACCGGCGGCAGCCCGCGGGTCACCACGATGTCCTACGACGCGGCCGGCAACAAGGTCTCGGTCAAGGACCCGGCGGGGAACACCTGGTCCAACACCTACGACCTGCTCGGCCGGTCGATCAAAACCGTGGACCCGGACGCCGGGACCACTACGACTAGTTATGACGCGGCCGGCAACGTGGCCTCCATCACCAACGGCGCCGGCGTCAGCGACAATTTCACCTATGACGGCCTGAACCGCAAGATCGCCGAATCCACCGGCTCGACGACGCAGGGCAGCGGCACGCAGATCGCCACCTGGACCTGGGACACCCTGAAGAAGGGACTGCTCTCGGCCGAGTCGTCGATCGTCAACGGCGCCACCTACAAGACCGGCGCGCTCGGCTACAACTCCGAAGGCGACGTCAGCGGTGCCTTCGTGATGGTACCGGTTGGACAACCGCTGGCTGGCACCTACCGGACCCAGTACGCGTATTCAACGACCGGCCTGACGACCTCGATGACGCCAGCCGCTGGCGGGGGCCTGCCGGCCGAGTCCATTACCTACACCTACGACAAGTTCGGCAATCCGCTGACCGAGTCTGGCCTCGACACCTACGCCTCGGGTGCCACCTGGACTCCGTTCGGGGAGATCTCCCAGATCGATCTGGGGTCCGGGCCGTCGTCGGCCGCGCTGACCTACTCCTACGACCCGCAGACCCGCAATGCCACCGGCATCAACCTGTCCGATCAGCAGCCGACGCCGCAGGTCGACAACATCGCCTACAGCTACAACGCCGCCCAGCAGGTCACTCAGATCGCCGACACCCAGGGAGGCACCGGGGCGCCGGTCGAGGACCAGTGCTTCAGCTACGACTCGCTCGCCCGCCTGACCCAAGCCTGGACGTCCAGCAACGCGTGCGCGACCAACCCGGCAACGGCGGGCAACGGCACGGTCAACGGCCCCGAGCCGTACTGGCAGTCGTGGACCTTCGACCCGGAAGGGGACATCCTCACCGCCACCAGCCACGCCACCGCCGGCGCCACCAGCGGCGACACGACCTCCGCCTACCATTACGCGGCGGCCGGGCACGCCCACGCCGTCTCCTCGATCAGCGCGTCCAACACCGTGACCGGCAGCCTCGGCACCACGAGTTACGCCTACGACGGCAGCGGCGATACGACCTCCCTGGGCAGTCAGGCATTGACCTGGAATGCCAACGGAAACCTCGCCACCGCCGGGACCGCGGCCGCCCCGTCCAGTTACCTCTACACCGCCGACGGCGTCGAGCTGGCCGAGGCCGACACCACCGGCGGGGTCACGACGACCACCTTGTACCTGCCAAGTGAGCAGCTGACCACCGATGGAACGACGACTACGGGAGAGCGTTACTACAGCTTCGCAGGCAAAGTGATCGGCGAGATCAGCCCGTCGACGCTGTACTGGCTGAGCGGCAACGTCCAAGGCACCATGACCACCGCCGTAGCCGCCTTCAGCCAGTCCGCGATCGTCCGTCGTGCCGCCACTCCCTACGGCACCCTGATCACCGGCAGCGGGACCTGGCCAGACAACAAGGGCTTCCTCGGTGACCCGGCCCACTCCGCGACCAGCCTGGTCGACGTTGGCGCGCGCAAATTTGACCCAGCCACCGGCCTGTTCATCAGCGTGGATCCCGTCCTGGCCCCAAGCCAGCCGCAGACCATGACCGGCTACACCTACGCTGCCGACAACCCCATCACCAACATGGACCCATCCGGCAACCTGATGTTCTTCGACGAAGGCGGTGGCAGCGGAGTCGTGCCGTCCCCGCCGCCGGCCCCGTCCGCCGGGCCCAAGCCTTTGCCCACCGGATGCAGCCTCCGGTGGGGTTGCGAGAGCCAGTGGAGGCAGCTGGGTCAAAGTGGGGGCGGTCCGATCCACCTACCGCATTGGATGCACACCGTCGGCCACTTCGTCCTGCACTATGTGGCCCCGGTCGTAATAGGCGTCGGTGCGACCCTGCTCTGCGAGGGCGCGAGCGTCGGCACTTTGTCGGCCGGCTGCCTGGCACTGGGTTTTGCGGCCTATGGCTACACGCACAGCATGGTCGAGACCCACACTGTCGTTTCCGTGGACAACGTCAGAGCAGCCGGTGATGGCGCGGCATTCGGCTACTGCATATTGGCATCGGCCGCACTCTGCGCGTTCGCGTCCGCCGATGCGACCGGCCTCGACTACGACTCGGACATGTTGTCCACGGGTAGCGCGGGCGGTGACGCCTTGAAGAACCTAGAGCGAGGGGTGGCCTACGACGCACTCGGCTGGGTTGCCGGCGATATCTTCGAGCGGGGTCCTAGGGCCTTGGCAAAGATCCGCGGCTTCGCGCCGCCGGGAGCACGCCTTGCCATCGCGGGCGGCGGGTCGGTGCCGCTCAGCGCGATCTCGCCCGCGGCGTTCAACCTGGCAATGCGGATGGGGAGCCGACTCAGCCAGGAAACCATAGACGAATGGGTTCGCGTCAACAACATCCTGTTCGGAACCGGTACCTGCACGAACCCGACGGATCCTTGCCCGGGAGGATGATGCGGACCTGAACAGAAGCCACGCGGCGGCCAGCCCGCCGCGTGGCTTCATAGGTTCTTGCCGGTCGCGCTAGGTTTGGTGGTATGTGCCGAAGCATCAAGACTCTGCGTGAGCCGTTCACCGAGAACGTGACCGACGACGACGTGCGCGCGGCCGCGCTGCAATACGTCCGCAAGATCAGCGGCTTCCGTGCCCCGGCCGCCCACAACGCCGAGGCGTTCAACGCGGCGGTCGACTCCATCGCCCTGGCCACCGGTGACCTGCTCGACCGCCTGGAGATCCGCGCCAGCCCGTCCCGCCCGGCCGCGAGCTAGCCCACGGCCCGGCCGCGAGCTAGCTCACCAGCAGCCTGGACAGCGACGCTGCCATGGACTCCGATCCTGCCTACCGCCCCCGAGATCTGCTCCGCTTCGTCGACTGCCTCGCCGGCGCGCTCGTCCCCGGCACCGACGCCGTCGTCTACGCCGCGAACACCCTCGATGGCTGCACCGCCAGCGACGTCAGCGCTTTGTGGCTGGTCGAGGCGGGGCAGGGGCAGCATCGCCGCCTCGTACCCTCCGACACCAGCCAGGCCCGGCCGGCCGTTTCGCCAGATGGGTCGCTGGTGGCCTTCCTCCAGCAGACCGGAACAGCCCCCGATGACCCCTGGCAACTGGCCGTCTGCGCGCGGTCCGGAGGCGAAGCGACAGTATTGACCACGTTCGCCCGTGGGACGGGGCAGGCCGGCCCGGTGTGGTCACCCGATGGTACGCAGCTCGCCGTTGACGCCTGCGACCTCCCGCGACGCGACCCGAACAAGGCCTACCGCATCACCGGGCTCAACTGGCGGCGCGATGGTTTTGGGTTGATCGACGACGTCCGGGGTGGGGTGTGGGTCGTGCCCGCGACCGGCGGGGAACCGAGTCGTCTTGCCGCCGACGACGGGGTGATCTCGTTCCTCGAGTGGTCACCCGACGGTGCGTCGATCCTCTACGTGACCTTCGGTGCCGGCGATGACCCGGACTACGCGATCCGGGCCGTGGACGTCTCCTCCGGCGACTCTCGCGCGATCACCCGCGGACTGCTGCTGGGTGACCCGTCCGTCGCCGCCTGGGCCGCCGGCGGCAAGGTCGTCTACTCCTCCCCGTGGATGATCAACAAGCGGATCGAGTTGGTCGTCTGCGATCCGCGCGACGGGACTCACGAGACCCGGATGCCTGACCCGGACGGCCAGTTGTTCGGGGATATGGTGGCGGGCTTCGACTACGGGGCCATCGCTCCCCGGATAGTGGTCGACGCCGCCGGCGAGTGGGCGTACGTCTACGTCCAGCAGGGCGGGGCGCTCCGCGCCACCCGGGTCGCCCTGGCCGGCGAAGTGAGGGTAGAGCCGCTGACCGATGCCAGCGAGTCGGTCGTTCCCGTGGGCATCGACGGAACCCGCCTCCTCGCCGTCAGGACTTCTCACACCCGGCCCGCCGACCTGGTCGTTGTCGACACCAAGACCGGGCAGCTTCAGCCGGTCACGGGGCTCAACGGCTCCTGGCTGACCGACCTGCCCTTCGACGTCCATCACCTCACCTATCGGACCGCCGACGGCCGCGCGGAGATCGAAGGCTGGTACCTGGCGCCGCGCGTCGGCAGCGCACCGTATCCCACGGTGCTGCACATCCACGGGGGCCCGTTCGCCGCCCACGGCGAGATCTTCAATGTCGACAACCTGTTGCTGGCCGCCGCCGGCTACGGCGTCCTGATGGTCAACTTCCGCGGCAGCTCCGGCTACGGCGACGCCCACGCGGAAATGCTCAAAAGCGACTGGGGCAGCTACGACCTCGCCGATGTGCTCCAGGCGGTCGATGTGGCCGTCGAGCGGGGCTTGGCGGACAGCACCCGGGTCGCCTCCTTCGGGCTCTCCAGCGGCGGCTGGCTAACCGCCTGGCTGCTCACCCACAGCGACCGATTCCGGGCTGGCATCGCCGAGTGCCTCGTGTCGGACTGGACCGGCATGCTCGGCTCCGACCTTGCCGCGCTGGGCGTCGCCAGCATGGGCGCCATCCCGGGCCACGGCCCGGAATCCATGGAGCCGTACGCGAGGATGTCGCCTGCCACCTACGCCGCCAGCTGCTCGGCGCCGCTGCTCATCCTGGAGCACGAAGATGACCTGCGGTGCCCGGTCTCCCAGGGCGACCTGCTCTACAACGAGCTGAAGCTGGCCGGGAAGGTCACCGAGATGGTCCGCCTCCCAGGCGTCCCGCACGAACCGTTCGGCGCCGGCCTTGCCCTGCGCGTTCAGCGGGCCGAGGCGATCCTCGACTGGATGGACCGCTGGCTGAAGCCGGCCGATCTCTGAGTGACCCGCGCGGTCAGATTCCCCCGATGACGCGCTGGCGCTGGGTGTCGTACTCGGACTGAGTCAAGATCCCCTTGCTGAGCAGATCCTCCAGCTTGGCCAGCCGGTCTTCCACCGAGCCGCCAGCCGGCCCCGCACCTGCGGCCGCCACCCCGGCACCGCCAACCTGGCCGAGCGTGCCGTCAGCGGCCCGCTTCACGACCTGAGCCATCGCGGCCGCCCTGATCCGGTGCAACTGCTTCTTCGCGGCCATCTGCTCAACCGCATCGCCTGAGGTCAGCGCCTGGGTGAGCCGCTGTATCTCGGTCTGGTCGACCTGGTACTGCTGGCCGTCGGGCCCGGTGATGTGGGTAGCATCGCCGACGATCGCGCCGATCGCCCCGGCGAGGCCCTCAAGCCCCTGCGACAGGCTGGCCATCGCATCCCGCGTCTCGCCGAACCCGGCGCCCAGCCGGGCGCCACCGGACCCGGAAGCACCAAGCCCGGCCGCCGCACCGTAGGTGCCGAACGTGATGTTGAACGATGACCCGCCCCCGGCGCCCAGCCCGCTCAGCCGGCCGAACGAAGGCCCGCTGGCGGCGCCCGGCCGGTCGAACGCCGCCGAAGCCTCAGCGATCTGGTCGGCCACGGTCATGGTGCTCATCAGCGGGTCGCCGCCGGGCGCGTTCGGGTCGAACCTGATCTCGTTCAGCGCCGAGACCTCCACCCTGACCGTCGAACCCACCGAGTACGGCTGCGGGCTCCGGTGCTTCACCTCGCGCTGGATCAGCGCGCCATTCCTGTTGCGGGCGCTGATCACGTAGTGATGCTCGTGGCGTCCGGGCCGGACATCGACGATCGTTCCCTGCGTGGCTGACCACTGATGCTTGTCCTTGTGCCCGACCATGTAAATCCTCCCCGATCACGCGGTCTTCGTCTGGCTGGCGGCAGTCAGGCCAAGCTCGTCGATGGACGTTTCCCGCATCTTGAACTTCTGCACCTTACCGGTGACGGTCATCGGGAAGTCGCCAGAGAACCGGATATAGCGCGGGATCTTGAAGTGCGCGATCTTGCCCTGGCAGTACGCCCTGACCGCGTCCTCGGTGAGCTCCTGACCTGGCCTCAGCTTGATCCAGGCACACAGCTCCTCGCCGTACTTCTCATCCGGCACGCCGATGACCTGAACATCCTCGATCGCCGGATGGCCGTAGAGGAACTCCTCGACCTCGCGCGGGTAGACGTTCTCGCCGCCCCTGATCACCATGTCCTTGATCCGGCCGACGATGTTCAGGTACCCGGCCTCGTCCATGACCGCCAGGTCGCCGGTGTGCATCCACCGGGCCGAGTCGATCGCGTCCGCGGTCTTCTCCGGCTCGTCCCAGTAGCCCAGCATCACCGAGTAGCCGCGCGTGCATAGCTCTCCCGGCGCACCGCGCCCAAGGACCCGCCCCGTCTCCGGATCGATGACCTTAACTTCGACGTGCGGATGCACCCGGCCGACCGTGGAGACCCGCCGCTCCATGTCATCGTCGGCGGTGGTCTGGGTCGACACCGGCGAGGTCTCGGTCATGCCGTAGCAGATCGTCACCTCGGTCATGTGCATCTCGCTGACCACGCGCTTCATCACCTCGACCGGGCACGGCGAGCCCGCCATGATGCCGGTGCGCAGCGTGGACAGGTCGTAATCCGCGAAGTCGGGCAGCGCCAGTTCGGCGATGAACATCGTCGGGACCCCGTACAGCGACGTGCACCGCTCGGCCTGGACGGTCGCGAGCGTCTGCGCCGGATCGAATCCCGGCGCCGGGATCACGATGGCTGCCCCGTGAGTGGTGCAGGCAAGGTTCCCGAGCACCATTCCGAAGCAGTGGTAGAACGGCACCGGAATGCACACCCGGTCCCGCTCGGAATAGCCGCATCCGGCGCCGATGAAGAGCCCGTTATTCAAGATGTTGTGGTGCGACAGTGTCGCCCCCTTGGGGAACCCGGTCGTTCCGCTCGTGTACTGGATATTGATCGGGTCATCGAACGACAGCCCGGCCTCCCGCTCGGCCAGCGCCGCACCGCCGTCGTCGGCGACTCCAAACAGCGCCTCCCAGGCCGGCGTGCCCAGGTACACCACCGACTCGAGCGCGGGCAGGTCCCCGCGGACCTCCTCGACCATCGCCTGGTAGTCGCTGGTCTTGAACCTCTCCGCGCTGACCAGCATCTTTACCCCGGACTGGCGCAGCGCGTAGCTGAGCTCATGGCTGCGGTACGCGGGGTTGAGGTTGACCAGGATGACGCCGGCCTTGGCCGTGGCGTACTGCAGCTGCACCCACTCGGCGCAGTTCGGCGCCCAGATCCCGACCCGGTCACCGGCCCCCAGCCCGGCCGCGATCAGCCCGCGCGCGAGCGTGTCGGTATCGGCGTCGAACTGGGCGTAGGTCCAGCGCCGCCCGGTCGGCGCGTCTACCAGCACCTCGGCGTCACCGAATCGCGCCGCCACCCGGCGCAGGTTCGCGCCGATCGTCTCGCCCAGCAATTCGGCGCCCGACGCGCCGTGGCTGTAGGACAAGGCTGCTTGGAAAGCCATGACCAGATCCCTTCCCCCAGGTGAAGGCAGAACAAGACCAATCGTGCCCGCTTTACCGCCCGGTGGGAAGCTCGGGTCGGCTCGGCTAAGTACGCGACCACTCAAACGGAGGACTATCGTAATAACTGCAGATTCATTGGACTTGGCCGGAGCGTCACGTGCACCTGTGGGTGGTCTGGCTTATCGCGGCAGCCGTACTGGGCGTCGCCGAACTGCTCACCACCACGCTCGCGCTCGCTCTCGTAGCCGTCGGCGCGCTCGCCGCCGCGCTGGCCAGCGCTCTCGGCGCCAGCGGCGGCATCCAGATCGCGGTGTTCATCGCCGTCTCGCTCGTCGGCATCGTGGCGATCAGGCCGTTCGCGCTCAAGCGACTGCAACGCCGTCCCACCCTGCGTACCGGTACCGCCGCGCTCGTCGGCAAGACCGGCTACGTGCTCGCCGAGGTCAGTCCGCACGGAGGCCGCATCAGGATCGGCGGCGAGGAGTGGTCGGCCCGCCCTTACGACGAGATGTCGGTCATCCCGTCCGGCTCAACCGTCGATGTCCTGCAAATCACAGGCGCAACCGCTCTGGTCCATCCAAGGGAGTAAGAGATGACACCAGCAACCGTGGCCATCATCGTGGTGGCCGTTATCGTGGTCATTCTCGTGCTCGTGTTCATCAGCCGTTCCATCTGGCTGGTCCCGCCCTCGCGGGCGAGGAACGTCGAGCGGCTGGGCCAGTTCCACAAGACCATGGAACCTGGCCTGCACTTCGTCCTGCCCGTGATCGACAAGGTCAAGGACCTGATCGATCTGCGCGAGCAGGTCGTCTCGTTCACCGGCCAGCGGGTGATCACCGAGGACAACGTGGTGGTGTCGATCGATACCGTGCTGTTCTTCCAGGTCACCGATCCCCGCGCGGCCGACTACGAGATCGTCAACTACATCGAGGCGATCGAGCAATTGGCCGCGACCATGCTGCGCAGCGTGATCGGCAGCATGGACCTGGAGCAGACGCTGACCTCCCGCGACAAGATCAACACGCTGCTGCGCGGCGTCCTCGACGACGCCTCGGGCAAGTGGGGCATTCGCGTTACCCGGGTGGAGATCCGCTCGATCGACCCGCCCCAGACGATCAAGGACGCGATGGAGAAGCAGCTCAAGGCCGAGCGCGAGAAGCGAGCCGCGATCCTGCACGCCGAGGGCCTGCAGCAGTCCCAGATCCTCACCGCCGAAGGCGACAAGCGCGGGGCGATCCTGCGGGCCGAGGGCCAGAAGCAGGCGGCGATCCTCCGGTCCGAGGGCGAGGCGCAGGCGATTGCCACGGTGTTCCGGTCGATCCACGACGGCGACCCGGACCCCAAGCTCCTGGCCTACCAGTACCTGCAGACGCTGCCGCAACTCGCCAAGGGCGACGGCAACACGGTCTGGATGATCCCGAGCGAGCTCACCGGCGCGCTGAAGATGCTCAGTTCCGCGTTCGGGTCATCGGGCGGCGAGAAGGGTCCCGAGCCAGAACCAGTCGGCATTCCAATTCCTATGCAGAAAAATTTGCGGGAGCCTCTTCCAATGCCGCCAGGCCCGGTCCCCGGGGCACTGACTCAGGGCGCTGCGATGCCGCCGCTACCTCCAGGAGCCCGGCCCGCTCTGTCGGATACCGTGGTCCCCGCCGACGGCCGGTCAGACCCGGATCGCTAGGCCAAAAGTCAGCAGCAGCCCGAACCCGAGCTGGAATCGTCCCGTCTGCCCGAGCACGGCGATCAGGTCCCGCCCGACCGCGCCCTGCAGCACCTGCCGGGCAGGCAGAATCGCCAGCGGCACGGCCAGGATCGTCAGCGCCGCCAGCGGTGCGCTCGTCGCGATCACGATCGCCCCGAGGTACGGCAGCAGGACGCACAGCGTGTAGAGCGCCCTGGTGCGCCGGTCCCCGATCTTGACGGCCAGGGTGCGCTTGCCCGACGCCTCGTCGGTCGGAATGTCACGCAGGTTGTTGATCACCAGCAGCCCGCACGCGATCAGGCCGACCGGCACCGCCGCGGCGAGCGCGAGCCAGGACAGCCGCTCCATCTGGACGTACGCGGTGCCGAGCACGGCGCCGAGCCCGAAGAACACGAACACGGACACCTCGCCGAGCCCCCGGTAGCCGTAAGGACGACTGCCCCCGGTATAGAACCACGCCGCCGCGATCGCCGCCGACCCTCCCGCGAGCAGCCACCACGACACCACGATCGCCAGCACCAGGCCCGCCACGCCAGCGACGAAGAAGCTCAGCCAGGCCGCGGCCAGCACCGTCCCGGGCGTCGCCAGCCCGGAACCGACGAGCCGGATCGGCCCGACCCGCTGCTCATCGGTGCCCTTGATCCCGTCGCTGTAGTCATTGGCGTAGTTGACGCCAATCTGCAACGCGAGCGCGACCACGAGAGCGAGCCCGGCCCGCCAGGCGATGAAGTCGTCGTACTGCGCCGCCACCCCAGAACCGACGGCCACGGGAACGACCGCGGCGGGCAGCGTCCTGCATCGGGCCCCAGCCACCCAGTACTTAGCCGCCGTCACGATTCCGCCCTATCCCCACCCGAGTCAAGGCTCACAGACTAGCCGGGCCAGCCTAGGACGGCTTAGCTGGCTCCGCCGTTGAAGGCAGGCAGGGCGTGGGCGGCGGCTGAGAAGACCATGGCGATCTGGGCGGTGTCCAGGTGCTTTCCGCGGGTGGCCTTGGATTGCTTTCTGAAGTAGCTGCCGATGTGACCGCCGTCGAAGACGTCGACGCCTTTCAGCCGCATGATCACCCAGGACAGCTTCGGGCCGTACACGACCATGGCCGGGCGCACCCTGACCTTATGGCCGAGTTCGGCGCCGATCAGCGCGGCCGCTTGCTCGGCCTCGTATCGGGCATGGTCAAGCTTATCGACCACGTTTTTCGGGCCGTGGAAGAGCTTGCCGTCGATCGCCCGCACCGGCAGGCGCTTGTCCATTTTCTGGGAGTCAAGCGTGAAGATGCCGCCTGGCCCGATCACCACGTGGTCGATGACCGACCCCGAGTCAGGGATCGTCCTGGCGTTCAGTGCCAGGTAGCCGGCCGCCTTCAGTACCTTCAGGCGCCGCGCGGTGGTCCGCTGGGCCGATGTCACCCGAACCGAGGTGGGCGTGATCACGGTCGTCTTGGACCGGTAGATCAGGTCGACCGCCAGGTAGATCGCCACGGCGGTCACGCCGTACCGCCAGTCCTTCCACATGCTGATCGCGATGTAGACGACCAGGGCGATGAGCACCCGGCTGACCCAGACCTTGAGCCTCGGGTCCTTGCGCAGGTGCGGACTGATCAGCGGCCGGCTGGTGACGGGAAGATTGAGCTTGGAGCCCTTGGTCTGCTTCGGCGGACGCCGGACCCGTGCCCTGACCGGCGGCTTGGCTTTGATGACATTGTCTTCGGTGTCTTCGTCGTCCGTACCGTCGGCGGCGACGTGCGCAATGCCCCGGCCGAACCACGAGCGCCAATCCTGCCGCTCCTCGCCGTCTGGGCTCGGGCCCGGGGCGTCTGGGCCCTTGATGCTCGGGCTCGGCGTGGTCGTGTCCTCAACCTCAGCGTCCACAAACTGAGCGTAACCGATGAGGCGTGGCCCGAACATGACGGCAGCGCCGGCAATCCATGGTCAAGAGGTCTATCTAGACGATAGTTAACATTGAGGCTACTGTTCAGTGGCGTGGCCCAGATACATGACCTGACAGTGCTCGAACTCGCCGCCGCGATCCGCCAGGGTGAGCTGTCGCCAGTCGAGATCACCGACCATTACCTCGACCGGATCGACCGGCTGAACGAGCAGACCGGCGCGTTCTATACGGTGACCGCCGATCTGGCCAAAGAGCAGGCCGCCGCGGCCGAGAAGGCCGTCGCCGAAAGCCGAAAGGCCGGCGGCGATGCCACCGAACTGCCCCCGCTGACCGGCGTGCCGATCCCGATCAAGGACCTGAACCTGGTCGAGGGCGTCCGGGCTACGTTCGGTTCGGCGCTGCTGGCTGACAACATCGCCACCGAGGACGACTTCGTCGTCGCCGAGCTGCGTAAGGCCGGGATCGTGATCACCGGCAAGACCGCGACGCCCGAGTTCGGCCTGCCGTGCTACACCGAGACCAAGATCGGGCCGCCCGCGCGCACGCCCTGGGACCTGTCCAGGTCGGCCGGCGGCTCGAGCGGCGGTGCCGGCGCCGCGGTCGCGGCAGGACTGGCCCCGGCCGCTCAGGGCAGCGACGGCGGCGGGTCCATCCGCATTCCGGCGAGCGTCTGCGGGCTGTTCGGCATCAAGCCGAGCCGCGGCCGGATCTCCGGCGGTCCGCTCATGCCCGACCTGATGGGGCTGTCCACCGACGGCCCGCTGGCTCGCACCGTCGCCGACGCGGCCCTGCTGCTCGATGCGATGGCCTGTTACTACCCGGGCGACCTGTACATGGTGCCTGCGCCGCCGGAAGGCGAGAGCTTCCTCGGCTACGCGAAGCGGGAGCCGGGCAAACTGCGGATCGGCCGCTCGATGAAGAACGTCGTGCCCGGTGCGCAGGTGCACGACGACTGCGTCGCCGCCTACGAGGACGCGAGCGCGCTGCTGGCCAGCCTCGGCCACGAAGTCGAAGACGTCGAGCTGCCGTTCGGCGACGACGCCGTGCCGATGTTCGAATACCTGTGGTACACGATGGCCACGCTGGCCCCGATCGCTCCCGAGCAGGAGGACCAGCTGCTGCCGCTGACCAGGTACCTGCGCGGTCGCGGGCTCAAGGTCAGCGCCAGCGAGCTGATCTTCGCCGAGGCCTATCTGCAGGCCGTCACCAGGAACGCGCTGACCGTCCTGAATCAGTACGACGCCTTCCTCAGCCCGACGCTCGCCTCGCCGCCGGTGCCGGTCGGCTATTTCGACGAGGTCGATCCAGCCGAGAACTTTGAACGGCAGAAGCGATTCACGCCGTACACCGCGTTGTACAACATCTCGGGCCAGCCGGCGGTGAACTTGCCGTTGTATTGGAACTCCGATGGGCTGCCGATCGGCGTTATGCTCTCCGGCCGGATCGGTGATGAGGCTACGCTGATCTCGTTGTCGGCTCAGGTCGAGGCCGCGAGGCCGTGGCGAGACCGGCATCCGGCGATCTGGTAGTTCGCACGCCTCCGCCGGATTGCGCCGCCCGCCGTCGCGTTCACCTGACGCCGGGGGGACAGCGTGAAGCCGGAGGTATCTTGTCGTGCTCAACCAACCGCTTTGGCGGCTGGTCAGGCAGGTCGCCAATGTGATCGCGGCGACCGTGGCGGTCCTGGTCGTCCTCGTGCTGTGCGCGGCCGGGTTTCATCAGCTGCCCGCGCTCGGCCGGGCGCTTGACCCAGGTCATGGTGCGTGGCTGTCCGCGGCCGGCGGACAGCTGCCAACCACCCAGAAGCTGACCTTGCCTGGCCTCAACCGTGCCGCCGCCGTCTCCTTCGACAGCCACGGCGTCGCCAGCATCGACGCGGCCAGCGAGACCGACGCCGTGCTCGCGCTCGGCTATCTGCACGCCAGCCTGAGGCTGACCCAGATGGATACCGAGCGGCGGATGGCCGAGGGCGCGCTGGCCCAGCTTGACGGCCCGTCGGCGGTGCCGTCGGATGAGTTCGAGCTGCGGCTGGGCCTGATGCGGACGGCGGAGCGGGAATGGGCCGGACTGCCCAAGACGGGCGCCGCCGCGCAGCTCCTGGTCAGTTACGCCCAGGGCGTCAATGACTACCTCGCCCAGGTGCGGCGGTCCGGCCGCTGGCCGGCGAAGTACTCGCTGGCCGGCGTCTATCCGTCGGATTGGACACCGGTGGACAGCCTCGCCATTCAGGGCGCGCTCACCCAGGAACTCGACTTCACCACGACGCCGCTCGATAACGCCGTCCTCGCCCGCTCGCTCGGCTTGGGCCGGACGGCCGGCTGGTTCGCGGGTGCCCAGCCCAGCCAGCCAGCTCCGTACGACCCCGGCCCCTACCACCTCCAGGGAATCGTGCCGGTCGGCACCTCAATGACGACGGCCGTGCCGCAGCACAAGCACAACAAGCGCGCCGTCAAGAAGCAGCCGCACTCGCACCGGGTGCCTGGCGGGCCGGGAACCCCGGTACTTCCGTCGGCCGCGGTCGCCAGTGCCGCGTCGAGCGTGCTCGCCCAGACCAGCGTGCTGCCGGACGGCCAGCTCCAGCGCTACCCGGGCGGCGATGCCTGGGTCGCCAACGGCCAGAAGGTGTTCGGCGGCGGCGCGATGCTGGCCGGTGACCCGCTCCTGGCCAGGACGCTGCCTTCGGCCTGGTTCGAGGTCGCGCTGTCGGCACCGGGATATAACGTATCCGGCGTCGGGATCCCCGGCCTGCCCGGCGTGCTGATCGGCCACAACCAGGCGATCGCCTGGTCGCTGTCGGGCGCCGGCAGCCAGTCGGCGCTGTACTACGCCGAGAAGACCGCAAGCTCACGGCCCGGTGAGTACTTCTGGCACGGCCGGTGGCGGACGATGCACCGGCTCAGCTACACGATCGCGGTCCGCGGCCAGGCTCCGCGCCAGCTGACCGTCGAGGAGACCGTGCACGGACCCGTGCTCGCCGATACCGCCGGGCAGGCGATCTCGGTCGACTGGATGGGCAACGTCCCTTCGCCGGACGTGACGGTCCTGCAGCAGATCGGCGTCGCCCGCAATTTCAAGCAGTTCACTGCGGCTCTGGCCGGCTGGAGAGCGCCGGCCGGGACGTTCGCCTACGCCGACCGGCACGGCAACATCGGGGCGATCGCGGCCGGCTATTACCCGGTCATCGGTCACGGCGCGCCGTGGCTGCCGCTGGACGGCACCGGCTCCGACGACGTGGCCGGCGTGATTCCCTATCGGGCCGTTCCGCAGGCCTATGATCCGCGCAGCCACCTGATCGTCGCCGCCGGCCAGCGACCGGTCACCGCCGCCTATCCGTACTCCCTGCGCACCGGCTCGTTCGATCCCGGTTACCGGGCCGGCCGCGAGCTGGCGTTTCTCACCCGCCGCTCGCACCTGAAGGTCTCCGATTACGCCGCCCTGCAGACGAGCGAGGTCGACGAACTGGCCGAGCACCTCGTGCCGCGCGTGCGGGCCATGCTGGCCCGCGCCCCGCTCACGCCGCTGCAGCAGCAGGCGGCCGGCCTGCTCAAGGGCTGGGACTACTCGATGGACCAGAATTCGGCCGCCGCCGCGGTCTGGGGGATGTTGTGGAGCGATTACCTGACCGCGACGTTCGCGCCGTGGTGGCAGTCAGCTCAGGTGCCGACGAGCCTGGATCCCGCCGGCCTGGCGGTCACGCCCAGCCAGCTCAGCCTGGACAGCAAGCTGGAGCACTGGACGCTGGCCGATCAGGCCAACCCCGCGTTCAGCCCGCCCGGCCATCCGGCGGGAACGGCGGCCTCGGTGCTGCGATCCGCCTTCGCGACCGCGGTCGCTTCGCTGCACGCCAAGCTGGGCGGCAGCCCGGCCAGCTGGACCTGGGGCAAGCTTCAGGCAAGCAAGATTCCGGCGCTGCTGTCAGCCACCGGTCTCGGCTACGGGCCGGTACCGTCCGGCGGTGACCCGTGGACCGTCAACACGGCTACCGCGGCGCTGACCCGGGAGCACGACTCCCCGGAGCCCCCCGCATTGCCGGTGACAACGGCGGGCCCGAGCTGGCGCATGATCGTCCGCTGGAGCGGGCGGCCAGGCAAGCGCCACGTCGTAGCGACCGGGATCTACCCGGGCGGGCAGGCCGAGAACCCGGCCTCGCCCTGGTACCAGAACCTGATCGCCGACTGGTCGGCCGGCAGCTACCTGACCCTTCCGTCGGCCGGGCCGCCCTCTTCGCAGCGACCGGCCGGCCGCGAGGGATCACCAGGCCAGGCACCAGAGCGGACAGCCGGCCAGATCCGATGGGAGTTGGTGCCATGACCAGGCAGCTCAGCCGGTCAGAGTTCGTCCGGCTCGGCAAGCGCGGGTCGTACCGGCTTGGGGCCATGGCCGCGCAGGGCATCGCCGGACCATCCCTGCCGCGGCCGTTCAGGCCGTCATTCGGTCGGACATCGCACGGTGGTCCGCTGATCGGGTGGATCTGCGCTGGACTGGCTGGCACGGTGATGATCGCCTGGGGGGCGATAGAAGCCATTTGGTATGTTTCTCTAATAATTGGGGTTATCGCCGGAATAGCGGCGCGCTTCGGGCAGTGGCCGTTGCGGGTGATGGCGCCGGCCGTCGTGGTGATGTGCGCGGCCGGATGGGGCGCCGCGCTGATCGTGCCGGCCGTGCGGGGCCTTCCGGTCGGTGCGACCGCACGGACGATCGCCGGCGTGGCCGGCCTGCCCGCGCTGGTGGTGGTCGGGATCGGGATCACGCTCGCGGTCAGCGTGCTGCAGGGACTAGCCGGGCTGTGGCTCGGCCGGGCGCTGACCCCGTATCCGCCGCGCAACCTGCCGCTGCCACGCTTCCGCGACTAGAGACCATCGCAGGGCCACTCCCGCCCGCCCCCGCATCGTCGGCGATCTGTCAAACCTCTAGTTCAGCCCGCTCTTCCCGGGTTAGGGACGTCTTTTACCGGGTCCGGACGTCTTTTACCGGGTTAGGTACTGCCGGATCGGTCTAAACCGGGCAAATTTCTGCCGTAACCCGGTAAAAGAGCGCGTAACCCGGTAAGAGTGGTCCGAAGGGCTTTAGGGACCGGATCCGGGACGCGCGGCCTAGGCGGTCCTAGCGGCCGGGGGTGGGGCCACGGAGGCCGCGGCTTCGAGGGGGGCGCGGTCGCCCTTGCCGACCTCACGGGTGGTGGCAAGACTGGCCGCGAGCGCTCCGGCGCAGGTCAGGAACGCGCCGAGGATCTGAAGCAGCGTCGGCCGCTCGCCGATGATCAGCGCGGCCAGCCCGAGCGAGGCGGCGGGCTGCAGGAGCAGCATGAGCGAGGAAACCACGCTCGGCAGCTTCGGCATCGACGAGACGATCAGCAGCCAGCCCGCGACCTGGCTGACCAGGCCGAGTACGCTCAGCCAGCCGATGGCCGGCCACAGCGGGTGCAATCCGAGCCCGCCGAAGGCCAGGCCGATGAGGCCGGCGGTGAGCGTCGCGCCGGCGGTGGAATCGGCGACCGGGGTGGCCACGTGCGGCGAGGCCCCCGAGGACTGGCGCAGCATCATCAGGAATGCCGCGTAGGCAAAGGACATCGCGAGGCCGTAGACGATGCCGGGGAGCGGGTGCTGGCCGGCGACCGGCTTGCCGACCAGGCCGGACACCAGCACCACGCCGATCATGACGACCGGCAGCGCGAACAGCACGGCCCGGCTCAGCCGTTCCTTCCAGATCAGCCAGCTCATCCCGGCGATGATCAGCACCTGAAGGTTGCCGAGAACGGTGGCCACTCCGGCGCCGATATCGGCGATCGCGTGGGTCCACAAGATCAGGTCGACCGCGAGGAACACGCCACCGGAGGCGGCCATGAGCCGGCGCCGCAGCGGCACGGGTCCGTGCTTGCGGCGCTCGATCATCGCGAGCACCACGAGAACGGGCAGCGCGATCAGCGACCGGTAGAACGCCGTGGCCACCGGGCTCGCGGCGGACAGCACCACCAGCACGGGCGAGGCGGAGATCGTGGCCGAGCCGAGGCCGGCCAGCAGCAGCGGCTGTCTGCTCAGCAGTCCGCGAAGCCCATGCGGGCCGCCGGCGCCGGAATGAGATCGGCTGCCGGCGGTACCCGCTTCGGTAATGACCGTAGGGCTGTACGGTGCTGTCATGGTGATCAGCATACGTCCCGTACGTGGGCATTCGCAGTCTGGGTCCGGTTAGGGGCAGATGAACGGCGGGATGCGGCTTTCGGGCGTTCGGGGAATCAAATGCGCGTCAGCTGGGTGGTTGCCGAGTCGGCCGCGACGGCGAGCCGCAATCATAGGGAGATGACCGATGCCGAGCTGATCAGACGAGCGGAAGCGGCCGGGATCTCAGCCAGCTACCTGGACTGGCGCCGTCAGCGCGTCCGTGTTCCGCAGCGAACGCTGGCGGCGATCCTCGACGCGCTCGGCGTGCGGGCCGGGGCCGACGACGCGATCTCGGGCAGCGCGCACCTAGACGAGCACTACGCGACCGCGCCGGTGCTGCCGGCCCTTCCGGAGAGCCGAAGCTGGGGCTTCACCATCGGCCTGTACTCAGTCCGGTCCAGGAAATCGTGGGGCCACGGCGATCTGCGTGATCTCGCGGACTTCGCGGCCTGGTCGGCGCGCGAGCTGGGCGCCGGTTTCGTTCTGGTGAACCCGCTGCACGCGGCCGAGCCCGCGCCGCCGCTGAGCAACTCCCCGTATCTGCCCATGACCAGGCGCTACGTCAGCCCGCTCTACCTGCGGATCGAGGACATCGCAGAGTTCTCCCGGCTGAGCCCGGCCCAGCGGCAGGAAGTCGACAAGCTCGCCGCGCCGCTGCTGGCCGCCAGCCAGACGCCGGAGCTGATCGAGCGCAACCGGGTCTGGGCGGCGAAGTACCGTGCGCTCAAGCTGATCTGGTCGGCCGGGAGGACCGCAGAACGCGAGGACAGCTTCACCGACTTCGCCCGCCGCGAGGGATCCGCGCTGGCCGACTGGGCGAACTGGTGTGCGCTGGCCGAGTTGCACGGCGCCGACTCCCGCCGCTGGCCGGCCGAGCTGGCCGAGCCGGGAAGAGCCAGGCCCGCGACCGGAGTCAGGCAGGTCGCCGAACGGGCGCAGTTCCACGCCTGGCTGCAGTGGCTAGCCGATGAGCAGCTGGCCAGGGCGCAGCAGGTGGCGCTGACGGCCGGGATGCCGATCGGGCTGATCACCGACTTGGCGGTCGGCGTTCACCCAGGCGGGGCCGATGCCTGGGCGCACCGGGACCTGCTGGTACGCGGCATGTCGGTGGGCGCGCCGCCGGACGGCTTCAACCAGCGTGGCCAGGACTGGGCCCAGCCTCCGTGGAATCCGCACCAGCTAGTGAGAACCGGCGGCAAGCCGGTCGCCGATCTGCTGAACGCGTCGTTCCGCCACGCGGGCGGGCTGCGGGTCGACCATGTGATGGGCCTGATGCGGCTGTGGTGGATTCCCGAGGGCTGTTCACCGGCCGACGGCGCCTATGTCAAGTACGACCACCGGATGATGGTCGGCACGCTCGCGGCCGAAGCGGCCAACGCCCGCGCGCTGGCGATCGGCGAGGATCTCGGCACGGTCGACGAATGGATCAGGCGTTACCTGTCCAGCCAGCACATTCTCGGTACCGAGATGGCCTGGTTCGCGCGGCTGCCGGACGGGACGCCGAAGCCGCCGGCCAGCTGGCGGAAGCAGGTCATGGCCACGGTCGGCACCCATGATGTTCCGCCCATAGCCGGGTTTGCCGCTGGCGATCAGGTGACCGTCCGCGCTCAGCTTGGACTACTTCTTAACCCCGAGGAGGAGAAAATTTCCGCGGAGCTTGGCCTCGCGCAATGGCGGGACGCCCTGGCGGCCGAGCATCTCCTGCCTCGCCCCGGCGAGCCTTCAGCCCGGGACCTGATCCTCGCGATGTACGGTCACCTGGCGCTGACCCCGGCTCAGCTGATCGGGGTCGCGCTTACCGATGCGGTCGGTGATCGCCGTACCCAGAACATCCCAGGCACCAGCGATGAGTACCCGAACTGGCGCATCCCGCTCTGCGACGGCGAGGGCAAGCCGATGCTGCTCGAAGATCTGCCCGGCTGTGACCTGGTCCGGGATGTGGCGGCGGCGGCGACGGCCAAGGACGCGGACCAGTGAGCGCTGGCGCGCGGCTAGCTGTCGGTTTCGATCGCTTGCGCCTGCTGGCCGTCGCGCTCGCGGCAGCGCAGGGCCCGGGCGACATCGTCGCGGCCCTCTGAGAGCAGCCGTCGCAGCGGCGCCGGCGGATCGAGCTCCTCGATGTACCGGGCGGCCGCGTCCAGCGCCTCCGCGCTGATCACCGTGGACGGGTAGCCTCGTACGGCGAAGAACCCTCCCAGGGTTTGCGGCCATCGCTGCCACACGTCACCGACCACGTCGAAGAACTTGTCGAAGTAGCGTCCGACCAGTTCGTCCTGGTCGGGGAAGGCGAAGCCGACGAGCACCGCGCGGACCGTCGCGTCCGGCAGATCGCCGGAGAGCATGCGCTCCCAGGCGGCCTGTTTCGCTGCCGCTTCGGGGATGGCGGCCAGGCAGGTCTGGGCGTACCGGTCGCCGGCATCGGTACGGTCCCGTTCGTGCTCGGCCTCGATCGCGGCCTCGCCGGCCGCGCCCCGGCTGACGAGGCGACCCAACAGGTGCCAGCGCAGCTCGGTGTCGACGACCAGGCCAGGAACCGTCTGCTCGCCGGACAGCAGGCCAGCGAGCAGGTCGAGGTCATCGGCCGAGATCGCGACCGAGACGAAGGCGCGAGCGAACGCGAGCTGCCGGTCAGACCCCGGCTCGGCCTCCAGCATCAGGCTCCGCAGCCCCGTCGCGAGCTGAGCCAGGCCCGCCGCCCGCCAGCTCGGATCGGCGTACTTGCGCACGGCCATCGTCGCCTGGCCGAGCGCGACCTGATGCACGTTGGTGTTCTCTGTGGTCCGCACGGCCGCGAGCGCGAGCGTCACGAAGTCCCGCGCCGCCATCTCAGCGTCCCGGCACATGTCCCACGCTGCCGACAGGCACAGCGCAACCGGCATCGGGTCGGCGAAGTCACCGATCGAGTTGACCGCCGTGCGCAGTGAATGCGGATCGAGCCGGACCTTCGCGAACGTCAGGTCCTCGTCGTTGAGTAGCACCAGGTCAGGGCGAGCCGAGCCGACCAGCTCAGGAACCTCGGTGCGCTCTGCGTTCACCTCGATCTCGATCCGCCGGTGCAGCAGCAGCGCGCCGGTGTCGTCGTCCCGGTTGTACAGACCGATCGCCAGGCGGTGCGGCCTGATCACCGGGTGGCTGTCGGGCGCGTACTGCAGGACGGCGAACTCGGTGAACGTGCCGTCTGCGCCGGTGGCGTAATGCGGCCGCAACGTGTTCACGCCCGCGGTCTCGAACCAGGCTTTCGACCAGTCGTGCAGCTGCCGGCCGGACGCCTGCTCAAGCGCGTCGAGCAGATCGGCGAGCGTGGCGTTGGCCCAGGCATGACGATCGAAGTAGGCGCGCATCCCGGCGAGGAAGTTCTCCCGGCCGACGAACGCGACCAGCTGCTTGAGCACGGCCGCGCCCTTGGCGTAGGTAATGCCATCGAAGAACACCTCGACCGAAGCGAGGTCCACGATGTCGGCCACGATCGGATGCGTGGATGGAAGCTGATCCTGGCGGCACGCCCAGGGCTTCATGAACTGGCTGAACGTGGCCCAGGCGTGCGGCCAGCGGGTCGCCTCGGCCAGCGCGGCGTTGCTCGCCCAAGTGGCGAAGGACTCGCTCAGCCACAGGTCGTCCCACCAGGTCATGGTCACCAGGTCGCCGAACCACATGTGGGCGAGCTCGTGCAGCAGCGTCTCGGCTCTGGACTCGCGGCCGGCGTCGGTGACGCGCGACCGGAAGATGAGGTCTTCGGAGACGGTCACAGCGCCGGCGTTCTCCATCGCCCCGGCGTTGAACTGGGGCACGAAGATCTGGTCGTACTTGGCGAAGGGGTACTTCCGGTCGAAGGCGGCGTGGAAGTAGTCGAGCCCCTGCCCGGTGAACTCGAAGATCTCCTCGGCGTCGGGGTCCAGGTAGCTCGCCAGCGACCGCCGGCAGGCCAGGCCAAGCGGGATACCGCCATGCTCGGCTCGCAGCACGTGGTAAGGGCCGGCCAAGATGGCGGTGAAGTAGGTCGAGATCGGCGGGGTCGGCGGGAAGTGCCAGGCGACCACGCCGTCGGTGCCCGTCGGCGGCGCGGCCTGGTCCGGGGCCTGCGCGGCCTGGTCAGGGGCCTGCGCGGCCTGGTCAGGGGCCTCGTTCGAGATGACCTCCCAGCCGGCCGGACAGCGCACGGTGAACTCGAAGGTGGCCTTCAGATCGGGCTGGTCGAAGCAGGCCCAGACCTGGTGGGCGTACGCGGTCTCCATGTTGGAGTACAGGTAGACGCGGTCGTCGGCCGGGTCGGTGAACCGGTGCAGGCCGTTTCCGTCATCGGAGTAGGCGCACTGTGCTTCGATCGTCAGCTCGTTGCTGCCAGCCAGCTCTGGCAGGCTCACGCGGAGACCGTCGAACGCATCGGCGGGCAGTTCCCGTCCGTTCAGCGTGATCCGCGAGACCTCGATCGCGTCCAGGTCGATGAACGATGAGGCGCCCGGTCTGACGCACCCGAATCGGATCGTGGTCAGCGACCCGAAGCTGGTGGTGCTGCCGTGCAGGTCAAGCTCGATCCGATACGACTCGAGCCTGAGCAGCCGAGCCCGCTCGGTTGCTTCTGCGCGAGTCAGGTTGCTCGTCACCGTCACGCTCCTGGGGCTAGGGCCGCGTCCTCGCAGGCATGATGTCACGCCCAAACTACGGAATGCCCGATCGGTGCGGCGAGTTGTCTTTGTTCGGTGCGCCGAGCCCCTGATTGTTGCGCCGAGCCTCCCTGAGTTAGGAGACCGAATGACGGAGCAGGAACCCACCCAGGTTGATTTCTGGTTCGACCCGCTGTGTCCCTGGGCGTGGATCACCTCGCGCTGGATGCTCGAAGTTGAAAAGGTACGCCCGGTCGAAACTCGCTGGCACGTGATGAGCCTGGCGGTGCTCAACGAGAACAAGGACGACCTTCCTGAGGGCTACAAGGAGGCGATGGCCAGGGCCTGGGGTCCAGTCAGGCTCTGCGTCGCGGCCGAGCAGAAGCACGGTGAGCAGTATGTGCTTCCGCTGTACACGGCGATCGGACGCCGATTCCACGACGAGAAGGCCGAGCGCGACCGCAGCACCTTCGAGGCGGCGATCGCGGAGGTCGGCCTGCCCGCCGATCTGATCGACGCGATGGAGTCCACGGAGTACGACGAGGCCGTGCGGGCCTCGCACGCCGAAGGCATCGACCGGGTCGGGTACGAGGTCGGCACTCCCGTGCTCACGGTCAACGGTGCCTCGATCTTCGGGCCGGTGGTTTCGCCGATCCCCAGAGGTGAGGCGGCGGCCAAGCTCTGGGATGGCGTCTTGCTCGTGACCGGCACGGACGGCTTCTTTGAGCTGAAGCGCAGCCGGACCAGGGACCCGATCTTCGACTGAGTGCGGCTTCGGAGCTAGGGCTTCGGCAGCACGATCTTGATCGCCCAACTGCAGCCGGAGACGACCACGAGGGTGTGATCTCCGGGATCGCTGGTGTACCAGGACATGCCGCGTCCGTGATAGCCGCTGGCTGAGAACGCGACGTGGCTGTTCTGGTTACCGCTGCCAGCCTGGTAGCCGTGTTTCCTGGCTTGACCGGGTGGCACCTTGTGCTTGTGCTTCTTGGCTTGGCCCGGCGGCACCTTCTTGTGCTTCTTGTGGTGCTCGTGCTTCTTGGCCCGACCAGGCGGCACCTGCTTCTTGTGCTTCTTCTTGGCCTGGCCGGGAGGTTCCTTGCCGTTGCCGTTGCCGTTGCCGAGCCTTCGACCGTAGCCGTCGCCGCTGCCATTGCTGGCGGTGGCGTGATCGGCGCGCACGGTAAGGCCGCCGGGATGTCCTTGCGTGCACCTGAACTGCCAGGAGATTCCCCAGTCGCCGGGGCGGGTGATCCGGAATCTGTCGCCTCGCACCGGGCCGGCGCCATGGAATTGAGCGACCAGAAGGCCGAGGCCGTAGTGCACGGTACTATCCGGCCCGCCGTCGGCTGCGGGTCTCGGCTCGTAGACGATCGTCGTGCGATAGCGACCGTCGGCGGAGGAGTGGTCCGAAGACGTCCTCGTGCCGATCGCGCCGGGGGGCGGGCGCGTGCTGCCGCCGCCGCCGAGGGTCACCACCAGGACGATCATCGCCAGCACGAGGCTAAACCCAGCCCCGGCCATCGCGACCGCCATCGCCAGCCGCCACATCCGGCGCGGAGCAGTTAAGCGGACACTGGTGCCGATCCAAGCCAGAAATGAACGTCGTGCAGGGGAATGCCGCATGAGGCCTCCCATCGAAACCGGTTCATAATGAACCTGGACGACTGCCAGCACGATGACGCCGCCGCAATATCGATAATGCCCCGAAACGCTACGCACAACTGCAGCGAGTTCATCGCATAACGAGAGCGTTTTACCACGGATCGTCGGCCGATACAGAGCTTTGCTGACTCTGCTGCCTTACCGCCCAGCCCGGACCGCGTTAACGAGCAGGTCAGGGGTAGGCGAGAATGCGAACATGCGCCGCAACTATGTCAACGGCACTTGGACGCCGTCCGTCGAGGGTGGTGGCATCGATGTCGTGAATCCGGCTACCACCGCCGTCATCGACCGAGTCCCAGCCGGCCACGAGGCCGATGTCGACGTCGCCGTCCAGGCGGCCAGGACGGCCTTCGGGACGTGGTCGA
>DATNFM010000336.1:0-2651 GCA_035606435.1 Streptosporangiaceae bacterium | reverse complement strand
GGAGCCCCGTTACGGAATCGAACCGTAGACCTTCTCCTTACCATGCAGCCCGACACCGTCTGGCCGCGTCCCGCTGGATCGTGTTACGGCACGTCAGGGCAACGATCTTGTCTGACTGGGTCCGGCATCGTCTGCCCTAGTTTGGGGGCGTTGTCACTTGGTTTGTCACTGACTTCCGACGTGCCGAGAACGATTCCTGGCCTGGATGACACAGTTCTCAAGCGGCGGTGGCTGTGGTGTCACTGACCGGTAGCCGCACGGTGCGGTCGCCGAAGTCGGCGACCAGGTCCAGGCGGCCGCCGAGCGCTTCGACGTAGCGGGCGATGACCTCGAAGGAGGCCACCTCGCCATGCTCGATCTGGGAGATACGGGCGATACTCACCCCGAGCGCCGCGGCGATGTCCTTCTGCGCGAGGCCGAGCTGCTTACGGGTCTCGGCGAGCTGGTGCCCCCGGTTCTCGGCGAGCAATCTGCGCGCTCCCGCCTGAATTTCCTCGGCGGAGACGCCGGCCGCGTGGAGTTCTTGTTCCAGGGGTTCCCAGTCCTGCGGGGTCCGCTTCGGCATGGTCATTCCTCTTCGTCAGCGGTGTAGTCGATGTAGAGCCGTTCGGCCAGCGGGATGTTGTCCCGGTACCAGCGTGCCCAGTTGCCTGCCTTGTCGCCGCCCAGGAGTAGCAGCGCTGACCGGGTGGGGTCAAAGGCGAAGATAATCCTGATCTCCGACCGTCCCTTCGACCCGGGCCGCAGCTCTTTGAGATGGTGGATCTTCGTGGCCTTGAGCCGGTCCACCAGCGGTCGGCCCAGCGTCGGGCCTTCTTCGCGGAGCGCGGCGACGGCCTGCGCCACCTGGGTCGCCGAGTCCAGATCCTGCTTGATCAAGGCAGTGAACCACGCGGCGTATTCGTCGGTGACCTTCACGGCCCAGGCCACACGCGCCTCCTGATTTAAGGGACAGCTTAACTTTAGGGGCCGACCGCAGCCAGCCGCAACTTGGCCGCTGCGGTAAGCCAGTAACCGGTATCCGCGTAAAGGCTCTAGCCGCACTTTCCGCTCACGCGCTGACGAGAAAAGATAAGTACGAACATTGGACGCTTCAGCTTGTCATCCAGTAACACGGCAGCGGAGCTGTCCCAACGCTGACTGGTCAGCCGCAGCGCGGGTCGGAGAAGCCCAGGCTCGTGTGGCCGGGAGAGCACGTCTGCCCGGCGACGCGGCCAGGGCTCCGGTGGGAGATTCGTAATGAGGCTGGGCTCGCCAAGCGCGTCGCGAATCTGCTCGCCCTGTACCGGGCGGGCTGGGCCCGCAGGTCGCTGCAATGAAACGAGGTTGCCCCGGCTAGAGCGCCTTGCCGGACGACGCTTGAGGAGGACGAACGGCTTAACCCAGCCTGCGGCGGGGCTGGGCAGCGGGCAGCGGCGCGCGGTGGCCGGCGGTACAGTCGCTGCCGTGGAGCAGCCGATCTGGGAGGGTTCATGGGTCGCACGGCACGGGAACGGCTGGCCAAGCTGCTTGACGACGCGGAGGCGCCGGGGGCGTTCAGCGCGCAGATCCTGACACCGGCGGACGCGCTGCAGGTCGAGGTCGATGGCGTCGGGACCATGCTGACCCCGGTGCGCGCCCCGCTCGCGAAGAAGCTGATCGCGGTGGCGCAGCCGGCGAAGTTCGGGCGCGGGGAGCAGACACTGACCGACACAAGCGTGCGTGACACCTGGGAAATCACGCCCGACCACGTGACGCTGGGCGGCCACGCCTGGGAGGCAACGCTCGCCGCCGTGCTGGACGGCGTCCGGGACGAGCTGGGGCTGCCGCCCACGACGAAGCTGCAGGCCGAGCTGCACGCGATGCTGGTGTACGGCAAAGGGCAGTTCTTCCTGCCGCATCAGGATTCGGAAAAGGACGACGCAATGGTGGGCACGCTGGTCGTGTCGCTGCCTTCGGCGCACACGGGCGGGGAACTGGCCGTCGAGCACTGCGGCGAGAGCGTCACGTACCGGGCGTCGAAGGAGCATCTGTCCTTCGTCGCGTTCTACGCCGACTGCCGTCACGAGGTCAAGCCCGTCAAGTCCGGGCACCGAGTGACACTGACGCTCAACCTGCTCGCGGACGGCGGGACCGACACGCGGGAAGCCGGGCCGACCGTCGACTTGGCGCGTTGCCTCACGGAGCATTTCACCACGCACGCCGTGCGACACTACGGCCGCGCCGACCTGGACCCGCCGAACCGGCTCGTCTACCTGCTCGACCACGAGTACACCCAGCGGGGCCTGAGCTGGAATCGGCTCAAAGGCGCCGACGCAGAGCGCGCCGCGCTGATGCGCGCCGCCGCGGAGCGGGCCGGGTGCGAGGCGGTGCTGGCGCTGGCCGAGGTGAAGGAGACATGGGATGCCTGGCCGTCCGACAGCGACCCGTGGCACGGCTACGACTATTACGGCGAGTACGGAGACGAGGAGGAGGACGACTCCGGGGACCAGAACGGCGACCACGATGACTACCAGCTCAATGACCTGATCGATGACGAGATCACTCTCGGCTGGTGGACGAGTCCGGATGGGGCGAGCGGCGAGCCGATATCGCTATACGTCTCCGACTCCGAGGTGTGTGCCACCACCCCGAACGCGATGCTCACGCCCTACCAGTCCGAGTACGAGGGC
>DATNFM010000335.1:0-25564 GCA_035606435.1 Streptosporangiaceae bacterium | reverse complement strand
CGCGAGCAGGGTGAGGGCGGGCGAGGGTGAGGGCCGGGCGCGGGTGAGGGCGGGCGAGGGTGAGCGGACTTACGCTGCCGAGATGGTCGGCCTCGGCTAGCTGGGGCGGACGACCAGGCTGATTATTCGGCCGGGGACGATGATTACCCGGTCGACGACGACTCCCGACGTGGCGGCGGCGAACTGGGCGTCGGCCCTGAGCAGGCGCTCGGTCTCGGCCTGGTCGGCCCGCGCCGGGACGCTGACCACGAACCTGACCTTGCCGTTGACCTGGACGGGGATCTCCACGGTCGTCACCTGCAGCGCGGACTCATCAGCCTCGGGGAACGCCTGATACGCCAGGGACTCGCCGTGTCCGAGCTTGCCCCACAGTTCCTCGGCAACATGCGGCGCGAGCGGCGCGACCATCAGCGCCAGCGGCTCGGCGAGCTGCCGGGGAATCGACCCCTGCTCCCTGGCGATCCCGGCCGCATTCGAGGTCAGCTTCATCAGCTCGGCCACCGCCGTGTTGAACCGCAGCCCCTCGAGGTCCTCGCGCACCGAGACGATCGTCGCGTGCAGCAGCCGGGTGGTGTCCTCGTCCAGCGGGACGTCGCTCACCGTGACCGCGCCGGTTTCCTCGTCGACGATGCAGCGCCACAGTCGCTGCAGGAAGCGGTAGGCGCCGACGATGTCATTGGTCCGCCAGGGCCGGTCGACGTTCAGCGGCCCCATGAACATCTCGTAGATCCGCAGCGTGTCCGCGCCGTACTGGGCGTAGATGTCGTCCGGGCTGACGCCGTTCTTCAGGCTCTTGCCCATCTTGCCCGCCCGCCGGGTCACCGGCTCGCCGCGGTAGGACGGGCGGCCGCCGCCGCCGGCCGTCACCTCGGCGGCCGGGACGTACAGCCCGCGACTGTCGGTGAAGGCGTCAGCGAGGATGTAGCCCTGGTTGTAGAGCCGGAAGAACGGCTCCCTGGTCGAAACCTGGCCGAGGTCGAACAAGACCTTGTGCCAGAACCTCGCGTACAGCAGATGCAGTACCGCGTGCTCGACCCCGCCGACATACAGGTCGACCCCGCCATCTCCGGCGAGCAGAGTCTCGCCGCCGTCCGGCCCGGCCATCCAGTACCGCTCGACCACCGGATCCGCGAAGCGCTGGTCGTTAGTCGGGTCCAGGTAGCGCAGGTAGTACCAGCACGACCCCGCCCATTGCGGCATCGTGTTCAGCTCGCGCCGGTAGCGCTGCGGGCCTTCGCCCAGGTCCAGTTCCACCTCGGACCAGCCCGCCACCCGAGATAGCGGCGGCACCGGCTCAGCCGCCTCAGAACCTTCGGTGCTGGCCCGGGGGGAAGACCCCCCGGAATCCCCCGCGGCAGGCCGGAACTCGGTCATCTCCGGCAGCAGCACCGGCAGCTGGTCGTCTGGCAGCGCGACGGGCAGGTCATGCTGGTCATACACGATCGGGAACGGCTCGCCCCAGTACCGTTGCCGCGAGAACAGCCAGTCCCGCAGCCGGTAGAACCGGGCGGCGCCGCCGAGGTCGCGCTCGGCCAGCCATTCGATCGTCGCGGTGATCGCCGCCTGCTCGGTCATTCCGGTGAAGTCGACGAACGCTCCGCCGGACGGGGGCAGGTACTCGCCTTCGTCGGCGTAGGACTCCGGCCAGGTGTCAGCCGGGGCGCCCTCGGCTAGCCCCCGCGAGGCCAGCCATTCTGATGCCGGTTCGAGCACCGCGCGGATCTCCAGCCCGAACTTCCTGGCGAACTCGAAGTCACGCTGGTCATGCGCGGGCACGGCCATGATCGCGCCGGTGCCGTACCCCATCAGGATGTAGTCGGCGACGTAGACTCCGATAGCCTCGCCGTTGGCCGGGTTGACCACATGGCACCCGGTGAACACGCCGGTCTTGGCCCCGGCGGCGGCCGTGCGCTGGCGATCGCTCACCTGCGCGGCCTGATTCCGGTAGGTGTCGACTGCTTCCTTGGACGAGGCGGCCGTCAGCTTGTCCACCAGCGGGTGCTCAGGAGCGAGCACCACGTACGTCGCCCCGGCGAGCGTGTCCGGCCGGGTGGTGAACACCGTCAGCACGGTCCCCGGGTCCCCGGCCTTGGCCAGGTCGATCCTGGCTCCGTCACCCTGGCCGATCCAGTTGCGCTGCAGCTGCTTGATCGACTCGGGCCAGTCCAGCGCATCGAGGTCGGCCAGCAGCCGCTCGGCGTACGCCGTGATCCGCAGCATCCACTGCCGCAGCGGCCGCCGGTAGACGAGGTGATTGCCGACGTCGCTGCGCCCTTCGGCCGTGACCTCTTCGTTGGCGAGCACGGTCCCGAGCCCCGGGCACCAATTCACCATCTCCGAGGAGATGTACGCCAGCCGGAACCCGTCAACGACCTGACGCCGCTGCACAGCCGACAGCTCGTCCCACGACTCACCGCCCGGCACGGGTCTCTGGCCGGCCGCCAGCTCCCCGACCAGCTCGCTGATGGGCCGGGCCCGGTCCGCCGCCTCGTCGTACCAGCTGTTGAAGAGCTGCAGGAAGATCCACTGCGTCCAGCGGTAGAACGACGGATCGGCGGTCGCGACCTCTCGCCTGGTGTCGTGTCCGAGCCCGAGCCGCCGTAGCTGCTCGCGCATGTTGTCGATGTTGTTCTGCGTCGTGATCGCCGGATGCTGGCCGGTCTCGATCGCATACTGCTCCGCCGGCAGCCCGAACGCGTCATATCCGAACGTGTGCAGCACATGATGCCCGGTCATCCGCAGGTAACGCGCCAGGACGTCGGTGCCGATATATCCAAGCGGATGGCCGACATGCAGGCCGCTCCCGCTCGGGTAGGGAAACATATCCAGGATGAAAAATTTGCGCCGGCCTTCTACCTTGTCGAATCCGGCGCTCAGCGGCCCGACTGGATTCGGCGATTCGAACGTGCCCTGGTCGGCCCAGCGCCGCTGCCACCGGCTCTCGATTTCGCCCGCACGCTGGGCGTTGTAAGCGAACGGGCTGGTCGCGGCGCCAGGCGCCGCCGCTTCCACTTCGTTCGATCCGCTTTCAACGCTCATCTGCGTGCTCCGTCTCAACTGTCTTGCTGGCTCGCGGGGACCGGCGTGGTCATCAGGTGCGGCACGTTAAGTGTGATCGCCACGAAGTCCCGTCCGGCGCAATCGGCGCAGTTTCGCTGGTGCTTGACCGCGCGGTCGAGCACCAGGAGCAACGCCCCGCCGCCAAGAAGCTGTACCGGGCTGATCCCCAAACCCATCCTGATCCTCATCGTTACTCCTATTCGAGGGCTGAGCCCAGTATCGCCGAACCAGCCATTACCAATGACCGCGATGGACGACATCGTCGAAGGGGCGGCGGTCTGGTTTCCTGACCGGGCGCAGCGGCCGGTCAGCCGGATAGCCGAGTGAGATCAGGAACGCCCAGTTCCGGTCGGCCGGAAATCCCAGCAGTTCGCGGGCCCGGTCCACATCCTGGACGCCGGCGTGGCAGCTCCCGATCCCGAGGTCGGCCGCGGCCAGGGTGATCGCCATGATCGCCTGCCCCAGGTCGAGCTGGGCGCGCCGGAAGGCGTTGTCCTCGGCCGGTGAGCAAACATCAGATATCAGCATCCGCCCCTTTGTAAACGCTCCGCCGCGGTCGCGCGTCTGATTAGGCGAGTCGCCAACGTAACTGGATGAGGTGGCGGAATGACGGTATGCGAGGTTGAGCCGAAGGAGGCCCAGCCTGTCGGGGGGGAAGACAACGGCGGACGCCGATCGTGGCTCCGCTCCCGATGGTCGATGCCTTGTGCCTTCACTGGGCTCGGCGTGCTGCTGTTCTTCGCCTACCTGGCGCAGGCGTCGGAACTGCCGATCTTCGCGGACGGCTCGTCGCAGGCAATGCAGGCCTGGGACATGCTGCACGGCAACGTGCTGCTGCACGGCTGGGTGCTGAGCGACGTGTCGTTCTACACGACCGAGCTGCCGCAGTACATGCTGATCGAGCTGGTGCGCGGGCTGCACGCCGACGTGGTGCACATCGCGGCCGCGATGACCTACTCGCTGCTCGTCGTGCTGTCGGCGGTGCTCGCGAAAGGCAAGGCGACCGGCCGGGAGGCGTGGGTCCGGGTGCTGATCACGGTCGGCATCATGTTCGCGCCGCCGTTCGGGCGGATCCTGCACTCGCGCGGCTATTCGTCGGCCTGGGTCTTGCTGTCGGCGCCGGACCACACCGGCACGCAGGTGCCTCTCGTCCTGCTGTGGCTGATGCTCGACAAGTTCCGTCTTGAGCGGCTTCGACAGCAATGGTGGCTGCCGGTCGCGGTCCTGGCGCTGCTGGCCTGGGTCGAGGTTGCCGACCCGACCGCGATCTATGAGGGCGCGCTGCCGATCGTGCTGGTCTGCCTGGTGCGCATCTACCGGCGGGGCAGCTCGGGTGGCGGGCGGGGGGCGAAGCGGGCGGGACCCCCCGGAACCCCCCGAAGGGGCGGCCCGCTGGCCGAGCAGTGGCCCGACCTCGCCCTGGCGGTCGGAGCGCTCGCCTCGGTCGGCTTCGCGATGGGCGCCCTGAACGTGATCCGGTCGGTCGGCGGTTTCGTCGTCCACCCGGCCTCGCCGGTGCTGATCACTATCAACGGGATGACGGTCACCTTCTGGGCGAAGCTGCACAACCTCCTGGTCTTGTTCGGCGCCGACTTCTTCGGCATACCGGCCAAGAACGCGCTGATACCTTTCGCCCACCTGGTCGCGGTGGCGCTGGTGGTCTGGGGTGTAGCCCGCGCGGTCCGGCAGGTGTTCGCCGAGAACGACCTCGCAGTGCTGGCCAAGGGGGACGACCCCCTGTCAACCCGCACAATGCAGATACTGACCATGTCGTTCCTGGTGCTGCTAGCCGCGTTCTTCTTCGGGTACCACACTGGCGCCAGGGAGGCGGTGGGCCTGTTGCCGCTCGGCGCCGTGCTGGCGGGCCGCATGCTCGCGACGCGGGTGTTCGAGGTGAGGCTGGTGCCGATTCTGGCGGCCGTGCTCGCCTTCTGCGGGCTGACGCTTGCCCGCGACGTCGTGAAGCCGGCCCTGCCGAGTCCCGACCGGCCGCTGGCGTCCTGGCTGGTTGCTCATCACCTGACCTATGGCCTGTCGGCTTCCTGGTACGCGAGCAACGCCGTCACGCTGTACAGCGACGGCCAGGTGAAGGTCAGGGACGTGCGATTCTCGCGCCACGACAACCTGGTCCGGCTGCGCTGGAACACCGACGCGCCGTGGTACTCGCCTAAGTTGCACGACGCGATGTTCGTGGTCACCAATCCGTGCTCCTCGGTGATTCCCGCCCGCCTCTACACCGAGTTCGGTCCGCCGACGGCCGCGTACCGCGTCGACGACTTCACCGTGCTGGTGTGGCGGGGCACGAACTTGCTGGCCAGTCAGCCCGTGCGGCAGTCGGGCACCAGCCACCAGGGCGGCCAGCCGGCACTGCACGGTCCGCGTCACCCGAACTATGCCGCCTACCAGGTCATGTGCGGCTAGTTATCAGCTGATATTCAGCTAGGTCTCCGACAAATATCGACTTTCTGGCTCTTAGCAACGTTCCGAACCCGCAGTGCGTCTGTTAGGTAAAGGCTTCGCAATGGCCGAGGGGACGGAATGACGGTTCGCGAGCTTGAATCGGTAGAAACCCAGCCATTCGGGGGACATGACGGCACCAGCCGATCCTGGCTCCGATCACGATGGATTCAGCCTTGTGCCTTTACCGGGCTCGGCGTGCTGTTGTTTTTTAGCTATTTAACTGAAGCGTCTAAGCTGCCGATCTTCGCCGACGGCTCGTCCCAGGCGCTGCAGGCCTGGGACATGCTGCACGGCAACGTCCTGCTGCACGGCTGGGTGCTGAGCGACGTGTCGTTTTACACCACAGAAGTGCCGCAGTACATGCTGATCGAATTTGTGCGCGGGCTGAACCCTGATGTCGTGCATATCGCGGCGGCGATGACCTACGCGCTGCTCGTGGTGCTGTCGGCGATCCTCGCGAAAGGCAAGGCGACCGGCCGGGAAGCGATCGTCCGGGTGATTATCACGGTCGGCATCATGGTGGCTCCGCCGATCGGGCAGATTCTCGTCGCGCGGGTGTACTCAACGGCCTGGGTATTGCTGTCGGCCCCCGACCACACCGGCACCCAGGTGCCGCTGGTGCTGATCTGGCTGATGATCGACCGGCTGTATTGGCGTCCTGCAGCGCTTCGACCTAGATGGTGGCTGCCGATCGCGGTCGCGGTGCTGCTGACCTGGGTGGAGATCGCCGACTCGACCGCGATCTACGAGGGCGCGCTCCCGATCGTTCTCGTTTGCTTGGTGCGCATGTACCGTAGGCGCGGACCGCTGGCTGGACAGCGGTTCGACCTGATGATGGGAGCCGGGGCGCTGGCTTCGATCGTGGCCACGGCCGGTGCCCTGACCGTGATTCGGTCGCTGGGCGGATTCGTGGTCAACCCGGCATCGGCGAAGCTCATCACGATCAACGGGATGATGGCCACCTTCTGGCTCAAGCTGCACAGCCTGCTGGTCTTGTTCGGCGCTGACTTCTTCGGCATGTCCCCCGGCGGCGCTGCGATCCCGATCGCTCACCTGGTCGCGGTCGCGCTCGTCGCGTGGGCCGTCGTCCGCGCGGTCCGACTGGTCTTCGCCACCGACGACCTTGCGGTGCACGCCAAGGGGGACGACCCCCTATCAACCCCCGCGATGCAGATCGTGACCGTATCGTTCCTGGTGTTGCTGGCGGCGTTTATCTTCGGGTTCAGGACCGGCGCCAGGGAGACGGTGGGCCTGCTGCCGATCGGGGCCGTGCTGGCCGGGCGCATGCTGGCAACCCGCGTGTTCGAGTTGAAGCTGGCGTCGGCGCTCGCGGCCGTGCTCGCCGTGTTCGGGCTTTCGCTGGCTGCCTACGACTCAGTGCCGGCCTTTCCAAGCCCGGCCAAACCACTGGCAAGCTTTCTCCTTAAAAAGCATTTGACTTATGGTTTGTCTGTTACCTGGTATACGAGTAATGGTGTCACGTTGTATGACGGGGACCGGGTAAGAGTCCGAGACGTGCGGCTGTCACCCAACGGCGGCCTGGTACAGGAGCGGTGGAATACCAAGGCACCCTGGTATGGCCCGCGAGCGCACGACGCCACGTTCGCGATCATGAATCCGTGCGTTTCGGCGCTTCCCCGGCGCCTCTTTGCCCACTACGGAGCCCCCTCGGCGACGTACCATTTCGACGGCTTCACGGTGCTGGTGTGGCGGGACACCAACCTGCTGGCCCATCCCGCCACTACGCACCATGGGTCCGCCGGTCCGGCGCGGGGGAGTCCCGGCAATCCGAGCTCCGACGGTTACCGGCTCATGTGCGGTGGCGGTTAAGGCACCGCCCACTGCTGGTTCGAGCCGCCGTTGCAGTCCCAGATGTCGAGTTGAGTGCCGTTGGTGGTGGTGAACGCCGGGTCATCGAGGCATCGGCCCGAGACCGGGTTGACCAGCAGGCCGTTCACTGGCAGCCACTGCTGGTTGGCGCCCCCGTTGCAGGTCCACAGCTCGACCAGGGTGCCGTTGGCGGTGGCCGCGCCGGTGATGTCCAGGCAGGAGCCGCCGAACCCGATGGTCCCGTTCGAGTTCATCGTGAAGTTCTGGGCGCCGGTGTTGTTGCAGTCCCACATTTCGATTTTGGTGCCGTTGGCGGTGGAGCCTGAGTTGTCATCGACGCACTTGGCCATGTTGTCGCCGGCCACGATCGGGCCGGTCGGGGTGGTCGAGCCGGCTAGCGCCACGCTCAGGTTGTCGAACTGATCGGTCTGGTAGCCGTTCTCCCCGAGGCCGATCATTCCGCCGTGGAACGTGGTGTCGGTGACGGTCCCTACGGTCGTGCCGTCGATCGCGCCGCTGATGGTTGAGCCGTTGAGCGTCATGGACAGGTGATGCCAGGTGCCGGTGCCGAGCGCCGTCCTCGTACCGCTGGCGAGCGTGGTGATCGTGCCGCTGGTGTTGTTGCGGAAGATTGACCAGGCTCCGGTGTTGGAGACCTGGAAGTAGTAGGCGTTGATGTCGGCCGGGGAGAAGCCGGTCTGGGTGCCGACCCGGCCTAGCAACTGGACCGCGCCGGCTTGCTGGAGCAGCACGTCGGCCGAAACCGTGTAGTTGGCCCAGGACAGGTTGCCGCCGATCGTGTACGGGTTGGCGTTGTTGTCCCACTCGATCGGCTTTGTCGCGGCCTGCTGCTGCAGGCAGCGGCCGGTGTGGCCGCCGGCGCAGTTTTCGACCTCGAAAGTGCCCTGCATCTGGGATAGCAGTCTCGGCTGCTGGTCGACGGCGTCGGTGTCGAAGTTGTCAGAGAAGGGCAGCGTGAGGGTGCCAGGGGCCGGGCTCGCGGCGGTGCCCTTGCCCTGGCCGGTCGTCGTGGTCAGGGAGTACACCATGCCGGGCTGGGCCGTGAAGGAGAAGGTGCCGCTGGCTGGCGTGATGTCGCTGGAGTGTACGAACCACGTGCTTGGGCTGGCCGAGCTGACGTTGGTAGACCAGACGTGGACGGTGCCCGTCGACAGGCCACCGGTGACGTTGAAGGTCACGGTCTGCGCGACGGTCGCGTCCATCGTCTCGATGATCGAGCTCCAGTCGGTGCCGTTGGTCGATTTCAAGCTCACGTAGCTGCCGTCGGCCCGGTTGCCCTGCAGGTAGCCGGTGGCCGAGTCGAGGTAGGACCAGCCGGGCGCGGTGAACTGGGTGGTCTGCGCGGTCACCCAGGCCTGCTTGCCGACCGAGTAGCTGCCGGACCACGGCTGGTTGGCCACGATCAGGCCGTCGGTGTTGAACGGCAGGTCCGGGTAGATCGCGGCGACGATCGGCCAGTTGATCGTCCCGGTCATCTTGCCGTCGATGTAGTCCCGGTTATCGGCGCGGGCCATCGCGGCGGCGCCGGCGTTGAAGTCCTGGGAGCCGTTCTCACTGGCAAACAGCGGCTTGCCGGTCGCGACGGCGTTCGCCGTGCTCGGGCAGTTTGATTCGCTGGACAAGTAACCGCAGGGGTAGTGGGCGCCGACGATCTGGACCGCGTTGGAGAAGGCGCTGTTGCTCACCAGGTCGTTGGCGATGTTCCAGTTGGTGTCGTCACCTACTATCTGCACGGCGCTGTAGCCGTTGCTGTTGAGCGTGGATCTGAGCTGCTCGTACCAGGAGATGTTGTAGCCGCGCTCGTTCCAGCCGCCTAGGTAGCTGATCACGAGGCCCTTGGACTTGGCGCAGTTCAGCCAGTTGACGATGTAGTTGATCATGTCGGTCGAGAAGAACGTGCCGCCGCCGATCCAGCCGGGGGCGCCCCAGGCGAGGCCGTAGAACTTGATGTTCGGATTGCGGGTCTGCGCCTGCTGCATCAGCCACCACTCGTAGCCGGTGTTGCAGTCGATGTTCCCCGAGGTGTGTTCGTGGCTGGACTCTGAGCCGTCGGTGGAGTTCGTGTCGCCGCCGATCTCGACCTTCAGTATCTGCAGGGCGGCGCCGTAGCCCGGCTTGAACAGGTAGTCCAGGATCTGGGACTGCTGAGCGGCCGGGTAGTCGGTGAGGAGGCGGGTGTTGCCGCCGCCTCCGCTGATCGCGCCGATCCCGTTGAAGACGCGGCCGGTGCCGGTGCCGTTCACCGTGATCGTCGTGGTGGCTGCTTGCGCTTCCTGCGCCGAAAGCGTCACCAGCGCGAGCGTGGCGGCGAGGGCCGTGGTGACCGTTGCTAAGGGTTTTAGGGTTCCTCGCCAGCCAGCGCTCATCGTCTTGCCTCTCCGTTTTGAGGTCTATTTCGTCAGGGACTCTTCTTTTGGTTCTACTCTTCGGTCAGCCAGGCGTCACGGGGCCGGCGTCGTCCATTGCTGATTGGCGCCGCCGTTGCAGGTGAACAGGATGAGTTGCGTGCCGTTGGCGGTATTCGAGCCCGGATCGTCCAGGCACTTGCCTGAGACCGGGTTGACCAGCTCGCCGTGGGTGGCCGTCCAGACCTGGTTGGTGCCGCCGTTGCAGGTCCACCATTCGATCAGGGTGTTGTTGGCCGTCGACTTGCCGGTGATATCCAGGCAGCCACCGTCGATCTGGATGGTGCCGTTGGATGCCATCGTCCAGTTTTGCGCGCCGGCGTTGCCGTCGCAGGCCCACATCTGGACCTTGTTGCCCGGAGTCGGGCTGGCGTTGTTGTTGTCCATGCAGACGGTGCTCTTGTCGCCGGCTACGACGAGCCCGGACGACCCGGCGGCCTGCAGGTTGTAGCCGGCGGCCACGATGTTGTTCTGGACCGAGGTGTCGGTGGCATCCGACGGGGCGCCGGCCGTCATCACCCCCTCGAAGAAGGAGCCGGCCGAACTGTTGCTGTTGTCGCCGCCGGTGCCGAGGATGATGGCGCCCTCCTGGTGCATGGGGGTGTATCCGCCGATGTTGGGCAGGGCGCCATTCCAGAAGGATGTGAGGCCGCCCGACTGGGCATTGCCTCCCTTGATCGCGTAGGTCGTGGTTCCGTTGTTCTTCAGCAGGGCGGTGACGAACGTGTCGTTGACTACGCCGGTGTTGGTCGGGTTGTTGCCGTTGGCCCCGGCGAACAGGCCGTTCTCCAGGTCAGCCTGGACCCAGGGGCCGCCGCCGGTACACGGCGGGAACCAGCATTCGGTGCCGAAGTTGATCGCGTCCATGTGGCCGTTGCCCGTGTCGCGACCGCTGGTCTCGGCGTTGCCGTAGTCGAAGCAGCAGCCGCCGTTCACGTGCTGGCCGCTCGCCACCATGTAGGCGTCCTGCGGTGCGGCCCCGGTCGGTATGTGCAGCGTCGCGTTGTTCCGGTATCCGACGCCGGGTGAGACGTAGACGCCGTAGACCTGGTGACCGCCGACGTTGACGGGAAGCGCCATCGCGTTAGCCGCGACGTCCTGGCCGCCGTTGCCGCCTGGACCCTGGACCGTGAGGTTGTTGTGGTTAGCGGTCTGGTCGAAGATCTCGGTGATGGTGCAGGACGTGCCGGCGCAGAACGAGTTCTGCGCGGCGGCGTTGGCGAAACCGCCGGCGCTCAGCGTGTTGATGTTCGTGGTGGTGCCGTCCGAGGCGCGCCTGATCTGGTACAGCGGGCCGCCGTAGGCGCCGAAGAGAGCCCTGACCGTGCTGTGCGCGGCGACGCAGGGCGTGTTGGCGGCGGCGAAGATGTCGCAGGGGCCCGTGCCGGCGGCGCGGGCGGGGGCCGCTCCGGTGACCTGGCCGACCGCGAGGCCCAGGCAGGCAGCGGCGAGCGGTAGGTAAGCCGGCCAGCGCGCGGTTCGTGGCAGCCGCGCGGTTCGTGGCAGGCGCGCGGTTCGTGGCAGGCACGCGGTTCGTGGCAGGCGTAAAGGACGCGACAGGATGGTCATAAAGTGATCTCTCCGTCCCGTTTTGAGGATTTGTTAGCGCTAACATAACTCGCGGTTGTAGCCCGGTCTAGACGTAGTTTTTCCCGGTATGGACGTCGTCAGGTGGCAGTCGGAGTTGTTGTTAGCGCCCACATGGCTGGGTGCCCCGCAGGTGTTGTTCTGGCCGCACCGGTGCCCGCCTGGTGTTGTTCCGTCTTGGGAAGCTACGGCCTCAGGGAGCCCCTGCTAGGGCGTGGCGGGCTCTGGCGGGTCGCACCGGGTAGCTCAGGCGTCACGGACGGCGTCAGCCGGAGTGCTGGGAGCCTGGTGGCGGGGGTGAGCTTTGGCCGGCGGCGGCCTCGGCCTGGTGCAGCCAGGCGATGTCGGCCGCGTCCAGGACCTGGTTGCCGATGCTGACCCAGCCGGTCTGCCCGTTGCTGCCCAGGCAGGCGATGGGGCCGAGGTTCCGGTTCGTGGTGCAGATCTCGCCCTTCGGGCCCTCGTAGGCGCCGGCCGTGTTCTGCCAGAACTCAGCCAGGCCATGGGGATCGATGATCAGGAACGGATTCTCGTTGCGCGGCCCGGCGACGTCTTGGATCACGAGCCCGGCCGAGCCATTGCGGCTCATCTGGATCTTGCACGGGTTGGCCGCGCAGATGACCTTGCCCGGTACGTGGGCGCTGATCACGGCGTATCCGTACGCTGACGCGCTCGCGATCACGGCGCCGATCAGCATCCAGCCAAGCGCTGCCCACTTGATCTTCATCCCAGGCACTTCCTTCTTCAGGCCGGACGGGGACCCCAGGAACAATTGTGGGCGGAACGGCCGAGTGAGAACGCCTAGCCGGCGGATGCCGAGCCGCTGGCGCCGTCCGCTGGCGCCGTCCGCTGGCGGCGTCCGGGGCAATGGCCGTGGGAGGCCAGCACCACGGGGAAAGTTCGTCGTGGCCGGCGCAACAACGAACTTTCCCCGTGGTTCCTCGCAGGGGCGGGTTGTCTGGGGTGCGGTCCCGCACGACCCGGTTCGTGCGAAGCTTGCGCCATGACGATGCAGGCGATTTCGGCCCCGGCCGGCAACCTCCCGGCATATCTGGCCACGCCGGACGGTCGGCCAGGCCCCTGGCCCGGGGTCGTGGTGATCTACGACGCGTTCGGGATGACCAGCGACGTCCGGTCCCAGGCCGACTGGCTAGCCAGCGAGGGCTACCTGGCGGTCGTGCCCGACCTGTTCCGCGGGCGCAACCAGGTGGCCTGCATGGTCTCGGTATTTCGGGACGCCCGGTCCGGGCGCGGCAAGACCTTCGACGACATCGACGCCGCCAGAACTTGGCTGGCAGGCCGCGAGGACTGCACCGGCACCGTCGGGGTGATCGGTTTCTGCATGGGCGGAGGACTCGCGCTGGTTGCCGCCCCTGGCCACGGTTTCGCCGCCTCGAGCGTCAACTACGGCAGCGCTACCAAGAGTGCCTACACGGCCAGTGCCCTGGCCGGGTCGTGTCCGATCGTGGGCTCGTTCGGCGCCAAGGACCCGATCCTGCGCGGCGCGGCCGCCCGCCTGGACGCTTCCCTGACCACCAACGGAGTCGAGCACGACGTCAAGGAGTATCCGAGCGCCGGGCACGGATTCCTCAACGACCACGTGAACACCAGCGAGAAACTGTCACCCATGATGTCGGTCGTGGCGAAATTGCTGCCAGGAGCGGGCTACAACGAAGAGGCCGCCCGCGATGCCAGAGGCCGCATCGTCGCCTTCTTCGACACCCACCTGAAAGCAAGCTCCCCGCCTTCGGCGTAGCAGGGGCAGCGCTGCAGTCGCCGACGCTTACTTATTCAGCCAAATTCAACACCGGGGTGCCGACGATTGCGCCAAAACTCGCGCACCTCCCGCCTTGATACGTGGTCCTGAACCCGTGGCTGGGAATCGGTAGCTGCAAGCGCCGCACCCCCCCGGTACCTACTGCGCAGCACGGGGAAATGCGGCTCCTGGTGCCAATGAGGCCGGAGATACTGGTGCGTTTTCATCGGCGCCAAGGTCAACCCGATGAATCTGTACATTCACCCGTGAAAAACCCGGTGAATCCGCAGATTCACCCGGACGGGAAATTGATCCCGAACGACCGAATGTGGTCGGTGATGCGATTGGGGACTCCGTGACTCAGGCCCGCGCGCCGAAGAGGGCTGGTGATCAACTCGGTGTCGATGTAGTCGGTGAGCCCATGGATCCGACGCCCCACTCCGCTTGACGCAACTTCTAGGTTGCTATACAGTCGCAACTGTTCAGTTGCTACTTGTGGAGGTTCTCGTGGGATTCCCTGATCGCATCGAGCGGACCGTCGAGGTCGCGCATCCGCCCGCCAAGGTGTGGGCGGCACTGACCACGGCTGAGGGCCTGGGCAGCTGGTTCGGCAACGAGGCGAAGATCGATCTTCGCCCGGGCGGATCGGCCAGCATGACGTGGAGCGGCGGTCACACCGCGGATATGCGGGTAGAGCGAGTAGAGGAGCCGAATGTGTTCGGCTTCACCTGGCACATCTACGGGCTTCCCGAAGATGACCCGCGCCGCACCTACGTCGAGTTCACGCTGGAGCCGGCCGGCGCGGGCGGCACGCGGCTGACGGTGGTCGAGACCGGGTTCGCGCAGCTGTCCGAGGACGCCTTCCGCAAGGCGTTTGACGGCAACACCGATGGCTGGGCCAAGGAGCTGGGCGAGCTGGTCGAATACCTCGACGCCGCCTGACCATGTCGCCTGATATCGAGGCGATTGCCGAGCAGGTCTTCGTCGCTTTGGCCGACCCGAGCCGGCGCGCCATCCTGGCGGAGCTGGCGGCCAGCGGACCGGCCACGGCGACCGACCTGGCCGACCGGCTGCCGATCACGCGGCAGGCGATCGCCAAGCACCTGGCCTTGCTCTCCGAGGCCGGCCTGGTGATCGCCGAGCCGGGTGAACGGCGCCGGGTTCGGTACCGGCTCCGCTCGGCTCCAATGCAGGTGGCGCAACAGTTCCTAGCCGCACTCGCCCGCGATTGGGACGGTCAGCTTGACGCGCTGAAGGACCACCTCAACCGAAGTTGACGCAGCACAAGCAGGCAGGAGGCATCGCAAATGAAGACACCATCAATCGTCACGCCAACCGAGTGGGAAGCGGCCAGAGAGCGGCTGCTGGTGAAAGAGAAGGAAGTGACCAGGGCCAAGGACGCGCTGGCGGCCGAACGACGCCGGATGCCCTGGCTCGAAGTAGACAAGGACTACCTCTTCGAGGGGCCGAACGGCAAGGCCAGCCTGCCCGACCTCTTCGACGGGCGTCGGCAGCTGATTGCATACCGGGCGTTCTTCGAGCCCGGCGTGCACGGCTGGCCGGAACATGCCTGCCCGGGCTGCTCGCTCGTGGCTGATCAGGTCGCGAACCCGATCCACCTCAACGCCCGCGACACCACGCTCGTGTTCGCCTCGCGCGGAGGCCAGCCCGAGCTCGCCCGGCTGAAGGAACGGATGGGCTGGCAGTTCATCCCCTGGTACACGATGACCGACGAGTTCGACGCCGACTTCGGCGTGGATGAGTGGCACGGGACGAACACGTTCATCAGGGACGGCGACCGGGTCTTCCGCACCTACTTCATCAACAACCGCGGCGATGAGGCGATGGGCGGCACCTGGAGCTACCTGGACCTGACCGCGCTCGGGCGGCAAGAGGAGTGGGAGGACTCGCCCGAGGGCTACCCGCAGTCCCCGCCCTACGCGTGGTGGCGCTGGCACGACGACTACGGCGACGTCTGAGGCTTTCCTGGCCGGAACGGCTCGCGGTCAGCACGTGGTTGCCCGGATGCGAAACAGTGAAGGCGCATTCTCCGCTTGAAAAGCCTTTTGAGGGAGAAAACTTTGCGGTGCATTGGACGTCCTCCGAATAGCTGACCGTGACCGGGGCCAGTCGGAGTCCTCGCACCCGTACCGTTCGAGGTTCCGCCGCTCGGATCGGCTGACCACGCGATGTTGCCGACGCCCTCCGGCCTGCGCGAACGAGGTACTCGTGAGCGTGATGGCGAAGGCCGCCAGGCCGGCTGCCGAGAGCCAGGTCCGCGTGCCCGCTCCGGGAGTTCGCATCGATTGGTCCTGGATGGCGCGGCTTTGGGTGGCGTACTGTTTGATCATGCTTGCCGGGCCGCGACTACGTCAGATCGCGGTCGTGGCCGCCGATCTCGACGCTACGGCCAGGCAATTCCAGGAGACCTTCGGCTGGGCCGACCCGTTTGCCGATCCCGGGGTCGGCCAGTTCGGCCTGGCCAACGCCGTGTTCGCGGCCGGTGACACCTTTGTCGAAGTCGTATCTCCGGTCGAGCCGGTCACCACCGCTGGCCGCTACCTCGCCAGCCGGGGCGGAGACAGCGGCTACATGGCGCTCTTCCAGATGCCCGATCTGTCGGCGGCCCGACGCCGAGTCGCCGAAGCGGGAATCCGGGTGGTCTGGTCGGCCGACCTGCCCGACGTGGCCGGCACTCACCTGCACCCTAAAGACGTGCCCGGTGCGATCGTGTCGCTGGACTGGGCCGACCCGCCGCAATCGTGGCACTGGGCCGGCCCGGAATGGATCGGGCAGGCCCCTCGGCACGCCGCCGGCGGCCTCGCCGGAATCACGGTCGAGGTCACCGATCCAGCCGGCGCTGCCGCTCGCTGGGCGCAGGCGCTCGGCCTGGCGCCTGCCCGCGACGGCGAGACGATCACCGTCGAACTCGCGGCGGCTCGGCAGGACCTGCGCTTCGTGCCCGTGACCTCAGGTCGCGGCGAAGGCATCACCGAGGTCAGGCTCACCGCCGAGACCGAGCGGCCGCCGGTCCAGATCGCTGGCGTGCGGTTCATTTCTGCCTCAGGGGCGTCCGGGGGGTCGTCTCCCCGGGACAACACAGCGGCAACACCTGGAGGCGGATCGGCGTGACGCAGCTCGACACCGGCACCGAAGACCTGCTCGCAGAGATCGACGACGACGGCGTCGCCACCCTGACGCTGAACCGGCCGGCCCGGCGGAACGCGATGTCCGAGCCGATGATGAAGGCCCTGGAGCGGGTCCTGGCCGAAGTCGAGGTCGACGACGCCGTCGGCTGCGTCGTGCTCACCGGAGCCGGCGGCGCCTTCTGCGCCGGCGGCGATGTGAAGGCGATGGCGCAGAGATCCGCGGCGGACCGCGAGCGCAGCCTAGACGACGCCGTTCATCGGCAGCGGCTCCGCCAGCGCGCCACCAGCGGCCGGCTGTGGCAGATGCCTAAACCGACGATCGCGGCGATCGGCGGTCCGGCCGCCGGCGCGGGCCTGTCGCTGGCGCTGGCCTGCGATCTGCGCTACGCCATCGACAGCGCGGTTCTCACGACCGCGTTCGCGAAGGTCGCCTTCGCCGGCGACTACGGCGGCACCTGGTTCCTTACCCAGCTGGTCGGCAGCGCGAAGGCCAAGGAGCTGTACTACTTCTCCGACCGGCTGACGGCGGCCGACGCCGAGCGCCTTGGGATCGTCAACGCGGTGTTCCCGTCGTCCGACTTCGACGCCGAGGTGAAGGCGCGAGCCCGGCGGCTCGCCGCCGGACCGCGAATCGCGTACCGCTACATGAAGGAAAATCTCAACCGCGCGGTCGGCGGCGAACTCGGTGAATGCCTGGACCTTGAGGTCACCCACCACATCCGCACCGGGCTGACCGAGGACCACCGCGAGGCGGCGAAAGCGTTCGTCGAGCGCCGCGACCCCCGCTTCACGGGCCGCTAACCGGCACGGTAGCGGTGACCCCCGGTCCGGCGGCTCCGCCACGGCGAGACCTCGCCGCACGACGGGTCGCTCGTGAGGGCGCCTTTCCGGATCACACCACATAGCCCTGGTTGCGCGGACATAGAGCGCGCTGATTAATGGGCGCTGGCGTGTCGCCAAGACGTCGTCTGGACCAAGCAGCACCGTGGCCTCCCTGGTGTCGCCCCAGCAACACCGCAGAGGCAACGGTGCTGCTCACGGGAGCACCGCCGGGGCAGGACCTAGCCTTCGTGCAGCGCGGGGGCGTGGGAAATGCCGACGATCAGGCCGTCTTCGGTGAGCAGCCTGGCAACGGTCTGTCCCCACGGCTCCGTCCTGGCCGGATGCAGGAGTTCATAACCGGCGCGCTGAAGTTCCGCGCCCGCCTCCGCGACGGCGGCGGCATCGGCGACCTCGAACTCGATCGACGCCTGGGGTGTGATCCGGTCCGTGGGCCAGTTCGGCGTGCCGAAGCACGCCTGGGCGGCCTCGGTCAGCGGCCAGACGCCGAAGTGCTTGCTGCCCGCGATTTTCCCGCTGGAGTAGTAGCCGTCGCCCTCACCCTCTAGCGGCAGGCCGAGCGCCCCGATGAAGAGCTTGCGGCTGAGCGGCGGGTCAGCGGTTACTACCGCCGTACTCGTGATGAAGAGAACATCCATACAGCCTAAGCATACGGAACGTGGTGGTTGTTGGGTTAGCTGTGCAGGGTGCCGTAGGAGGCTGGTCCGGTGTCGCCGGGGGCGTAGCTGAAGACCAGCTGGCCGTTCTTCAGGTGCACCGTGAACACGCCGGTGGTGGTGCAGCCGCCCGAGGTGATCTGCTCGCGCAACTGGACGGAGTTCGCCGTGGAGCCGGACAGCAGGGTGAGCGTCCCATGGCAGCTAAGCGAGGAGTAGAACGTGCTGCCGGTGGTTCCGCCGCCGGACAGCGACATCACGATCGTGTAAGTCGGCGTCTGGGCGTCTCCGGGCTGGTGACCGATCCCTGACCACTGGCCGCCGAGGTCGGCCGGGATCTCGGAGATCGGGCCGTTGCCGGTCGGCGGCGGGCTGGTCTGGACGGGCGGCGGGCTGGTCTGGACGGGTGCGGGGGTGGCCTGGACCGGAGCCGGGGTGGTCGGCCGGGGCGCGGGTTTGGCATGGGTGCGTGCTCGTCTGGTCGGGGTGGGCTTCGGGATCCTCTGAGTCGGACTAACCGAGCTGCTGATCGGGGTCGTCGTCGGCGCCGATCCGTGCTTCGCGCCAGAGAGAGCTCCGGTGAGCGCCAGTCCGATGACCGCGCCGACCGCGACGATCACCACGGCGGCGATCGGGGCCACAACGCGCGTAAGGGCGCTGGAGCGCCGCCTGGGCGGCACCGGTGGCTGGTCGCCGCCCGGCCACGGTGCCCCTGACGGAGACCCGGTCGGGGGATAGCCCGCTGCTGGCGACGGGTAGCTTGCGGGCGGTGGGTGGCCGGCGGCCGACGGGTAGCTCGCGGGTGGTTGTGCCGGTGATGGTTGTAGCGATGGCGGTGCCGGGGCCTGAAGAGCGGGTGGCGCTACTGGCTGGAGGTTGGCGGCCGCGGGCGGCAGGTTGATGTTGGCCGCCAGGACGGTGCCTTCGCGCAGGGCTTGCATCGGGGCGGCGGGCGCGTGGCCTAGGAGGCGGATGAGCACCTCGGCTGCCGTCGGGCGGGCGGCCGGATCCTTGGCCAGGCAGGCCATTGCCATCTCGTGCAGCGTTCCGGTCAGTTCGTGCAGATCGGGCTGTTCCTGCAGCACTCGCATGATGATCGCGGGCAGCGTGTCGGAGCCGAACGGGCTGCGGCCGGTTCCCGCGTACCCCATCGTGGCGGCCCAGGCGAACATGTCCGCCGCCGTCCCGGCCGTCTGCCCGTTGATCTGCTCGGGCGCCATATAGGCGGGAGTACCGCGTATCTCTCCGGCGCTCGTGCTCATGTCGAGCGTCTTAGCGATCCCGAAGTCAATGACCCTGGGCCCGTCCGGTCCGAGCAAGATGTTCGCGGGCTTGAAGTCCCGGTGCACGACCCCGGTCTGATGGATCGCGGTCAGCGCGGTCACGGTTCCGACCGCGAGCCGTTCCAGCGAACCGCCGGTAATTGGCCCGTCATGGTCAACGACATCGGCGAGCGAGCGGCCATCGATGTACTCGCTGACGATGTACCAGGTATTGCCGGTGACCTGGGCGTCCAGGACGCGAGCGGTGCAGAACGAGGCGACCTGGCGCATCATGGCCAGTTCCCTGATCAGGAAGGCCTCATCGACGTCGTAGTGCAATACCTTGATCGCGACCCGGTCGCCATCAGGGATCTGTCCGAGATAGACGACCCCTTGACCGCCCGCGCCGAGGCGGCCGAGGACTTCGTAGCTTCCCAGCTGCAGCGGGTCGCCTGGTCGCAGCGGAGACAGTGGCATTGCAGTAAATCTACCCGCATCAAGTAAATTGGCCGGCGTTGCCGTAATCAGAATGCCGCGTTGAATCTGATGCGCAGGTCGCGCAGGCGCTCGACTGGCTCGTTGGCGAAGACCAGCCTGAGGTAGGTCTCACCGCTAGGTCCCCAGCCGGTCATGGGAGTCGCGGCGACCCGGCCGAGGTCGAACAATCGCTCGGAGGCCTGCTCCGGAGTAAGGCCCAGCGGGGCGGTGTCCATGAGCACCGACCAGCCGCCGTCTGGGCGGATCATCGGGTAGGCGGCCAACTCGTCCAGGATTAGCTCGCAACGGTCGCGCCAGATCCTGGTCGCTGCGGCGACATCGGAGTCGGCGTCCGGAGCGGACAGGGCCGCGGCCACCGCCTGCTGGGCGATGCCAACCTGGCAGACCACGTTGGTCATCCCGACCAGGGCGATGTCGGCCAGGATGGCGGCGGGCGCGACGACCCAGCCGACCCGCCATCCGATCATGCGCAGTTCCTTGGACGCCGAGCCGACGGTGATGACCCGCTCGGACAAGGCCGCGTGCCCGGCCGGCTGGACCGGCGGGCGGTCGTCGAAGCGGATGCGTTCCATCGCGGCGTCGTAGATCACCCAGGCGCCGTGCCGCCGCACCGGGTCGGCGAGGGCGTCCAGATGGTCGTGGTCGAGGAGCGCGCCGGTCGGCATGGCCGGTCCCATCAGCAGGACGGCGGAGGTGCGCGGGCCGACAGCGGCGGCGAGGTCGACGGGGTCGGTGCGCCACCCAGCCGGGGTCGGCCGCGCTGGGACGTGCCTCGGGATCGCTCCGGCGAGATGAATCCGGTTCACCAGGCCGGCGTAGATCGGGTCGGACAGCACCACCTCCGAGCCTGGTTCGGCGACGGCTAGCAGCGCGTTGAGGATGCCGTTGAGCCCGCCGGCGACGATGGCACATTCGCGGTCAGGGTCACAGTGGCGCCCGCTCAGCCGTTCCACGTGCGCGGCTGCGGCGTCGCGCAGCTCGCGGTGTCCCTCGAACGGCAGGTAACTGTTCGCCGCGTCGGAGTCGATCGCCTGACGCGTTGCCTCCAGCGCGATGGCCGGCGGCCGCAGGTCGGTGTCCAGGTTCTCGAGGCGAAGCATGCTCGGATCGGCCGTCGCGTCGGCGCGGTCGCCGACCACGTTGACCCCGATCCCAGGGATCTGCCGCAACCTGCTGACCACCACTGGAGCCTCCTTCGATGACCACTATAATAGACATGCTGACTGTTAGAATAGGCGATATGGGGTCAGCTGAACAGTCGCCGCTCGCCGTCAACCTGCGCCGGCTGCGGCGATCCCGAGGTCTGCCGGCGGTGGAGCTCGCTCGTCGGGCCGGACTGGCCCGGGCGACGCTCACCCAGCTTGAGGCCGGCGGCGGCAACCCGACTCTGGAGACCCTCTACGCCTTGGCCAACGCGCTCGACGCCCCGCTGGCCGAACTCATCGCCGAACCGAAGGCGGCCGCGCTACCTCGGGTGCTGCGGCGAGGCGAGGGAGCGCGGGTCGCCGGGGTTGCGGTGGAGGCCTGGTTGCTGGCCACGATCAGCGATCATCGCGGCGGGACCGAGATCTACGACTTCACCCTGCGAGGCTCCTCCGTGCAGCGCTCCGCCCCGCATGCCGCCGGCACGCGCGAGCACCTGCACCTCTACGAAGGCGGCGTCGCGGTGGGACCGGCCGCCAGTCCGGTCGAACTTGGCCCGGGCGACTTCACCAGCTTCGACGCCGACTGCGACCACCTGTACCAGCGCCTGGGCGCAGTCCGAGCGGCCGGTGTACTGGTCATTACGAAGACCGCGTGAATGCGGCGGTGCTCCGGCGGCGGGCGAAGGCCCGCCGTGAACCGAAGTTGCACGACGGGCTTCGCGCTCTTGTCAGTGCGTGTGGTCAGGGCAGGTTGCTGGCCGTGATGGCGGTCCACTCCTGCGCGCCGTTATCGCTGCCGAAGCAGCGGTACAGCCCGACGACGCCGCCAGCGACGATATTTCCGTGGGACACGTCGAGGCAGCGGTGGGTTGCGCCGGTGCCGCCGACCAGCGAGACGATCCTCTGGTCGGTGAACGGAGGCCCGAAACCCGGGGACCAGTTCTCGTTGCTGAGAAGGCGCTGGAACGGCGCTAAAACGATGCTGAAACCGGCAGCTAGCCGCCTGGTGGTGGTGTTGCGGGTGGGCTGGCGCAGCCGTATTCGGGCCTCACAGGTGACTGGCCCACCAGTCGAGTACTGCTTCGAATCGAGCGACCCGGTGCTTGGGCCGGCCGTCGCGGGTCAGGCCGTGGCTCTCGGCCGGGAACAGCAGCATCTCGGTCGGGGCACCGCGCAGCTTGAGCGCCACGAAGAGCCGCTGGGCCTGTTCGACCGGGCAGCGCCAGTCGTGCTCGGAGTGAATGATCAGCAGCGGCAGGTTGATCTGGTCGGCGAAACTGAGCGGGTTCTGGGCGGCCCAGCCGGCCGGGTCATCGCCCCACAGTTCGGCGCCGAAGAACCAGCCGATGTCGCTCGAGCCGTGGAAGCTGTCGATCGCGTTGACCGCGCGCTCGCTGATCCCGGCCTTGAATCGATCACCGTGGTGAGCTGACAGCCAGGTGGTCATGTAGCCGCCGTAGGACCCGCCGAGCACGCCTACCCGGGAGCTGTCCAGGCCTCCGGTGGCCAGTCCGGCATCGAGCAGGGCGAGCAGGTCGGCGGCGGCAATCGCGGCCGCGTTGCCGACGATGCAGGTCCCGTGCTTTTCCCCGTAGCCGGAGGAGCCGCGCGGGTTACCCATGATGACCGCATAGCCCGCGCCGGCGTAGACCTGCGACTCGTCGAATAGCCGCCAGCCGTACTGGGTGGCCGGTCCGCCGTGGATCATCAGGAGCACTGGATGCGGACCTGGGCCCTCGGGCCGGACGATCCAGCCGTGCACCGGGTAGCCGTCAGGCGCGGTGGTGGTGATCTCCTCCATCGGGCGCGACGCGATGGCGGCCAGCGACGTGAGCTGGCGCTCGGTCCGGTCCTTATCCATGGCGAAGAGTTCGCCCCGTGAGGCTGGATCGGCCGCGACGAAGACCAGGATCGACTCGGTGCTGGCGAAGCCTTCGACCTGGCGATTGCCGCCCGCCAAGCTTTCCGCCAAATGGTCTTTATAAGGGATCAGCAGCAGCTCGACCGCGCCTCTGCGTTCGACGCAGGCCAGCACGCCCTCGGAGGTCGCCTGGATCGCGGTCTCGCGGGCGACGTGGATGGTCTCGACGTCCGTGAGCCGCGTCGGCGGTGCGGAGGCGTCGGCCGGGACCGACCAGACGCCGGTGTTGCGGCCGGACATCCGCTGGCCTTCCGACCCGAGGTCGAGGCCGGCGAAGCAGATCGAGTCGCCGTCCGGGGTGAAGGTCACCGAGCTGCACGAGAGCCTGGGTCCGTCGGCCTGGCTGCCGTCGGTGACCGGCCGCAGGTGCGAGCCGTCGGCCGCGCAGAGCCAAACGTCGGTGATCAGGTCGGTGTCGCGGGTGTCGTGGCGGGCGGAGACGAACGCCAGGTGGTGGCAGTCCGGGCTCCAGGCCACATCCTCGTGATCGAAGTCACCGCTGGTGACCTGGATGGGGTGAGCGTCGGGCTCACCGAACGGATCGACGACGAAGACATGGGCTCGCCGGTCTGTGAAGAAGCCCAGTCCGTCCAGCCGGTACTGCAGGGTCGTGATCCGGCGGGGCGCCTCGGCCTCTGGCTTGCCGGAGTAGCGGCCCTCGTCGGGTACGCGCGCGACGTAGGCGATCGCGGCTGAATCCGGACTCCACACCGGGGCGCCGGCGCCGAGCGGGTGGTCGGTCACGCGCCTGGGCTCGCCGCCGCTGGTCGGCATCACATAAAGCTGGGGCTTGGAGTTGGATTTGTTCTCCGTCCCGGCCTGGCTTGCCCGCAGGAATGCCAGCCACTGGCCGTCAGGGGAGTAGGCCGGGACCGAGTCTCGCCAGCCGGTCGTGAACGGTCGCGGCGGCGCGGAGCCGTCCGTCGGGACGATCCACAGATGACCGCGGTACTCGTCGCTCTCCAGCTCCGGCCTGATCACGGGGACGACGGCGAACCGGCCATCGGGCGACACGGTGGGCTTGCCGAGGACATGCAACAGTTCGATATCTGCGGGCTTCATATTTGCAACCTAGCCGAACACCCCGGTGAGGTGAACCCATCGATACGCCCGCCGGTCGGCAGTGCGATCCGCCGAGGTCGGCCGCGGATCGCGCGGCTGGTGTTTGCCGACACAGCGTGGTCTGGTGGGCGGGTTGTCGTTTGGCGAAGACTTAGCCGCGGTTTTCGGCGGGTAACTCTTCGCCAAACGGAAAGTCTTCCCCGAAATTCGGGCATTTGGGTCAGCGATCGATCAGGCGAACGATGCCGGCTGCTTGGTCTTGCGTGACCGTCGCGTGCGCCAGAAAGGCTTGAAACGCTGACCGGGGCGCCACGACTCTTTTGTCGCGCGCCCCGGTCAGTTACCTCTGGCGGCAAGGCATCAAGGCCCTGCGATGCTTTCTCCTGATCAATGGTTTTGCTTTTAGCCGTCGGCACCATCGTGGTCGTGCCGGTCACCATGGTGATGGCGGCCCTCGTGGTGGCGGCGGTCGCCGCGGTCATCGCGCCGGTGCTCGCCGCGGTCCTCACGTGCGTCCCGCGCGGAGTCGTGGCCCGAGGTCCGGTGCTCGCTCAGCGCTCGCGCGCCCGCGCTGTCGCCGTGTCCGCCATCGCCGTGCCCTGAGTGGCGAACGATCGTTGCCTTGCCGGTCTTCTTGTCCACGTCGACGATTACCCGTCCGTGCTTGGTCGCGAGCGTGACCTTCCAGACCGCCCGGTCGTGCCGGTCGTCAGATTCGATCTCGATCACTCGGCTGTGCGGCACCTTCTTCAGGGCGATCTGGCGGGCCTGCGCCTTGGTGATCTTGTGCGCTGCGGCGGCAATGGCCACGTGCGCCTGCTGGTGCGGTGCCGCCGAGGCGGCCAGCGCTGCGCCGCCGGTACTGAGAGCGATTACCGCGGTGGTGGCGCCTAGGCCAATGACGATCTTGTTGCGCATTGTCAGGTTCTCCTCATCTTTGATGCTGACCCTTTGACAATGCGTTCGGCACGCCTAGCGAGGCTCTGCGCTGACCCTAATGATTCTCTAAAGCTGGATCGGCTCCTGGTTTGGCTCTGTCGGCGGGGATGGCGCCGGCGGGCCGAGCTCGACCACGACGTGGCCGCCGGGTCCCGGCTGGATGCGCAGCGTTCCGCCCGACGCCTCGGCGGTCTGCCGGGCGATGTCCAGGCCGAGGCCGGTCGATCCGCCGCCGCTCGCCCCCCGTCGCACCGGATCCAGTTGGGCGAAGCCGGGGCCTTCGTCGCGCACCGTCAGCACGGCGCCGCCGCCCGGGCGCGGACGCAGTCCGATCTCGAAGCCGGTGCCCTGCGGCGTATGCGCGAAGACGTTCCCGAGCAGGGCGTCCAGGCAGGCAGCTAGCTCGGGCTCGGCTACCCCGACCAGGACGGGCTGGCTTGGCTGGCTTGGCTGGCCGGGCTGGCCGGGCTGGACGGGCTGGCCAGCGATGTTGAGGCGCATGGGTCGACTCTGGTCGTCGGCCAGGACCTGCCAGAACCGGGCCCGGGCCCTGGTGACGTCGGCCGCGTCGCAGCTGCCTGGTTCGTTGTGCACGCGGGTGCGGGCGCCGGTGATCATCGCGGTGACCGCGTCTTCGAGCGCTTCGACTTGCAGGGTGAGCCTTCCGTCGGGGTCGGCCGAGTCCGCTACGTCCTCGAGTTCCAGGCGCAGCGCGGTCAGCGGCGTCCTGAGCCGGTGCGAGAGGTCGGCGATCGATTCGCGCTCCTGCCAGATGAGCTCTCTGATGCGGCCGGCTAGATGGTTCAGGCCGTGGGCGAGTTCGCGCACCTCGGGCGGACCGGCCGGGTTGGCGCGCGCGTCGAGCGCGCCCGCGGCCAGTTCGTGCGATACGCCGGCGAGATCGCTGATCGGCTTGGTCACGGTTCCGACCAGCAGGTTCGCGACCACTATGCCGACGGCCAGCAGGAGCACG
>DATNFM010000334.1:0-2487 GCA_035606435.1 Streptosporangiaceae bacterium | reverse complement strand
GTCGGCGGGCATGGGGTCGGCTGATGTAGCGTCGGCGTTGTCTATCGCGGCTTCGTGCGGGTACCTTCCGCTGGCGGTGCGGATCGCCGGCGCCAGGCTTACCGACGACCCCGATCTGCCGATGGCGAGCCTCGCCGAGTTGCTGGCGAACGAGAACCGGCGGCTCGACGAACTGTCGCTCGGCGACCAGTCCGTCCGGGACCGGCTGGCCAAGGCGACCCAAACCCTGAGCGGCTCGGCCAGGACCGTGCTCGCTCTGCTGGCCGCCGCCGGGCCCCGGGATACTCCTGGCTGGCTCATTGCCTCGCTGCTCGAAGAGCCGGCCGCCAGCCTGGTCGCGCCCGCGCTCGCCAACGCCGGGTTATTGCACCGCGTCCCTGGCGCACCGAGCGCCAACGGCGGCCGGGGGACCGTGTACAGGATGCATCCGCTGGTCCGGGCCTACGCAGGCGAACTACTCGCCGACGCCAACCCGGGCATCGTCGGTGCCGCCACCGGACGGCTGCTCGCCTCCGGCTGGCTCGAACTAGCCAACGGCGGCGAGAACACGATGCAAGACCGCCGCCAGCACGCCCCGATCAGGCCGAGCTAGCCGTCGACGGTCAGCAACAGCGCTGACCCGAGGCTGCGGTAATGCCAGTTGGGACTACAGCAGCGTTGACCCACAGGCGCACTCACGTCATTCACGTCACGGCCGAGCACAACAGCGCTGGCCTCTAGCTGTTGCTGGGGCAACGGCGTTGGCCCGCTGCTGTTGTTGACCGCAGGGAGGCGGCCGTTCCCCGCTCGCCTGACAACAGCGTTGGCCCCTGGCAGTTGAAATAGCAACGTCAGCGGGTCAGCGCTGTTGTTGCTTCGGAGGAGGCTGCAGCGGCGCTGACCCGTTTCTGCTGTCGCTCGGGGCCGGGCTGAGGCTGCGTCGAGGAGTTTCCGACGGCTGGACTGGCCTCTGGACACTGGGAGACGAAGCCCCGGGATGCTTTCTGCTGAAGAGATCTTCTGAGGGCCGGCTCGGTGCGGGTCAGGCGCCGGTGAACTTGGCCGGGCGCTTCTCGGTGAAGGCGGCCACTCCCTCGGCGAAGTCACCTGAGGCAGCCATCTCCTGCTGGATCTGGGCCTCGAACTCCAGCTGGTCGTCGATCTCCCCGTAGAGCCACCGGTTGAGCTGGCGCTTGGTGCCGGTGTAGGACCTGGTGGGTCCGGTGGACAGCTTGCTGACCAGTTCCTCGGCCCTGGGCATCAGCTCGGCATCGGGCCAGACCCGGTTGATCAGGCCCCAGTCGAGTGCCTTGTTCGCTGGAAGCCGTTCGCCGAGCAGCGCGAGTTCGGCGGCCCTGGCGAAACCGATCCGGCTCGGCACGAGCACCGAGGATCCGCCGTCGGGCACCAGGCCGATGTTGACGAACGCGAGCAGGAAATAGGAGGACTCGGCGGCGACGACCAAGTCGCAGGCGAGCGCGAGCGACAGGCCGATGCCGGCGGCGGGACCGTTCACGGCCGCGACGACCGGCTTGGCCATGCTCCTTATCCCGGTGATGATCGGGTGATAGCGGTCGGTCAGCACGCTGTAGACGTCCGGGTGGCCCTCGGGCGTCGGGTCGGTGCCATCGCGCAGGTCGGCGCCGCTGGAGAACGCCCGGCCGGCGCCGGTGATCAGCACGGCCCTGACCTGGCTGTCCGCGCCAAGTTCGGCGATGGCGTCGCGCAGTTCGATGCCGAGCGACTTGTTCCACGCGTTCATCCGCTCGGGCCGATTCAGCTCCAGCTTGGCGGCCGCGCCGTGCCGGTAAATGTTGATCGACTCTTTGTTACTGACGAGTTCGTAATCACCCATGCGGGCAGCCTAAGCCCTTCGTCCCCCACTGAGGAGCCCTGCGTCAGAGGTAGCTCAGGAGAAGGTCGCTGAGTTCCTTCGGGTGGCTGAGCGCGGCGCAATGACAGCCGGGCAACTCGTCGGCGACGATGCCCAGGCGTTCCTGGGCGACCCTCTTCAGGAAGGCCGCGGGGAAGAAGTGGTCGTCTTGGCAGGCGATGAATCGGGTGGGCACGTCTGGCCAGGCGTTGAGGGGCCAGGGGGTGTTGTAGACCACTGATGACTCCCCTCGGCCGCCTCTTCGGAGCGCCTCTTCAGCCAGCGGGCGCGGTACGCCGTTGTAGTAGGTGATGAGCGGGTCGTCGTGGCCGGTCTGGCCGCCGTCGAGCTTGGCCTGTTGCTCGGCGGCCTGCCGGTAGCCGGTGTTCTCCCACCACTGGCCCGGGGTCTCGTTAGGGGCCGGGATCATGCCGGCCAGCAGCACGAGCAGCCGCGGCTTCAGGCGGCTGGCTGCCAGCGTGGCGGTGAACGCGCCGTAGGACTGGCTGACTAGCACCAGGTCCTGGCGGGCACGGCTGGCGGCCGCATCGGTCACGGTAGTCGCGTAGTCGTCCAGGGTCGCCGTTTCGTTGTCGCAGGGCAGGTCGGGGGCTATTGTCTGGTGCCCGCTGGCG
>DATNFM010000333.1:0-12771 GCA_035606435.1 Streptosporangiaceae bacterium | reverse complement strand
GCGCTATTACCACGCCACCTACCCGGCACCGGGCGCGGCCGCGCTGGCGACTCGGGTACGCGGCCTGCTGTCGGGGACCGAGCAGGTCGCCGACGCCCCCGATCGAGGCCTGGATCACGGCGCCTACGTCCCGCTCACGGTGATGTATCCGCAGGCTGACATCCCGGTGCTGCAGATCTCGATGCCCGACCTCGATCCAGGCCGGCTGCTGCGGATCGGCGCCGCGCTCGCCCCGCTCCGCGATGAGGGCGTGCTGATCATGGGCAGCGGCTTCCTCACCCACGGGCTGCCGTTCCTGCGCGACTTCTCCTACGACGCGACGCCACCGGGCTGGTCGACGGAGTTCGACCTGTGGGCGGCGCAGGCGCTCGACCAGGGCGACGTGGACGCGCTCGCGAACTTCGGCCGCGCGCCCGGAGCGCGATACGCGCATCCGACCACCGAGCACTTCGCGCCGCTATTCGTGACGCTGGGCGCCGCCGAGGGGCCGCGGCCGGTGACGACGATCACGGGCTACTGGCTGGGCCTGGCCAAGCGCTCGTTCCAGGTCGCCTAAAGCAGATCGAGCAGCCATCGAGGCCCGGCCACAGCTGCCCCGGCCTTCTCGCATCGCGCCCGCAACTCCCGGTCGGCGGTAATCACCAGCGCAGGCTCGGGCAGGTCGCCCGCCAGCCGGGCGATCTCGTCATCGCCAGAACCAGGTGCCCGCACTACCCGCAGTCCCCGGTCCTGGGCCCGAACCGGGTCGGGCGCGGCCGCTGCCGCGCCTTCGAGCACCACCACGTAGACAGGGAACCAGCGCTCGAGTTCGGGCACGTCCACGGAGTCAGGCAAGCTGGTCACGCCTTTGGCGGCGAGCTCGGCGAGCTGGTTGATCAGCCTGGAAGCGGCACCAGCGCGATCACGCCACCAGCCATCCGGCCGGGAGCCCATCACGTTGGCCACGTCAACGATGATCGTCAGCGGCATGAGCACTGTCCGCAACGCCTCCCATTGTTCGGCAAATCCCGGATGCAACCTGAGCAGAGCGACCTCTCCAGCCGGTACCCAGGCGACCCTTTTGGTCTCCTCGCTGACCGCGGCGGCCCCGAGCGGCCTGGTCGCGCTGGCCAGCACCGTCCGATAAGCCCAGCCGCCGTGGTCATCGCGCAGCACGCCGTGCGCGACGATCGCGGTCGAATCGATCGCGCATTCCTCTTCGGCCTCGCGAAGAGCGGCCTGCAGCACGGACTCATGACTGTCCCGAGCACCACCAGGAGGCCCCCATACTCCGCCGTGACTGCCCCACCCGCTGCGCTGCTGCAGCAGCACGTTGGGCACGCCGACCGGATCGAGCACGGTCACCAGCAACCCGGCCGCGCCATGCTTGCCCCAATGCCGATGGCCGCGGCTACACCGGGTCCAGCCGTTCCCATCGTGCACCGTCATCTCAGCCGACGATAGCCCACAACGGGACATGCTGCCTGCCGACGGCTCTGCCTGCGACGGCCAGAGTCCCCGGCCAACCGCTCACAACCTGGCCGAGGGCAATGCAAGCCGGCCAGCCATGATTAGGTTGGGTTTATGGCTGCGACCGGCATTGCGGAAACGATCAGTAAGCTCGCCCGGCAGCGGAACGCGCCGCTGATCCTTGAGCTGGACCTGACCGACGGACTGTTGGAGAGCCGACCGAGCGACCCGCTGCAGGCGCTGATGAGCAGGCACCAGCCCACGGTCACCGACGTGCTCTCCGGCCTGAAACTCGCCCGCGACGACGAACGGGTCAAGGCCCTCGTCGTCAAGGTCGGAGGCCGGCCGATCGGCCTCGGGGTCGTACAGGAGCTGCGCGAGGCGGTCAGGCGGCTCGGTGAGGCCGGCAAGCCGACCTTCGCCTGGGCCGAGACGTTCGGCGAGTTCTCGGCCGGCAACCTGCCGTATTACCTGGCGACCGCGTTCGAGACGATCTACATGCAGCCCTCGGGTGACCTGGGCCTGACTGGAGTCTCCCTCGAGCGGGTGTTCCTGCGCGGCTCGCTGGACAAGCTCGGCATCTCGATGGAGGTCGGGGCGCGGCACGAATACAAGAGCGCGGCCGAGCAGCTCACCGAGACCGGCTTCACGCCCGCGAATCTCGAAGCGACCAAGCGGATGGCCGAGTCGGTCATCGAGCAGCTGGCCGATGCCATAGCCGCCCGCAGCCAGTCCACCCGCGACGACGCGATGAAGCTGCTCACCGGCGGTCCGTACAGCGCCGAGCAGGGCCTGCAGACGGGGCTCATCGACGCGCTGGGCTACCGGGACGAGGTCTATGCGGCGGTACGCAAGCGGGTAGGTGCCAGCCGAGTCAGCGCCGACGAGGACCCGACCTTGCTGTTCGTCGGCCGCTACCAGCGGCTCAAGGACCTGCGCGACCGGCTCAAGCAGCTGCCCAGCGGGCCCAAGCGCCAGGGCGCCGTCGCCCTGATCACCGCGGCCGGCGAGATCCGGCGCGGGCGCAACGGCCGCGGCAGCCCGATCGGCGGCGGCACCGCGATGGGCTCGGACAGCATCACGGCCATGCTGCGGACGGCCGTCGCCGACCCGCACATCAAGGCGATCCTGCTCCGGGTGAACAGCCCAGGCGGATCCTACGTCGCCTCAGATGCGATCTGGCGCGAGGTCGTGAGGGCACGGAACGCCGGCAAGCCGGTCGTGGTCTCGATGGGCAACGTCGCCGCGTCCGGCGGTTACTTCATCTCGATGTCGGCCGACGCGATCATCGCCCAGCCCGGCACGATCACCGGCTCGATCGGCGTGATCACCGCCAAGCCGGTGCTCGCCGAGGCCTACGGCAAGATCGGCGTCTCGACCGACTCCGTCGCGCTCGGCAAGCACGCCGGGATGTTCTCGACCGCGCACCCGTGGACCAGCGAGGACTGGGGCGTCGTCGACTCCTGGCTGGACCGGATCTACGCCGACTTCACCGGCAAGGTCGCGGCCGGCCGCGGCCTGTCCGCCGAGCGCGTGCACGAGCTGGCCAGGGGCCGGGTCTGGACCGGCGCCGACGCCCGTGAGCACGGTCTGGTCGACGAGCTTGGCGGGATGGAGGACGCGCTGGCGATCGCCCGCAGCCGGGCCGGCCTGCCCGACTCCGCCCCGCTCGTGGCTTACCCGCGGCTCGGTCCGCTCGACCGCCTCCGTCCGGCCAGCAACAGCGAAGACCGCCGCGCGGCCATGTCTGCGTCTGCGCCGGTAGGCTCCTCCTTCACCAGCCTCGCGACCAGCCTGTTCGCCGAAAGCTGGGGTCCGGTATGGGAGGCGGCCGCCCAGTGCGGGCTCCAGGCCACCGGTCCGCTGCTGCTTCCCGGCAGCTGGACGTTCTCTTAAGAGAAGACCTTTCTTTGGAAGAAAAATTTGCGCGGGTTCGCGGCGAAGCCTCCCCAAGCCAGTCGCCCGACGGGCCGGTCCAAGCCAGCGTCTCCGCAGGCCAGCCGCCGCACGCGCCGGTCCAGGCCGGCGGGCCGGTCCAGGCCGACGAGCCGGTCCAGGCCGACGGGCCGGTCCGGGCGGACGGGCCGGTCCGGGCGGACGCGACGACGCCGGTTGAGTCGCTGGCCGGATTTGAGTCGGCGCTCGGTTTGGTCGCGGCGGCCGTCACGCTCGTGACGATCGCTGACGACCGCGACGATGTCGGGGTGACGGTCAGCGCGTTCTGCCCGGTGTCGTTCGAGCCGCCGCTGGTCTTGATCTCCCTGCTCGAAGACTCCTATCCGGCCGAGTTGCTCGGACGGATCGACCGGTTCGCTGTGACGGCACTGGCCTCTGGCCAGCGGGCGCTGGCCGGACGGTTCTCCCTCGCGGGCCGCCCGGGAGCCAGGTTGCTGCTCGAGGACGTGCCGCATCATCGGGGGGAACTGAGCGGGGCGCTGATTCCGGACGAGGGGCTGCTGGCGCTGGAGTGCGAGGCAGTCAGCCGGGTCCCGGCTGGTGATCATCTCCTGGTCATAAGCCGCGTGCGTAGCTTTCTGCCTGGAAATGAATCTCGTGCCCCGCTGATCCGTTTCCGCGGGCGGTACCCATCGCTGACCTAAATCCGTGGAACTGTCGAGGACGGCGCAGTTAGCCTGCTCGGATGCTGAAGCTGAAGCTCCGGCCGTTGCGGCTGTCCGACGAGCCCGCGTTCCGTGCGGCGCACGCGGCCATGGTGGCCGAGGCGTTCCCGTTCGGCCTGGCGTACGAGCCCGGGATGGACTGGGAAACCTACGTGAAGTCGTGGGAAGACTTCCAGGCCGGGATCAACCTGCCCGAGCGGTTCGTGCCGTCGACGCTCCTGATGGCCGAGGTAGCCGGGGAGATCGTCGGCCGGGCGTCGATCAGGTACCAGCTGAACGACTGGCTCAAGAACTATGGCGGGCACATCGGGTATTGCGTTCTGCCCGCGCACCGGCGGCGCGGGTACGCCACCGAGATCCTGCGGCAGTCGCTGATCGTGGCCAGGTCACACGGGGTCGACCGGGTCCTGGTGGTCTGCGACGACGACAACGCCGGCTCCATCGGGGTCATCGAAGCCTGCGGCGGCAAGCTCGAACAGGTACTGCCGCCTCCGGTCAATGCCCGGGTCGGGATCAGGCATTACTGGATCGACTAGCACCTGCTTGGTTTCTGGCTAGCGCTGTTCGGCTAGGTGCTGCCTGCGCAGGGCCCGGAGGACGGCGTTGCGCTCTGGGCCGGCCAGCTTGTCGATGTACAGCTCGCCCGCCAGGTGGTCGCACTCGTGCTGGAAGGTACGGGCGACCTCGCCGTGGCCGGAGACGGTGACCGGCTCGCCTTTCAGGTTGACGCCGGTCACGACCGCGTAGGCGGCCCGGCGTCGGTCGGCACTGACGCCTGGCAGCGACAGGCAGGCCTCGTGGCCGGTCTGCTCGCCGCTGGTCTCGGCCAGGACCGGGTTGATCACATATCCAAACGCGTCCTCGACGTTGTAGCTGAATACCGCGAGGCCCGATCCGATCTGGTTGGCCGCGAGTCCGGCCCGGCCTGGTTCGGCCACGGTGTCGAGCAGGTCGGTCACCAGCCTGGCCAGCGCGTCGTCGAACCTGGTCACGGTGTCGCACGGGGTACGCAGCACCGGATCCCCGAGGTACCGCAGCGGGCGGACGCTCATGACGCTTCCCCTGAGGTGGGTGTCGCTACGGGCCGGTCAAGGGCGGCGGCGTGCTCGCTCTCGGCTGTGAGCTTGCCGAGTCGGTCGAAAAGCAAACGGTGCCAGGTCAGCTCGGCTTCAAGACGCAGGCGCGTGTGTTCGGCAACGAGGTCGTCGGCGACGGTCTGGTCCGGCCAGGCGCGCTCCGCCAGATGGCCGAACTGCGCGGCCTGCACCCCCAGCACCTTGATCCGGTCTTCGATGAACCCGCGCAAGGTGTCCTCGTCGAGGTCGGCGCTCATCGCCAGCGCGAGATCGACCGGGTCGGGCCGCAGACCGACCTCGGCGAGCGCCTCGGCCCGCAGCGTCTTGAGTTCGCGCAGGCCCTCGCTGGTGATGGCGTAGACGGTGCGGGCTGGAAGGTTGCCGTCCTGCTCGGTGCGCAGCGGCTCGATCAGGCCCTCGGCCGCCAGTCGGTGCAGCGCCCCGTACAGCGAGCCGGGCCGGACATCTGACCAAAGATCGGCGCGGTCGAGCCGGGCGTTCCTGCGCAGCTGATGGCCGTACATAGGCCCGCGCTTAGCCAGCGCCCCCAGCACAAACAGCCTGGTCGGATTCATCCGCCAAGTAAAACACGACTACTCAAATATGACTAGTCAGTTCGGACGTAGTCCCCTCCTCGCGCGGCGGCGTTGCCAGCGCTAGTTGGGGTTGTAGGGGGAGGAGCGGAGGTCGGGGGCGGGGGTGGTGCCTAGTTCGCGGAGGATGGCTGTTTCTCTGGCCAGGAGGGCGCGCTCGGCGGTCAGGCGGCTCAGGGCGTCGGGCTGGGCGAGCAGGTTCTGGCGCTCGGGCAGGTCGATGATCACCGAGGCCGCCACGAGGTAGGACAGCAGGATTGGTTCATCCGGCAGTTCGGGAACGCTGATCGTCGCCGGTCCCCTCGCTGCGAGCACGTCGAGATAGGCGCGGAAACTGCGCTGCACGGCAATTGCGACCAGCCGCGCCTCGGTCTCTTCGCCGGCATCCTCGGCAAGCATCTCGAGTTCGCCGCGCAGATAAGGCTGGGAATCGTCGACGCTGTGCAGCTTGAACCGATCCGTGCCGACCGTGATCAGCTCGTAGCGGCCGTCGGGCAGCTCGTTGACCTCACGCACCATGGCCAGGCAGCCGACCTCATACAGCTCCGATACGCCGGTCACACCGGTTTCGCGGCCTTCGCGGATCGCGATTATCCCGAAACGGCGTGGTTCTGGCCCGCCTAGCAGGTCGCGAACCAGTTGCCTATATCGCTGCTCGAATATGTTGAGCGGCAATACCAGTCCCGGATAGAGCACCGTGCCCAGCGGAAACAGCGGCAGCATTTCCGTCATGCCGTGACCCTATTCCTAGCCAGCCAGTTGTCTAGGGCTTGTCCCATAGATCTCGGTGAATTTGGGTGCCACTGCCTAAACATAGCCAACGGCTAGCCGCCCGCCCTGCCAGACGGCCGCGATCTGCGGAACCCCTGGGCGGTAGGCCAGATAGGCGTGCGACGGGGCGTTCAGCATGATCAGGTCGGCCCGCGCGCCGACATCCAGATGACCCACGTCGTCGCGGCGGAGCGCGCGGGCGCCGCCGGCCGTCGCCGCCCACACCGCCTGCAGCGTGGTCAGGTGCATGTCCCTGACCGCCAGCGCGATGCAGAACGGCATGCTCGAAGTGAAGCTCGACCCAGGGTTGCAGTCGGTGGCCAGCGCGACGGCGGCCCCGGCATCGAGCAGACGCCGCGCGTCCGGGTAAGGCTGCCTGGTCGAGAACTCCACCCCCGGCAGCAGCGTCGCGACGGTACCGGACGCGGCGAGCGCGTCGATGTCGGAGTCCGACAGGTAGGTGCAGTGGTCGGCCGAGGCCGCTTTCGCTTCGACCGCGATCTGGACGCCGGGGCCGGGACCGAGCTGGTTGGCGTGCACTCTGGGCTGGAGCCCGGCGGCCTGACCGGCCGCGAGCACGGCCCTGGCCTCGTCCGGCCCGAAGGCGCCGTCCTCACAGAACACGTCGACCCACTTGGCGTGCGGAGCGCAGGCATCGAGCATCGCGCCGCAGACCAGGGTCACGTAGCCGGCCGGGTCCTGGTCGAACTCGGGCGCGACTACATGGGCGCCAAGGTAGGTGACCTCCGGGGTGAAGTGAGCCGCGATCGCAACGCTGCGCGCTTCGTCGGCGACGGTCAGCCCGTAGCCCGACTTGCATTCGAAGGTCGTGATTCCGGCCGCGAGCATCTCGGCGGCGAGCCGCCTGACGTTATCGCCGAGCTGAGGGTCGCTGGCCGCCCTGGTCGCGCTGACCGTGCTGCGAATGCCGCCGGCGCTGTACGGCTGGCCGGCCATCCGGGCGGCGAACTCGGCGCCGCGCTCTCCGGCGAAAACCAGATGCGCGTGCGAGTCGACGAACCCGGGCAGCACCGCTCGACCGGCCGCGTCGATGACCTCGTCCGCCGCCGGAGCGGCCGCCGAAGGGCCGGTCCAGGCGACCAGGCCGCCGTCGATCACGAGCGCCGCATCTTGTAGTGGCGTCGCTTCGGTGTCGACCCGAGCGGACGGCCCCCCGGATCCCCCCGCGGGTGCGTTCGTGATCAGCTCGCCAATGTTCGTGATCAGCGTGCTCATGCGGTTCTCACCCTGGGCATCCTGTCATGCGATAACTCAGGTGCGCCGACCAGGCTCGCGAGCTATCCGGCCGATGGGCGGGCATTTCAGGCTCGGGACGGTCGGTTCGAGCCGGACGGCCACCCGGGGCGACAGCACCAGCGGGGCAACGGTGTTGCAGCTCCGGCCGCGGCTGCAACACCAGGAGGGCAACGGTGCTGCCCCAGCGACACCATCGGGGCAACGGTGTTGCGGCTAGCGCCCGGGCTACGACACCAGCGGGGCAACGGTGCTCCTGGCTGATGGCGGGCCGCCCGTGGATCATGGTGTGCATGGATGATCCGGTTGCCGATGCGCGGGCTTTAGCCGCCGAGCGCTTCCCTGCCGCCCGCGCCGCGTTTCTTGGCGGCGGGGTGCTGTCGCCGCACCGGACCATGACCTCCGACCTGGACATAGTCGTAGTGATCGACGGCCCGCCGGCCCCGCTCAGAGAGTCGCTGCGCTGGCGCGGCTGGCCGGTCGAACTCTTCGTCCACCGGGCCGGGACGACCAGCGCCTGGTTCGCCAAAGACGTCGCCCGGCGGCGGCCGACGCTCATGCGGATGTGCGCCGACGGGGTGATCCTGGCCGACCTCGACGGCTCCGGTGCGGCGATCAGAGCCGAGGCGAAGGCAGTCCTGGATGCCGGGCCGCCGGCGGTGTCCCAGGGTGAGCTGGACGCTTGCCGCTACGGGCTCACCGACCTGCTGGATGACCTCACCGGGAGCGTCGATCCGGGCGAGACGATCGTTATCTGCTGGTGCGTCGTCATGCAGACCGCCGAGCTGGCGCTGCTGAAGGCCGGGGCCTGGCTCGGCGGCGGTAAGTGGCTGCTGCGCGAATTGCGGCAGGCCCAGCCCGAACTGGCCGCTGAGCTGATCGCGGCCAGGGATGAGCCGGTTAGCCTGGCCGCGATCGCGGATCGGGTGCTGGACCGTGCTGGCGGCCGGCTGTGGGCCGGGTACCGCCAGCAAGGCCAGCTCTGAAGCGCGACGGGCCGCCGGGACTGGCCCGGGCTCGGGACTGGCCCGGGCTCGGGACTGGCCCGGCGACGCCTGCCGACGCCGGGTTACGCGGCCGCCTTGGCCGCGTCGGCGAACTTCTCGATGATGCCGGGCCAGCCGCCTGGCATGGCGACCTGCCTGGCCAGCTCCCCGGCGGTGGCGCCGAGCCGCTCGATGTGCCGGTGCTCGAAGTTGACCCGGGTCTGGCCGTTCTCCTCGGTGAACAGCACCTCGACCTCGCTGGCGTGCTCGGGGTCGGGGTCGTACTTGAACTCGCCGTTGAGCTGCCAGGTCACGACCAGTCGGGTCGGCGGCTCGTAGGCGAGCACCGTGCCCCAGTCGCACTCTGAGCCGTCGACGCCGCGCTCGTACCAGCGCCCGCCGACCTTGGCTTCGAGCACGGCCTCGGCCAGGTCGGCCTGGCCAATGTGATGGCCGATCCACCAGGTGTTGAATCCCTCGGTGAAGAGCGTGAACGCCTGCGGAGCCGAGATCGGCACCGTCACCTCGTACTTCACCGGGGCGATCGTGGTCTGGTTCATGACTTCTCCTGTTCCTTCGCTGCTAGCTGTTCCGCCGCCCGCTGAAAACCCGCGAGCGCCTGACCCCACATCTGATCCAGGTAGGCGTGGATGGACTGCAATCCGCCCGAGCTGACCCGGTAGACGCGCTTCGTGCCGATCGCGGCGTCCGTCACCAGCCCGGCGTCCTTGAGCACCTTCAGGTGCTGGGACACGGCCGGCCTGGACACCGGGAACAACTCGGCGAGCTGCCCGACCGCCATCGGCTCCCGGGCGAGACACTCGAAGATCGCCCGCCTGGTCGGATCCCCAAGCGCACCAAGCGCCGCTGATCCGCCCCCGGGGGACGATCCCCCGAAGCCTCCCGCAAGTCCGTTAGTCTCCACTTACCGTAAGCTAAGACTTACCAATGAGATTGTCAAGGCCGAAGGGGCGGTTCGGAGCCGCCGGCAGAGAGCAGGCCGGCGCGGGGAGAGCGGGCCGGCGCGGCAGGAACGGGCCGGCGCGGCAGGAACGGGCCGGCGCGCCGAGGGCGGGCGGGTTAGTCGTTGTCGTGCAGCGCGTCGAGGGCAGACCGCAGCGCCGCCGGAACGTCCTCGATCAGTACGTGCCGGCCGTCGATGACGACGTCGCGGCCGCCGATCACGACGTTGCGCACGTCAGCCGAACTGGCCGCGAAGATGACGCCCTGGAGCAGCGACAGATCGGGCGAGGCGGTCTGGTCGGCCGGCTCGGCGCCGCGAGTCAGCCCGGCCAGTCCGGCCAGACGGGGTGAGTCGAGCGAGACCGTCACCAGGTCGGCCAGCGAGCCGGGCGCGATCTCGCCGGCCTCGGGCCAGCCCAGGCTGGCGTGCCCGTCCCACGTCATCGCGGTACCGAGCGCCTCGGCGCCGAACGTGCCGCGCTCCCCGGTCGCCAGCCGCTGGTACAGCTCGATCCGCCTCGTCTCCTCGAACAGATCGACCACCGCCTGGCTGTCGCTGCCCACGGTCAGCCGGCATCCGGCCGCTGCCAGCGCGGCGAACGGGCCGATCCCGTCGGCCAGATCGGCCTCGGTCGTCGGGCACAAGCAGGCGAACGTCTCGCTTCCGCCGAGCAGTCGCAGGTCCGACGGGGTCAGGTGGGTGGCGTGCACCACGGTCGTCCTCGGCCCGAGCACGCCGACGTCGTACAGCACGGCGGCCGGCGTGGACCGGTAGGCGGCCAGGCACGCCTCGTTCTCGGCGACCTGCTCGGACAGGTGAACGTGCAGCGGGGCCCCGATCCGGTGCGTCCAGGCCACGACCGGCTTCATCTGCTCGGGCGGCACCGCCCGCACCGAGTGAATCGCGGCCCCGACCCGCGCGCTCGGCCCCAGCATCCCGTGCTGGTCGATGGGCAGCTGGCCGACTCGATTGGCCCAGGCGAGCGCCGTCCCGTCCCCGAACCGCAGCTGCGGCCAGCTCAGCGGCAGCGACGCACCGTCGGTCTCGAGCCCGCCGGTCAGGTAACACGTATCGAGCAGCGTGATCCGCAACCCGGCCTCGGCGGCCGCCTGCACCAGCGCCAGGCTCATCTCGTTCGGATCGGCGTACGGGATCCCGTCGCGCCCGTGATGCAGGTAATGGAACTCCCCCACGCACCCGATCCCGGCCAGCGCCATCTCGGCGTAGGTGGCCCGGGCCAGCTCCAGATACGAATCGGGGTCCAGCCGCGCCGCGACCTGATACATCTGCTCGCGCCAGGTCCAGAACGAGCCCCGGCCGGCGCCCTGGGCAACGCCGCGCAGCGCCCGGTGGAACGCGTGCGAGTGCGCATTCGCCAGCGACGGCAAGGTCAGCCCGGCCAGCCGGACGGCGTCCGTCGAAGCCTCAGCGCGAGGCGTGATCCGAGTGAACCGGTCACCGGCCGCTTCGATCAGCACGTCCGGCAGAATGCCGACGCCCGGCAGCCAGGCCAGCTCGGCTAGCCAGGCTCGACCGGCCTCTGCTCGACCGGCCTCTGCTCGACCGGCCTCTGGAGGCTCGGTCACCGGGACGCCAGCTCCTCGAGCACCACGGCCAGCGCGTCGACCCCGGCCTCGCAGTCGGCGGGCTCGGCGTGTTCGGCCGGCGAATGCGACACCCCGGTCCGGTTCCGCACGAACAGCATCGCGGTCGGCAGCACGGCGGCGAGCACCCCCGCGTCATGCCCGGCCCCGGTCGGCAGCACGGGCGCGGTCACCCCCTGCCTGGCTAGTGCGGTCGCCACCCGGTCCCTAAGGTCAAGATCAAATTCGACTTTCTGGGTGAAAGATTCGCGCCGGCTGGTCACGGTTACCTGATGCCGGTCGCCTTCGGCGTGCGCTGTCTGCATTACCCGGGCGACCAGCCCGTCAAGCGTCTGTTCATCCGCCGCGCGAGCGTCGAGCCAGGCGTGGACGGCGGAACAGATGCCGTTCGCCCCGCCGGGCACGGGCACGACCTTGCTCATCGTGGCCCGCGCGCCAAACTCAGTCGCGGCGTCCCGAGCCGCCAGGACCGTCGCCGCGAACGGCAGCATCGGATCCCGCCGGTCCTTGATCGCAGTCGTCCCGGCATGATCCGCCCGCCCGGCGAACTCGATCCGCCGCCGCTCATGCGGCCAGATCGACTCCGCTATCCCGACGGCCGCCCCCATCCCGTCGAGCGCGCTCCCCTGCTCAACATGCAACTCAACGAACGCCGCCAACCGCTGCGGCAGACCAGCCCCCGCACCGAGCCCGTCCGGATCGAGCCCAGCCCCAAGCATCGCCTCGGCGAATGTCACACCCTGAGCATCGACCAGCCTCCGAGCCGCATCAGCCTCGACGACCCCCGTCAGCACCTTGCTCCCTAGGCAGGCAGTCCCGAACCGCGCCCCTTCTTCCTCGATGAAGGCAGCGACCCCAATCGACCGGACCGGCCGAAACCCGCGCTCTCTGAGCCGGTCGATAGCGAGAAACGCCGACACAACCCCCAGCGGCCCATCAAAAGCCCCGCCATCAGGCACAGAATCCAAATGACTCCCCGCGACGACGCCCCCGATTACCTCCGAGCCGTTCCCCCCTTTAGCCCGCCTGACCTGAGGGGACGGCATGTCTGTGGCGCGAGGCGTTGCGCCAGCAGCCGGAGCCACAGGCGTGCCGCCCCCTCCCCCCGAATCAGGGTCTTCCGAGACCAACCACCAAGCCCACAGATTGCCAACCGCGTCACATTCGACCCGCAGGAATCTTTCTCCCGCCGCCTTAATAAACCAGTCGCGACAAGATGAGTCCGCTTCGGTGAACGTGTACCGCCGGTAGCCTCCGGTCGACTGATCGCGTCCGAGCGGCAGCAGTTCTTGCCAGAGCGGGTTGTCCCAAGTCATGGCTTCATCGGGACGCGGACGCCGCGCTCCGCCGCGACCTCGTCGGCTCGGGCGTACCCGGCGTCGACGTGCCGGATGACTCCCATGCCCGGATCGTTCGTGAGCACCCGTTCGAGCTTGGCCGCCGCCAGCTCAGT
>DATNFM010000332.1:0-12036 GCA_035606435.1 Streptosporangiaceae bacterium | reverse complement strand
GGCGGCACCAAGCAGCCGACGATGAAGCCGTTCATCGTCATCACCTTGCACGCCTAAATCTCAGGCAAGCTCGGCCGGCCGAATTCAGGGCTTTAGCCTGCCCAAAATCAGATCAAAGCCTGGCAAAAAAGACCATCCATCGACCAATCCGCTGCGTTCGCCGCGTCGAAGTCCCGGCATGACAAGCACCCGCGCTCGTAAGGCGGAGACCACTTCCGGAAAGGATTGTCATGCCTGATCAGCTCGACTCGCCGTCTAGGCGTTCCGTACTGCGCGGCGCCGCCGGCGCCAGCGCCGCCGGGCTAGCCGTCACTGCGCTCGGCGGATTCGGGATGTCGGCCGCCTCGGCCGCCGTCAAGAGTCATTCCGCTTCGGCCGACGAGGCTGAGCACGCCGCCGAGGAGTCGATCGTCGTGCACGTACGCGACGCCGCCTCCGGCCACATCGACATCTTCCGCGGCACCACCGCGATCAGCATCCGTGACCGTGATCTGGCCGCCCGGATCCTTCGCGCCAGCCGCTAGTTCCTTCCGAAAGCTTGAGAGGCAAAGAATGTCTTCGCATCGCGAGGCGCCAGAAATCTCGATGGACCCGGTGGCCGATAGCACCGACCTCTACGCGTTCGTCAGTCCCGATAAGTCCGACACCGTGACGCTGCTCGCCAACTACATTCCGCTGCAGAGCGCGGCGGGCGGCCCGAACTTCTATGAGTTCGGTGAGGATGTGAAATACAACATCCACATCGACACCGAGGGCCACGGCGAAGCCAACATCACCTACGAGTTCCGGTTCACCACGACGGTCGCCAACCCGGACACGTTCTTGTACAACACGGGTCCGATCAAGTCCCTGAGCGACCCGAACTGGAACCGCAAACAGCACTACGAGGTCATCCGCTGGGATCTGAAGGGCAGCAAAGTCGTCCGCACGTTCCTCGCCCAGAACCTGCACTGCCCGCCGTGCAACATCGGCCCGCTGTCCACGCCGAACTACGCCAACGCGCTGGCCAAGCCGGCCGTCCACACGCTCAAGGACGGCACGAAGGTCTTCGCCGGCCAGCGCGCCGAGGGCTTCTACGTGGACCTGGGCTCGATCTTCGACCTGGGCAACCTGCGGCCGTTCCAGCAGGCCAACGTCTTCGCCAAGGCACTCGGACTTCAGTCGGCCGCCGGGGTCAATGCGACCAAGCTGCTGAACGTGCACTCGATCGCTCTGCAGATCCCGAAGTCGCTGATCACCGTCAAGGGCCGCCCGGTCATCGGCGTCTGGACCTCGGCCAGCAGGCGGCGGGTGCGGATCTCCGAGGGCCCGGGCAAGAAGCCGATCTTCAGCGGACCGTACGACCAGGTTTCCCGGCTCGGCATGCCACTGGTCAACGAGGTCCTGATCCCGATGGGCCTCAAGGACTTCTGGAACGGCCAGCGCCCGGTCGACGACAAGCAGTTCACCAAGTACGTGGCCAACCCCGAACTGGCCGGGCTGCTACCCGTCCTTTACCCCGGTGTATTCCCGAGCCTGGATGCCCTGAACAAGTCCAAGAAGCCCAGGCTCGACCTTGAAGCCATCCTGCTGACCGGCATCCCGTCGGGCATCGTCCCCGGCTTCACCAACTTCACCGGCCCCAAGAACGGCAGCCCGGTTCAGGCCGACATGCTGCGCCTGAACACCAGCATCAAGCCGACTCCGCCCAGCTCCGACAAGTTCAGCATCCTGGGCGTTGTCGGCGGTGACCTGGCCGGCTTCCCGAACGGTCGCCGCGTCTTCGACGACGTGGTCACGGTCGAACTTCGGGCCATCGCCGGCGCCACCTACCCGCTCATCGACTCCAAGTTCACGCCCGACGGCGCGGCCGGCGCGGTCAGCGACGGCCTGGCGCCGTCGAGCCTGGGCATGCCGTTCCTGGACGTGTTCCCCTACTTGGGCGTTCCGTTCGACGGTTACGACGACCCATCGTCCTGACCATGCACGAGACGCCACTTGGCCCGTCGACCTCCGGCAGCGTTGTGCTTGAACTCGGCCCCGGCATCGGAGCCCTGGTCCTGCACACGCCGCCGGAGCTAGACGGAGCTGAGATCGAGATCAGCCCGGTCGGGAAGCCGCAAGACCCGTCGGGCCACCGAACCCACTCTCAGGTCAGGCAGCGCATCATTCCCGGCGGCATCCAGTTCGCCGCCGTCTACCCCGGCCTGCCCGTGGGCGACTACACGGTCTGGCGGGACAAGACCACCCCAGCCCTGACGGTCACGATCGAGAGCGCGAAGGTGACCAGCGCCAAGTGGCCGGGCCTCTAGCGGCCACACTGAACCGGAAGGCCGGGGCGGCCTCCACCGACTGGCGGGTGCCGGCCACAGCGCTCCAGCCCGGCGGTGCTCCTCCGACCGCCCCGGCCTTCCTTCCAGCCCAATCCAGGCACAATGGGGAAAGTTCGTAGTGGCCCTGACCACTACGAACTTCCCCGTTGTGGCCCGGTCAGCACTCCCGCCCGCTATCCCCCCACCCGCCACCCATAGCCCACGGGTGGCGCAGGCAACCAGCCCACGGACGGTCGGCGCCAGAGGCCGGGCTCGTTAACACTCCACTACGTTGAGGGCGAGGCCGCCGCGCGCGGTTTCCTTGTACTTATCCTTCATATCCGCGCCGGTTTCGCGCATGGTCTTGATGGCCTTGTCGAGCGAGACGTGGTGGGTGCCGTCGCCTCGGACGGCCATCCGGGCGGCCGTGATCGCCTTGACCGAGGCGATCGCGTTGCGCTCGATGCACGGGATCTGGACCAGGCCGCCGACCGGATCGCAGGTCAGGCCGAGGTTGTGCTCGACCCCGATCTCGGCCGCGTTCTCGACCTGCTCGGGGGTGCCGCCCAGGACCTCGGCCAGCCCGGCGGCGGCCATCGAGCACGCCGAGCCGACTTCGCCCTGGCAGCCGACCTCGGCCCCGGAAATGCTCGCATTCTCCTTGAACAGCACGCCGATCGCAGCCGCGGTCAGCAAGAACTTGATCACGCCCTCGTCGTCCGCACCCGGCACGAACCTCGTGTAGTAGTGCAGGACCGCCGGGATGATCCCGGCCGCTCCGTTGGTCGGGGCGGTCACGACCCGGCCGCCGGCCGCGTTCTCTTCGTTGACCGCCAGCGCGTAGAGCGTGACCCACTCCATCGCGTAGAGCGGATCGGCCGCGTCGGAGGAGCTCTCCAGATTCTCGGCCAGCTTGCGCGCCCGGCGCCTGACCTTCAGCCCGCCTGGAAGCACGCCGTCGGCCTGGCGGCCGGCCGCGACGCAGTCCTGCATCACCGACCAGATGCGCAGCAGCCCCGACCGGATCTCGGCCTCGTCCCTGCGTACCAGCTCATTGGCCAGCATGACGCCGCTGATCGACCGGCCTGAAGCCTGGGTCTGCTCCAGCAACTCGGCCCCGCTCGAGAACGGGTAGGGCACCGGCACCGCATCGGGAACCAGCGACGGGCTGCCCGCCGCCGTGTCGGCCCGGGGGGACGACCCCCCGGAACCCCCCGCCGCCGTGTCGGCCCGAGGGGACGACCCCCCGGAACCCCCCGCCGGGTTCTGGCTCAGCACGAAGCCGCCGCCGACCGAATAGTAGGTGCGGTTGCTCAGCTCACCGCCTTCGCTGTCGGCGGCGGTGAATACCATCGCGTTGGAGTGAAACGGCAGCCGCTTCCGCCGGTGCAGCACGATGTCTTCGTCGACGTTGAAGGTGATCTCGTGGGTGCCGCCAAGAGCGAGGCGGCCGGTCTCGCGGGCCCGGTCGACGCTGGGACGGGCGGCGGCCGGATCGACGGTTTCCGGATGCTCACCCAGCAGGCCGAGCACGATGGCCGGCACGCTGCCGTGACCGTGACCGGTCGCGCCGAGCGAGCCGAAGAGCTCGACGTGAATCTGGGCGACTCGGTTGAGTACCCCGTCGGCGACCAGCGAGTCGGTGAACAGGCCGGCCGCTCGCATCGGCCCGACCGTATGGGAGCTAGAGGGCCCGATCCCGATCTTGAACAGATCGAACGCGCTGAGCGCCATGGTCCCGGCAGGCTTGACCGCCGGATCGGTAGCCAATTCCGCGGGCTGCCGGCTCACACCACCCGGCCGCCCGCTCATTCCGCCCGACTCCCAGCCCTTGCCGGAACCCGAGCGCACCAGTGGCTGGCGGGGTTGGCGGGGCGGTTGGGGTTGGTCGGGTTGGCGTTGCGGGAGTGCACTCTGGTTGCGGGTGTCATCGGCGTACCTTCTCCCCCTCTGGGTCGAACGGCGGGCGCAGCGACACCGTTGCCGCGCAAACCCGGCCGCCGACGTTGACCTGGTAGCGACCTGACTTCACGTAGTCCGGCGTCACCACGCCACCGTCGGCCCGCCTGACGTAGGCCAGACCAACCGACGCGCCGATCGTAGCCCCCCACGCCGCCGAGGTCACCAGGCCGGCTGCCGCCTCGTCGCGTAGCAGCAGCTCACCGCCCCACATCATGAGGTCCGGCTCGTCGAGCACGAACGAGACCAGCCGCTGGGACACCCCGGCCGTCCGAGCCTGCTCGACCGCCTCCCGGCCGAGGAAGCCGATGTCGGTCTTGAGCTTGCACGCGAACAACAACCCGGCCTCGACCGGGTTGTAATCCGGGGTCAGCTCACGGCCGAACGCCCGGTACGCCTTCTCCAGCCGCATCGACTCGATCGTGTAGTAGCCGGCGTTGACTACGCCCAGGTCGGCCCCGGACGACATGAGGTCTTCGTAGACGCCGACCGCGAACTCGGCCGCCACGCACAGCTCCCAGCCAAGTTCGCCGACATAGGTCAGCCGCGTCGCCCGCGCCGTGGCATAGCCAAGATCAATCACCATGCTGCTGCCGAAACCAAACGCATCGCCGGTTAGGTCGGCGCTGGTCAGCCGGGACAGCAGCTCGCGCGAACGCGGCCCCATCACCCCGTACACCGCGTACGCCGAGGTCACGTCGGCCACGGTCGCGCCGTGAGCGGGCAGCCGACGTCCGATGTGGTCCAGGTCGCGCTGGGTCGAGGCCGAGCTGCTGAACAGCAGGAACTCATCCGCGGCCGTCCTGGTCACCGTGATGTCGGCCTCGTACCGGCCGCCCGCGTTCAGCATCGGCGTATAGACGGTCCGGCCGACCGGCACGTCCACGTCGGCGGCGCACAGCCACTGCAGCGCCGCCAGCGCCCGCGGCCCGCTGACCAGGTACTTGGAGAACGACGTCTGGTCGAATACGGCCACGGCCGCGCGGGTCGCCCGCTGCTCGGCGGCCGACCAGTCCAGCCAATTCGGCTTGTCCCAGGAGTACTCGATCTCGGCTTGCTGCCCGTCTGGGGCGAAGACATTCGCCCGCTCCCAGCCCATCTTCGAGCCGAAGCACGCGCCGGCCCGCGCCAGCAGGTGGTAGGCGGGCGACCGGCGGAACGGACGCGCGGTCTCCAGCTCGCGGTTCGGCCACGGGGCCGCGTAGTGCAGCCCCAGCACCTCGCCGACCCGGTCGCGCAGCCAGCGGTTGTTGCCGTTGAACGCGGCGAACCGCCTGATGTCGACGACCGTCAGGTCCCGGCCCGGGTCTCCGTCGACGATCCAGTCCGCGAGCGCCTTGCCCGCCCCGCCCGCCGACGCGATGCCGACCGAGTTGAAGCCGGCTCCGACGTAGAAGTTGTCCAGCTCGGGCGCGGCGCCCAGGATGAACTGGTTGTCCGGGGTGAAGCTCTCCGGTCCGTTGTAGAGCTTTTTCATGCCGGTATCGGCTAGCGCCGGGATCCGGGCAATCGCGTTCTCCATCAGGATCGAAAAATGGTCCCAGTCTTCGCCTAGCAGCTGAAACTCGAACGGGTAAGGGAGCTGATCTGGGCCCACCCACGGCTTGGCGTCCGGCTCGAAGCCACCGACGAGCAGGCCGCCGACCTCTTCCTTGATGTAGGTGTAGCCGTCCGGGTCGCGCAGCACCGGCAGGTCGGGGTGGACACCGGCGATCTGGTCGGTCACCACGTAGAAGTGCTCGGCCGAGTGCAGCGGCACGGTGACCCCGCACATCGCTCCGACCGCCTTGGCCCACTGGCCGGCGCAGTTGACCACGATCTCGGCCTCGACGTCGCCCTGGTCGGTCCTGACACCAGTGACGCGGTGCTTGCCGGAGGGGGGCGACCCCCTAGAACCCCCGCGGTCGCGTGAGCGGTCGCCGGCGCTTGCGCCGGCGACCGTGACGCCTGTGACCCGGACTCGCTCAAGAATCGTGGCCCCGCCCAGCCGGGCGCCCTTGGCCAGCGCCATCGTCAGGTCGGTCGGATTGGCCCGCCCGTCGCCGGGCAGCCAGAGAGCGCCGACCAGGTCGGAGATCTCCATGATCGGGTACAGCTCGGCCGCGCGCTCCGGCGAGATCAGCTCGCACTCGAGCCCGAACGCCTCGGCCGTGGCGGCGGTACGCCGCAGCGCCATCAACCGGTCCTGCGTCCGGGCGACCGTCACCCCGCCGCACCGGCGAAACCCGGTCGCCAGCCCGGTCTCGGCCTCCAGCCGGTCATAAAGAGCCGTCGAGTACTGGACCAGCCGCGTCCCGCTCTCCGACGCCCGCAGCTGCCCGACCAGCCCGGCCGCGTGCCAGGTCGTCCCGCACGACAACTGCCCCTGCTCAAGCAGCAGCACGTCAGTCCACCCGCGCTTGGTCAAGTGATAAGCAACGCTGGTGCCGATCACCCCGCCACCGATGATCACCACTTGCGCTCGAACCGGTAGCTCGGGCTGTTCGGCAGTCGGAATGACGTCGGGGCGCGGCGCCGCCTGGACTGACGAGCGATGCGAAGCGAGCGAGGAGGGAAGGCGGCGCCTTGAGGCGCCCCGACCTTCGGGGGGCTCCGGGGGGTCGTCCCCCCGGGCTAGCAGATCGTCCCCCCGGGCTAGCAGATCGTCCCCCCGGGCTAGCACCGCCCGGCAGGGCAGTTCAGGCCGTTGCACGGTCTCAGGCAGATCCCTCCCGCCTGAACCGTCGGCCTGAGCTGCCCCGCCCGGCCTTCCGTCCCCCGGAGTGAGCTTCTGTTCGCCGTCAGTCATCCCGTTGGACCTCGTCGAGCAGCTTGCCAAAACTCGGCCCGGTAAAACCTTCGACCGCCCCGTCGAACCGTTCCATCCCCCACGCCCAGAAGTCGAAGTCGATCGGACTCGCCGCGGCCTGGATCGCGCCCCACAGCGTCCAGCCGTACTTGCCGACGAGGCCCAGCAACCTGGCCCGCGCGATCTTGTTGCGCAGCGGGCGGCCGTAGTACTCGCTGACCAGCTCGACCAGCGCGTCGTCGGACAAGTGGGATTCGGCCCAGATGTTGCCGAGCTCGAAGCAGGCGTCGTTGTTGCCCGAGTACTCGTAGTCGATCAGCCAGATCTTGTCGCCATCGTCGATGAAGTTGGCCGCGAGCAGGTCGTTGTTGCACGGCACGGTGCCGTCGCCACCGATGTTTGCGGCACCGATGTTTGCGGCACCGATGTTTGCGGCACCGATGTTTGCGGCACTGCGAGCGAGTGCTTGCTCGGCGGCGCCGAAGGCGCCCGCGAGCTCGTCGTACCCGTCCGGGATCTTGAAGCCGCGATCGGCCGCGATGGCTCGGTAGCGGCGCTGGATCTCGAACATGTTGAAGTCGCCGTCGAACCGCTCGGCTCCGTGCAGTGCCTTGCAGGCCAGGGCGATCCGCTTCAGGTTCGCAGGATCGGCCACGTCGGCGTTGGTCAGCGTCGCGCCTTCGATGAAACCGATCACCAGCACGCCGACACCGGGCGCGTACTCGATCACCGGCGCCCCGACTCCGGCCGCCGCCGCTCGCCGGGAGTTGCGGTACTCGTGTTCCCGGTCGATCGCCAGCAACTCGGAGCCTGGAGAAGCGACCCTGACCACGTAGGTAGCTTTCTCCATGCTGATCTTGAAATTCCGATTGGTGAGCCCGCCAGGCAGTTCGGTCACGCTGAGCCGACCGGTCGCGATGCTCGGCACCTGGTCGAAGATCTCGTCGAGACCAGCGCCGGTGTCCGCGTCCAAGCCGTCCTCCAGGTCCGGGTGCGAATCACGAGTTGACTGTGTTGGTTTGTGAAGCAGGGCCGTTGTGCGAAAGCGTAGGCAGGCGAGGGCTAAAAGGTCTAGATCTATGCCATAGGTTTCCGGAGCTAACACTGTGGTTTCTGAAGCTAACACTGTGATTTCCGGACATAACACCGTGGTTTCCGGTCAGATCGGGAGTAGTGACCACATAGGGTCTGGACAGTTAGCCCTGGCGGTCCTTACGCTGGCGCATCAGCCAAGTAGGCAAACACCGGCATCGCGGACTGCGGGCGTCAGTCCGCAGTCCGCAATGCTCCCGTTTTCGTGGAGGACCCTCCGATGAGCGCAACCACAGACCAGACCGGCGGGGACCGCGATAGCGCCGATCTGGCCCAGTTCGGGTACCGGCAAGAGCTCAAGCGCTCGCTCGGTGTCTTCAGTTCTTTCGCGGTCGCCTTCAGCTACATCTCGCCATCGACCGGCATCTTCACGCTGTTCTTCCTTGGCCTGACGACCGTCGGCGGCGTCTTCTTCTGGAGCTGGCCCATCGTCGCGGCCGGCCAGTTCATCATCGCGCTGAACTTCGCTGAAGTATCGAGCCACTATCCGATCGCCGGGTCGGTCTTCCAGTGGACCAAGTACCTAGCCGGAAAGAGCTACGCGTGGTTCTCCGGGTGGATCTACCTGTTCGCCGGTATCCTCACGGTCACATCGGTGGTGTCCACGCTGCCGCTGGCGCTCATCCCCACGCTGAACGGCCTCGGCTGGCATAGCCTGCAGCTGACCCTGCATACCGAGCTGGTGTTCGCGGCGATCACGCTTGCGGTGGTCACGGTGCTGAACATCTACGGCGTTCGGCTCGTCGCGATCATCAACAACACCGGAGTGATCTTCGAGATCCTCGGCATGTTCGTGTTCGCGATCATCTTGATGATCTTCCACAACCACCAGGGCTTCGGTGTGGTCACCAACGCCGGCGGCCTGCACACCAGCTTCCTGCACGGCAACAATTCGTTCCTGATCGCGATGTTCATGTCGCTGTTCGTGATCTACGGCTTCGATACGGCCTCCACGCTGGCCGAGGAAACCAAGGAGCCGCGCCGCAACGCCCCGAAGGCCGTGCTCTACTCGGTGATCGGCGCGTTCATCATCGGCGGTGTGTTCCTGCTCGGCACCTTGATGGCCATCCCCAACATGCACAAGGCAATCGCGGGTGCCTACGGGCCGGCTCAGATCATCGAGGCCAACTTCTCGCCGCACTTCGCCACGCTGTACCTGTTCGTGGTCTCGGCCGCGATCTTCGTGTGCTGCCTGTCGATCATGGCGTCGACCATCCGGCTGGGCTTCAGCATGGCGCGGGACAACCAGCTGCCGTTCTCCAAGCCGCTCGCGAAGGTGGCGCCGAGGCTGCACACCCCGCCCTGGACCTGCATCGTCATCGCGCTGCTGGCGGCTATCCCGTTCATCGAATTCTCCGGTGCGGCCACGATCGCCATCGCGGCAACCGCGATGATCTACTTCGCCTACTTCCTCGGCAACATCGCGATCCTGCGGGCCAGGCTCAGGGGCTGGCCGAGGACCGACGCGCCGTTCAAGCTCGGCAAGTGGGGCCTGATCGTCAACACGGTCGGCTTGATCTACGGCGGCCTGATGCTGATCAACTTCGCCTGGCCTAGGGCAGCAAGCAACCCGGATCCCAACCAGACGGTGGTCGGAGGCGTCCAGCTGCTCGACTTCCACATCGGGTTGCTGAACAAGATTCCGATCTTGTGGACGGTCTTCGTCGTGGTCGCGGTGATCGGGCTGATCTACTACGCGGCGGCCGGCCGGAACAAGGAGTTCGCCGCGGTGCGTGCCCCGGCTGGCGACGACGCCCCGCTAGTCACCGGCTGACGCATGGGTTTACTCACGTTTGCACCAGGCCAGGGGTCGGCCGTTGCCGGTAAGGGCGCGGTCGGCCTTTGGCCTCGCTCTTTTCGGTCCGGCGAATGTTGCTGGCTCGGGCGGGTAGCTTGGCTGCGGATTCAGGGGGTTCGGAGGGCTCGGAGAGCGCGGGGGAAGGACGATCGATGGCTTCAGATCCAGGGCTAACCGCCCCGCCTGAGCCGTCTGGTACCACCGCGCCGTCCGGCACCACCGCGCCGTCCGGACTGCGGGCCAGCACGATCTGGCACCCGAGGCTTCCCGGCCGGCGTCCGCCCAAGATCGTCCGCGGGCCCGGCACCACCGTGCACGGCCAGATCGAGGACTGGCTGGCCGATGCGATCGCCTCCGGGCAGTTGGCCGCCGGGGACCGGCTGCCGACCGAGCAGGAACTAGCCGCCTGGCTCGGCGTCAGCCGGATGACCCTGCGCCACGCCCTGGCGGAACTGGCCCAGCGCGGCCTGGTCACCAGAACGGTCGGCCGCAGTGGCGGCACGTTCGTGGCCGAGCCGAAGCTGGTGCAGGACCTCACGGTGCTGGCCGGCTTCTCCGAGCAGTTGCGCAAGCACGGCCTTGTGGCCGGGGCGCGCGTCCTGGCCGCCAATGAGATCCCGGCCAGCCGGGCCGCTGCGATCGCGCTGGAGATCGAGGTTGGCGCACCCGTTTACGAGGTCCGGCGGCTCAGGCTGGCCGACGGGAAGCCGATCTTGATCGAGCACTCGTTGTTCCCGACGCGGCACTGCCCTGGCCTGCTGGAGTCCCGGCTGGACGGGTCCTTGTACGAGTTGCTCGCGCAGAAGTACGGGCAGAGGCCGCACCGGGCCAAGGAGAGCCTTGAGCCGGTGACGGCCGGGGTGCGCGAGGCCGAGGCCCTTCAGGTAGCCGAGGGCGCGCCGCTCATGCTGGTCGAGCGAACCGCCTACACGCAGTCCGGGGTCGCGCTCGAATACGCCCGCGACCTGTTCCGCGGCGACCGCACCAGGGTCGTCGTCTGGACCACAGAACTAGCCGGCGAACTCTAGCCGCACCTGACTGCCATCACGACCACGGCCAGCGGAACGAAGAGCAGAACAGGCGGGCCGTTTAACGTGTGTTTTATCAGGCTAGTGCGTACTCTGCGGGCGTCCGGGCGTCGGCCGCGGCATGGTTCCGGGGGAACCGGGCGTCGCCGTTCGGGCGCGTGCGCCGGTGCCCGGAATGGGCGGTCTGCCCGGTCCGCTGGCGTTCCCATGCCGCGGGTCCCGACGTCTTAGTCCGGGTTACGGACCACTTAGCCCTGGTTAGGACGTCTTAGCCCTGGTTAGCGCAGAACTTTGCCGGATTTATGCCGGTTTCGGTGACGGCAACCAGGGCTAAGACCGCGTAACTCGGGCTAAGACGTCCGTAACCCGGGCCAAGTCAGCATCACCAGGGCCAGGTGGCATCGGCGGGAACAGGGTGCGTCCGCAGCTGTTCCCGCACGGACGGGCTTATCTCCCGGCTAGTGCGCGCGCGACCTGTTCCGCGGGGACCGCACCAGGGTCGTCGTCTGGACCTCAGAACTAGCCGGCGAACTCTAGCTGCCGACTGAATTGCCGATTGCCATCACAACGACGGCCAGCGGGACGAAGAGCCAGAACAGGCGGGCCGTGTAATAGCGCAGTTCCCGGCTCACGTCGATCTCTGAAAGCTCGGCCTCAAGCGCCCCGCGTCTAGTCAGCACGATCGCGTAGGCCGCGAGCGGCACGTAGTTGAGTCCGGTGCCGATAAGCCAGATCCCGAATATGACCCCGCCTACGCTCGCGAGCGCCGTGAGGATCCAGCCACCGAGCGCCAGGCCGCCCAGCGCGGCGACGGCGAACTCGGCCAGCACGAGGCACCTGCGCAGCCTCGAACCGCTGCCGCCGTACATGTCTACCGCAGCAAGCCGTCTGATGTTCACCGGGACCTAGCCTTAGTCGAAGCCGAGAAGACACCCGTCTTACCATTCATTGCGACGACTTACCATTCGTTGTACGCAAAATTTGTCTATTTTGCCACATTTCGCGACCGCCGAATCGCAGGTAAGTCGTCGCAACGGATGGTAAGTGACTGCCAGCGAATGGGAAGTGGACGGGTGCGGG
>DATNFM010000331.1:0-15328 GCA_035606435.1 Streptosporangiaceae bacterium | reverse complement strand
GCTGCCGATCGGCGGGCTCAAGCAGAAGCTGCTGGCGGCGCATCGAGCGGGCATCACCACGGTGCTGATCCCCGCGCGGAACGCCCCTGACCTGGACGAGGTCCCAGACAAGGTCCGCGAAGCGCTCGACATCCACCTGGTCAGCGACGTGCGCGAGGTACTCGACCAAGCCCTAAGCGAGGACTCACTAACCGAGCACACGGAACCGACTCCCCTGGCCGCCTGACTAAGACCGGCCTCAGGCGGATGACATGTCCGCGGCGCAGGCGTTGCGCAGCCAGCCAGCGCCGCGGGCGTGGCATCCGCCTGCCCCAAACAAGGCTGACTTTCGACCAGCTGTCACCGAGACCGGCCTCAGGCCGTCCTAGTTCACCTGCCGCTCGAACCCTTCCCAATAAGGCGCACGGAGCTTGAACTTCTGGAGTTTGCCCGTCGCGGTCCGGGCCAGGCTCGCGCGCACCTCGACCGACGTCGGGCACTTGAAGTGCGCCAACCGAGACCGGCAGTGCTCGATCAGCTCCGCCTCGGTCACCTGCTGGCCCTGCCGCAGGACGATCAGCGCCTTCACGGTCTCGCCCCAGCGCTCGCTGGGGACCCCGATCACGGCGGCTTCGGCCACGGCCGGGTGCTGGAACAGGACGTCCTCCACCTCGACCGAGCTGACGTTCTCCCCGCCGGAGATGATCACGTCCTTCTTGCGGTCCGAGATCACCAGGTATTCGTCCGGGTCGATGTGACCTTCGTCGCCGGTGTGGAACCAGCCGTCCACCAGCACCTTCGACGACTCGGCCGGCTGCTCCCAGTAGCCGGCGAACACGTTGTTGGACCGGGCCAGCACCTCGCCCTCGCCGTCCGCGGCGACCTGCACGCCGATCGCGGGCGCGCCCGCCCGGCTCTGGAGCTTGGCCCGCTCAGCCGCCGGCAACTCATCCCATTCGGCCGGACGCCGGTTCACGGTCAGCAGCGGCGCGGTCTCGGTCAGGCCGTAGATCTGGATGAACTCCCAGCCCAGCTCGTCCTCGACCCGCTCGATCGTCTTCGACGGCGGCGGTGCGCCCGCGACCACGATCCGTACTCGATCCCGGCCTGGCACCGGCTGCCCGGAAGACCGCCGGGCCGAAGCCGCGTCCAGGATCGCGGCGACCACGGCCGGGGCGCCGCACATCAGCGTGACACCGTGCTCGTCGATCCGGCGCAGCAGTTCCTCGCCCTCGATCTTGCGGGCCACGACCTGCTTGACGCCCATCCCGGTCACGGCGTACGGCATGCCCCAGCCGTTGCAGTGGAACATCGGCAGCGTGTGCAGGTACACGTCCCGGTCCGACACCGTCGTGTGCCAGCCGAACGTCGCCGCGTTGAGCCAGCAATTCCGGTGAGTCAACTGCACGCCCTTGGGCCGCGCGGTCGTTCCGCTGGTGTAGTTGATGCTCGCGGTCGCGTCCTCATCGGGATCCCAGCCAACCGGAAGCTCGTCGTCGCCCGCCTCGGCGAACAACTCCTCATCGGCCACGCCGTCGAGCACGATCCGGTGCTGCGCCTTCACGTCGCGCAGCGCCTCGTCCGACTCGGGATCGACCAGCAGCACCGAGGCACCGGAGTGCTCGACCACATAGCTGATCTCCTCGGCGTTCAGCCGGTAGTTGATCGGCACAAGCACCCGGCCGTAGCCGCTGACCCCGAAGAACAAGATCCCGAACCTGGAGGCGTTCGGGCTGACCACCGCGACTCGTTCGCCAGCGCCGACACCCATCCGGTCGAGCGCGAGCGCCACGCCGCGAGCCCGCCGCTCGAGCGAGCGGTAGGTGATCGTGCCAAGCGACCCGGCCGTTCCCGGTTCATCGACCAGCGCCTCGCGGTCGGCGTAGACCAGCGCGCCCCGGCGCAGGAAGTCATCGATTGTCAGCGGCACCTTCATGGCAGCTCCCCTGCGGTCAGTGGATCAACCAATCCTAGTTCTCGCATGCGGAAGACTTAGAGGGCCTATTTGACGTGAAGTCTTCCGCTAAGACCGGAGGACACTTGTCCCGGATGTGCCAGTATTTCCCTATGCATCGACATGGGAGAGCACACGCGGGCCGTCTAGTCTCCATTTCGCTGGCGATTGCCGGGGCGGCTGTGCTCGCCGCCTGCAGCGGCGAGTCCGCCATGCCGCACGCTGTTCTGGACAGCGCCGCCCACGTCGAGCACCCGGCCAAGACGATCACCACCCGCGTGCCCGGCGCCAACGGCTGCCCGATGTTCCCGGCCAGCAACATCTGGAACACCGACATCTCGCACCTGCCGATCGACTCGCACAGCGCCGCCTGGCTGCGCGACCTGGACTCCGCGAACCTGAACCTGCACCCGGACTTCGGCCCGAGCGGCGGCTACCCGTACGGGATCCCCTACACGATCGTGACGAGCAAGCACCGGCGGGTCCGGGTCGCCTTCCAGTTCCCGGACAGCGATCACGGGCTCTACCCGTTCGGCCCGGACACCCAGATCGAGGGCGGCAAGAGCGCGGGCGGTGACCGGCACGCGCTTATGGTGAACCGCAACAACTGCTTCCTGTACGAACTGTGGGAGGCGCGCTACTCAAGCCATCCGCACGCCGGCTCGGGCGCGATCTGGAACCTGCGCTCCAACAAACTGCGGCCCGCAGGCAAGACGTCGTCCGACGCCGCCGGCCTGCCAGTCCTGCCTGGCCTGCTCAACTACGCCCAGGTCGCCTACGCGGCCAGGACCGGCAAGCCGATCACGCACGCGATCCGGATGACCGCCGACGTGACCCGCACCCACTACATCTGGCCGGCCAGGCACGAGGCCGGCTCGACCGCCAGCGTCAACGCCCCGCCCATGGGCGCCCGCTTCCGCCTGAAGTCCAACTTCAACGTGGCCGGTTACTGCCGGAACTCGCAGAAGTACTGCAAGGACGCCAAGGCCGTGCTCGTCGAAATGCAGCACTACGGCCTGATCCTGGCCGACAACGGCAGCAACTGGTACTTCGGCGGCACGGCGTTCCCGCAATGGCCGGACAACCTGGTCGAATTGCTCAAGGGCATCCCGGCCCGTGATTTCGTCGCGGTCGACGACTCCTGCCTGATGGTCAGCCCGAACTCGGGCGCCGTGAAGGGTCACCCCGGCTGCAGAACCTGATCGGAGCCGACGTCAAAACCCGGGAAATGCTTTATATATATAACGGCATTGCAAAGGTTTTATTGTTCGCGCACCACGTCGGTCGGGTCCTTATCGGTCCGAAGACCCTGGTACGCGGCGGCTCGCAGGCGGCCCGAGCTGGTCCAGAGCGCGAACGCGACCTCGATGACAAGCTCGGGCTCGACCCAGACGGCCGAGCGCGCGTGCTCGGGCGGCACCGGAATCGTCGACCCGAACGGTGAGGTCGCCCGGCGAAGCGGGGCCAGCTTGGCGGTGAGCAGCTGCAGGGTCTCGTTGGTGAAGCCGGTACCGACGTGACCGGCGTAGACCAGTCCGCTGTGTTTGTCACCACGGGCGTCGTAGACGCCGACGATCAGCGAGCCGAGCAGGCTGGCGCGCATGCCTTCGCCCGGCTTCCAGCCGCCGACGACGACCTCCTGGCGGAAGATGTTCTTGATCTTCCGCCAGGCCGACGAGCGCTTGCCGGGCTCGTAGCGGGATTCGAGGCGTTTCGCCATGATGCCCTCGAGGCGGTGCTGCTGCGAGACCGCGCGGATGTCGGCGCCGCTGACTCCCACGAACGCGGCCGGGGTCTGCCAGTGCGGGCCTTCCAGGCCCAGGTCGTCCAGGCGCTGACGACGGGTACGGTACGGACGGTCGAGCAGTGACTCGCCGCCGGCGGACAGCAGGTCGAAGGCCAGGTAGCTGACCGAGACCTCGGCGGCGAGCTGCCTGACCTGGCTCGGCGAGGACACGTTCATCCGCTGCTGCAGCACCTCGAAGCTCGGCCAGCCATCGGGGCCGAACGCCACGATCTCGCCGTCCAGCACCAGCGGCCCGTGAGCGGCCGCGGTGCTAGCCCGGGAGGACGGCCCCCCGGAACGCCACGCGGACGCCAGGCCCTGAAGTTCGGGATAGCTGGCCGAGACATCGCGGCCGGTACGGCTGACCAGCATGACCTTGCCGGTATCGATGTGCGCGAGGGCGCGGATCCCGTCCCACTTCATCTCGTACGCCCAGGGCGCGTCGTCGGACGGCAGCTCCCCGCCAACGGCCAGCATCGGGCGTAGTGCTTGTTTACCCTGGCCGCCCGCAGGAGCGACTTGTCTTCGGTCCACCGTGGCATCCTTACTTGGCGTGACATCAGAGCACCTGAACCTGATGCGCGAGCGCGCCGGCCCGCAACGCGTCACCGGCGCGGCCCGCACCGGCATCCAAGCGGCCGTGCTGCTCATCATGGTCTGGCAGCTATGGGCTTACACCACCTGGGTGACCAACTGGCTGACTCCCGACCTCATCGCGGTGCGGCCGCTCCTGCTCGCGCTGGGTCAGACGGCATGCATGATCACGGGGAGTTTTCGCCTGACGGCGATTTAGCCGTCTCCTGAGCCGAAAACTCAACACCCGGCGAAAACTCACCACGTAAACGCGGCACATTCCGGGCATTTTTCTTGATCACGTGGACTTTTCGACAGCCGAACGGCTAATTCGCCGTGATCATGGCGAGGGACGCGCTCGACATGGCGCCACACCCCAGCCGCTGCCCTCGCCACTCCTCCGGCTAGGCCTGGCTGCCGGCGCGGCGCTGGACGGTCTTGGTGATCGTGTTGAGGGCAAAGTTGGGCGCGTACCTGGTCATCCGCCATAGGACGCGGGCCGAGCGGGGCGCGACGATCAGCGGCTTGTTCTTGGCCAGCCCGCGCAGGACGTCTTGCGCCAGCAGGTCGGCCTTGTACAGCGGCCCGACGATCTTGGAGACGTCGCCAGCGTTCTCCATGCCCGCGCTGGTCTTCGGCAGGTCGGGGTTCACCCGGCCGAGCAGCGGGGTGTCGACGAAACCAGGGCAGATCGCGCTGACCTTGACCCCGCGCGCGCCCGCCTCGGCGCGCAACGACAGGCTCAGCCCGACCACGGCGTGCTTGGTCGCGTCGTAGGGCGCCAGGCCGGGGCCGGGAATGAGGCCGGCCAGCGAGGCCGTGTTGACGATGTGGCCGTTGCCCTGGGCCAGCATGACCGGGTAAGCGGCGTGCACGCCGTGGATGACGCCGCGCAGGTTCACGTCGATGACACGATCCCAGTGATCCAGGGTGAATTCCTCGACCAGCCCCCCGACCGCGATGCCCGCGTTGTTGAACATGTAATCGATCTGCCCGTGCTCGGCCTTGGTCTGCGCGACCAGATCGGCTACGGCGGCCGCGTCGCGCACGTCCAGCGTCACGGCGCTGACCTGGTCGAGTTCGGCCGCGACGGACTTGCCGGCGGCCTCGTCGATGTCCGCGATCATGATCGTGGCCCCGCGCCCGGCCATCGCCCGCACGAGTGCGGCCCCGATCCCAGACCCGCCTCCGGTCACGATCGCGACCCGCCCGCGCATGTCACTCAGATCAGCCATAGCTTGCCCTTTCTCCGCAATCCACATCCAACGGTAAAGCGACGCCGTAAGCAACCGAACGCGGAACGGCCCGCTCGCCGTGATCGGCGAGCGGGCCGTTGACCTGGACTTAGCTACTTGGGGATAGTGCTGCAGTCGGATACCGTGATGTTGACCGTGGGCGGATTGGCGGGGTCGAAGTAGGTACCGGCGCCCGGCGTCTGACTCTCGACATCACCTTTGGAAATGCAGTCGTCCCGCATCGTGACGGTGCCGAGGACCAGGCCGTCCTCGCCGATGTCACTGATCGCATAGTCCTCCACGTCACCGTGAAGGTCCGGGACCGTGTGGTTGCCTTCGGACTCGACGAGATCGACGGTCTGATTATCGGACTCCAGGTTCGGCGTGATGACGTCGCCGAAGGGCACGGTGTTGCTCGGCTGCATCGTGAGCGTGCCGAGATCCAGGCCCAGCTTGTCAATCTCGGCGCGGGCATCACTGTCGGACATGCTGACCAGGACGGGCGTGCATTGCGACTCGCGGATAAAGGTAGGGTGGAGGGAGGCGTTAGGTGGGTAGAAGATTGTAGCCTCGGATGGAATGGCACCCGGCGGGGGCACGGCCAATGTTTGCGACCACACGTACCAGAAGCCCTGCTTGCAAGTGGCCCTCGACGTGGCGTGTACATCAGGGAGCCCTTCAACTTTGTCGTAGCCGAGTGTCCCCTCTCGAAGGCCGTCCCGGAATAGCTCGGTAAATATTTGCAGCTCTGTCATCCAGTGGTCGCAAGTCGTGGTGGCTTCGCCGACTACCTGGTCGCCGACCACAGTCGGTCCGGTTCTGACCTGCATGCAGTCGATGATGATGCCAGCCGCCGCCCCGCTGCCCGGGAGTTGGAAGGTACCGGATTCGCTCCCGCTATAGGCCGGGAGGTTTGATCCCTGTGGCAGGGTCCACTGCTGCGCCGCGTCCGCGTTGGTGCAGTCCCAGATCTGCAGCGGGGTGCCGGCCGCGATGCTGGCGCCGGTAGCGTCCAGGCACAGGCCCGACACCGGGTTTATGAGCGCCAAGTTGTTCCTGGCCCACGTCTGGCCGGCGCTGCCGTCGCAGTCCGACAACTGCACCGCGGTGCCCCGGGCGGTGCCGCCGCCCGCGACGTCCAGGCATTTGCCCATCGCGTGGATCGTTCCATCATCCTGCGTCGTCCACTGCTGCGCTGCCGTACCGTTGCACGTCCACAGCTGGATAGGCGTGCCGTTGGCGCTATTGCCACCTCTGACATCGACGCACATGTTGGCCGGGTCAGTGATGCTGTCCGGCCGCCGTTGCACGGTCACCGACGCCGATGTCACGGCCACGTAACCGCCTGGATAGAACACTGTCACGGTGTAGGTGTTCGCTCCCATGTTTGGCGGCGTCAGCGTCGCAGTGCCGCCCACGCCTCCCGACACCGATGCACCAGGACCGTCCAGTTCCGACACCACGCCCTCGCAGTTGCGCGGACGCTGCGTCGTCCACGACGCGGACACCGACTGGCCCGCATAGATCGTCGACGACGACAACGTCAGCGACCCCGTCGAGGCCAGGCACGGGCTATCGCCAGGCTGCGTCACCCCCAACGCCGGCGCCTGCCCCGACAGCATCACCACACCAGCCACCGCCGCCAGCGCGGCCGCAACCGACCGCGGCGAACGCGATCCGCCGAACCTTCTTCGCCGAGCCGATGGCCCGGCTGCCGAACCTCTCATAAATTAACCCTTCGCCATGGACGCGAATACGCCTCGCCGGACCTCATGAACTGCGCCACCGGCTGCCAACGTCCTTTTGCCGGACACTCTCAGCAATGGCTAAAACGACGCCAAAATGGCACTGAAACAGTTGCTGGCAACAGAGCGCGCCCCTTGCGGCCCGGCTCGTCGAGGAGCGGCGACGCCGAACCCGTCCCACCGGGCGTGATCGTAACGATCTGACCTGCATCGTTCGCCGGGTACTGGACCCGGCCGGGACGCGTGTCCAACCCTGTATAGGTTGTGTGATGCATGCCGACTACGAGATTGCGTGACTGATGCGCTTTGCGCTGTTCCTGCTCAGGAGACTGCTGGCCATCGTCGTCCTGGCCTGGATCACCACCCTGGGCGCCTTCTGGCTGTTCCGGGTCGGAGTGGAGAGCCCGACGGCCTCCGCGCAGATCAACGCCCAGCTCGGAGCGGGCGATCCGGAGCCGGTGCAGTACCTGCACTACGTGGAGCGGTTGCTGCACGGCGACTTCGGCCAGTCACTGACCGTCGGACTGCCGGTGAGCCGGGTGCTACTTCGAGCGCTCCCGCCGACTGTTTCCCTGATCCTCGGCGGGATGGTTCTCTGGCTAGCGGCCGGAGTGGCGGCCGGCGCGATCAGCGCGCTGCGCCCGGGATCGCTGGAGGACAGGAGCGTCACCGCCGGGGCCCTGACGGCCATGGTGCTGCCGACGTTCCTGACCGGGCTGCTATTGCTTGACCTGTTCTTGCACCTGTCAGAGCACGGCGGGGGCCTGTGGCTTCAGCCGGGCTATGTGCCGTTCACCCATAGTCCCGGGCAGTGGCTGGGCCGGATGATCCTGCCGTGGATCGCTATCGCCGCTACTCAGGCCGGCGCGACGGCCAGGCTAACCCGGACATCGGTACGCGACGTCCTCGGCGAGGATTACATCCAGACGGCCTACGCCAAGGGACTGTCGGAGGAGCGGGTGTTCTGGCGGCACGTGATGCGGGCCTCGATTACCCCGGTGCTGACCAGCATCAGCACGGGGTTCGGCATCCTGCTTGGTTCGGCCGCCATCGTCGACCAGGTCTTCGCGATGGGCGGGATCGGGCAAATACTCCTGGTCAACGTCAAGAGCGGCGACCTCATGCTGATCATGGGGGCCGTTCTCTGCACCGTCATCCTGATCTCGCTGGTCAACCTGCTCACCGACATAGTCCAGTCCCTCATCGACCCCCGAGTCCGCGTCACCTGAGGCGCTGGTCTGCCCGGGGCGCTGGTCTGCCCGGGGCGCGAGAGGTTAGCGGACTAGGTGGAGGGTGGTTGGGGACTGGGTGACGGTGATGCGCTGGCCCCAGGAGACGGGGACGGAGTCGGATTCGATGCCGTCGCCGAAGGCGACCAGGCGGTCGGACTCGGCGACCAGGCCGACGGACTGGCCTGCGGCCAAGACGCCTTCCGTGCAGGTGACGCCGGTGACCGGGGACGGCCAGGCTTCGCGGACGAACCAGGCCAGCCGGCCTTCCGTCGGCGCCGGCAGGTCGATCGAGCTGTGGCGCTCGAGCCACGTGGACCGGCCCCAGCCGGTCGCGCCGGTTCCGGTGCAGACGATCAGGCCGGACGACGCCTGGTGTTCGACGGTGCCGTCACCGATCGTGAGCGAGTACCGGGCGGTCTGGTGGGTTGGCTGGCCAATGTAGATCTCGTTGAGCGCCATCAGTACCTGGCCGTCGTCGACGGTCGCCTGGACCATGACTCGCGCCTCCACCTCAGACCCGGCCCGGGCCGCCGATGCGGCGACCAGCAGGCGCCCGGCCGCGCCTGGGGAGTGTGGGACCAGAACCCCCGGATTTCTTTCCGGCTCAGGATTTATACCGATGACCGGCTGGCCGTTCAGGTAGCGCGCGACGTTGGCGACCAGCCCGTCCTGGCCGACCACGACCACGATGTCGCCGGGGTCGAAGCTCCATCGCGGCAGATCGGCGCGCTCGACGGTTCCGCGCCGCCAGTCGGGCGGGATGGCGGCGCAGACCGCGCCGATCGCTGATTTGATCGCGCGGTCCCGGTCCTCCGCATCGGTGATCGAGCGGCCCCTGGTGGACAGGAAGAAGGCGGCCTGGCCACGGGTCGCGTGCCGCTCGATCAGCTCGTCCAGCTCGGTGCGGCGGTGGACGAGCACCGCCCGGGGAGGCAGGCTCATTGCGAGTCGCCGTTACTCAGCGGCCGGGCGGTCAGCGGCCGGGCGGTCAGCGCCGAGGCCACATTGGTGAGCAGGTCGGGGGTGATCGTCAGGTTGCCGATCGAGGGCAGGTGGGTCGCGAGTTCCTTGACCGCCATGCCGAGCAGCTGGCCGTCCGGCAGGTCGCGGTAAGCGTCCGCGAGCGCGCGCTCGGATGCCGCCTTGGCCTCGCCAAGCAGCCTGGTGCCCTCGGCCCGGGCTTCGGACAGGCGCTGCTCGCGCTGGGCCTGGGCCTCGGTGTCGATCTGGCTCGCGCCGGCCGCTTCGGTGGCCTGGCGGCGGGCGTTGGCGCCGCGCTGAGCCACCAGCTGCTCCTCGCGCCGGGCCAGCTCGATCTGGTTGGCGAGCTCGTTTTCCGCGATGGCGCGTTCGCGTTCGACGGCGACCGCGCGGCGCTCGTAGGTGGCGCGGTCGGCTTCCTGCTGCAGCTGCTCGCGGGCCGGGGTCTGCAGCGCCTTCTCCACGTCCGGCTCGGGCTTGAGCGCGACCACGCGGGCGCCGATCACCGCGATGCCGGTCTCGGCCAGCCGGGTGTCCTCGATCAGCCCGCGCAGGATCCGGTCCCTGATCTGGCCCAGCCCGTCACCAAGCAAGTCGAGCATCGGGCTGGCCGCGATCATGCCGAGCACCTGCTGCTGAGCGGTCTCGGACAGCAATCCGGCGAGCTGCTCAAGCGGGGTACCGCGCCAGCGACCGGTGGCCTGATCGATCGAGAAGTCCAGCCTGGTCGAGGCCACGCCTGGGTCAGTGACCCGGAAGGTGACGCTGGCCTGCACGGTCAGGTCGTGGAAGTCCGAGGTCCGGGCGTGAAACAGCATCGGCAGCTCACGGTCGTCGACCGGGATCTCTGAGAGAACCGCAGACAGCGGCCGAAAGAAGAACGCCAGGCCGGTGCCGTCATGCACGACCTTGCCGCGCCGCAAGTGCCGGATATGCGAGGTTGGGGTGGCCCGCAGGTGCCTGATCATCGGGTAGCGCGTAATGTCCGCCATCGTGTCATTCCTCCTGTTAATCGTCGCTATGACGATAACAGGCCTGAGGTTTATTCGTCAAATCGACGATTAACCATGCTAGGCTCGGTGGCGTGTCCAGCGCAGCCGATAGCCCAGTCGATGGCCCAGTCGATGGCGCAGTCGATGGCCCAGTCGATCAGGCCGTCCCGCTGGCCGGCGTCACCGTCGACCTGGTGGTGCTGACGATCCGCGACGATGAGCTCGTGGTGCTGTGCGTTCGGCGGGGAATCGAGCCCTACGCCGGCCGGTTCGCGCTGCCGGGCGGATTCGTGCGGCCGGATGAGACGCTGGTGACGGCGGCGGCCAGGGAGCTGGCGGATGAGACCGGGCTGGTCGTGGCTCCTGGTTCGGGGGGCCCGCCGGGTGACGTGCATCTGGAGCAGCTGGCCACTTACGGGGATCCCGGGCGGGATCCTCGGCTGCGAGTGGTGAGCATCGCTTACCTGGCGCTGGCGCCGAGCCTGCCCGCCCCCAGGGCCGGGAGCGATGCCGCCGGCGTGTCCTGGCTGCCGGTGACCGGGCTGCTAGGCGGACGCAGGGAAGGGCTGGCTGAGCGCACGGATGAGCTGGCCTTCGACCACGGGCAGATCCTGGCCGACGGGGTCGAGCGGGCCCGGGCGAAGCTGGAGTACTCGCCGCTGGCTACCGCCTTCTGCCCGCCGGTGTTCACGGTCGGGCAGTTGCGCCGGGTGTATGAGATCGTCTGGGGCACGAGGATCGACCCGCGCAACTTCCACCGGAAGGTGACGGGGACGCCGGGCTTCCTGGTGCCGGCCGGCGGGAGCACGGCGGGTGAACGCGGGCGGCCGGCCCGGCTGTATCGCAAGGGCGACGCGGAACTACTGCATCCGGCCTTGTTGCGCGGCAGCAGCGGAGCCTACGACTAGTCGATATCGGTACCGCCGCACTAGGCTTTGCGATTGTAAGACAACCCGTCTTACAATGACGGCATGACCGAGACCATCACCTTCAGGACCGATGATGAAACCGAGCATGCCCTCGATGTCCTGACTGGTGAGGGCATTTCCCGATCGGCTGCCATCCGGCAGGCAGTCATCAACGCCGCCGAGCGGCGCGAACGCGCCGCCCAATTGCGCCGCGCTGTCCTGGCGATGGACATAGGCGAGCCTGACGGCATAGACGTGGCAGCGGAGCTTGCCCGTGACCGCGGCGATGAGCGCTGATGATCTACCTTGACTCGGCCGCAGTCGTCAAGCTCGTTCATGCCGAGCCGGAGTCCCAGGCGCTACGGGCATGGCTGGACGAGCGAGCCGAAACCGTGTGGGTCAGTTCAGTGCTGATGGAAATCGAGTCGTTTCGCGCGTTGGCTTGGTATGCGCCTGAGGCCGTCGCTCGGCTGCATCCCGTACTAGAGCAGATTGAGCTGATCGATCTGACTCCTCGGATTCGCATCCTGGCCCAGACCGCCAGGCCAGTAACCGTTCGTTCCCTGGACGCCATTCACCTGGGTACCGCGCTGAGCCTTCGAAGCAAGCTGACCTCGTTCGTGACCTACGACAAGCGCCTACTGGACGCCGCGATCGAGGCACGGTTGCCGACAGATGCTCCAGAATGACGGTCGACGCTCCGCGATGCGGCCTTAGTCGATCGGGTTGGTCGCGCTGGTCGGGCTGGTCGGGCTGGCCGGGCTGGCCGTGCGGAGGCTAGTCGGGCTGGCCGTGGAGCAGGATGTCGGCGAACTCGCGGACCCTGGCCAGCGTGATGCCCTGGCGCTGCTCAACGGCGAGCGGGTGTTCGGTCGGCTCGAGCTCGATGAACGGCCGCTCCCCAACCGGACGCGTGTGCACGTGGGTCTTGAGGTTGATGGTGGTCGGCGCGTAGACCGGCAGTTGCGTCGACAGCCAGCCGAAATACGGCGGCTCGTTCTCACGCCCCGGCGTCTCCCACAACTGTGCCATCCGGTCGTAGTTCTCCTGGCTGAGTGAGACCCAGACGCCCCAGGAGAACAGCTCATCGGAGTCGATCACCGGAATCTCGATCAGCCCGTGCACGAAGAACTGCTCGCCCTTGATCACGCACTGATCAGAAGACAAACCGCTGAGCCGGTCCCGTTCCAGGTCATCGGTCCAGAACTCGGGCATAGGCGCCCCATAGGACATAGGGAGTTCCTCGTGCCACTGACCGCAAGAGCCACAGAGATAACCAGGATCTTCTGACACCCCTCAAGCGTAGCGATTCTGCTAGCCGTCGCTCTAGCCGTCGCACAGGGCCATCAACTTGGCAACCGTCGCCCAGTTCCGGGCAGTACCGGTCGCCACCGGACTCGTCTTCTTCGTCACCAGCGCCTTGGCCAGCTCACTGGTGCCGAAGCCGTCGGGCGTATGCAGGTAGAGGACCCGGCCGCGATACGCCGCCTCGTCTCTACTGCCTTTTTCTGAGAAAGAATTGACGGTGGCTTCTACCTGGTCGACCGCGGCCTGGTCTGGCTCGGCGCTCAGGAAAACGCCATGCACGTACTGCGGCTTCGGCTCATCGGGGTACGGGTTCGCCTCGATCACGCTCGCCAGCTCGTCCCTGGTCACCACGATCACCGGCGTATCGATCCCGAACTCGGCGGCGATCGCCTTGCGCAGCTCGGCTGCGAGCACCGGGATCTCGGCGGGTTGAGGCGGCGTGAACAGCAGGTTCCCGCTCTGGATGTAGGTCGCGACGTCCGCGTAGCCGAGCGAGGTGACGAGCGCGCGTAGTTCTGCCATCGGAAGCTTGACGCCACCTACATTTACGCCGCGCAGCAAGGCAACATGGGTCGGCATGAACCCATCTTGCCAGCCCTCCGCCCAGCCCGGGCCGGACGGCGGCGTGTACGCGCTGCTGATCGACGGAACCACGGTGCTGATCAGGCCGGCCAGGGCCGAAGACGCAGAAGCCGTGCGCCAGATGCATGAGCAGATGTCGCCGGACAATATCTACCTGCGGTTCTTCAGCCCGAGCAAGCTGTCGGCCGCACGCGAGGCCCGCCGGGTCACCAGGCCGCCGAGTCCTGACCACTGCGCGCTGCTCGCCTTCCTCGGCAGTACCGCCCGAAGTGGGACGACCCCCTCCAACCCCCGAGAACGGCTGGTCGGGCTCGCGAGCTATGAGCCGACCCAGGATCCGGGGGTCGCGGAGATCGCGTTCGCGGTCACCGACGACATGCACGGGCGCGGGATCGCGACGCTGCTGCTCGATCACCTGGTGTCGAACGCCCGGTTGCGCGGGCTGCGGGCGTTCAAGGCGCAGGCGCTGGCCGCCAACGCGGCGATGCTGCGGGTGTTCGCGAACGCCGGGCTGGCCGCCAGCCGTCAGTTTGTCGACGGGATCATCGAGATCACGTTCCCGCTGCCGGTTGACGAGGCCAGCAAGCAACTGCAGGACTACCAGGACTCGGTGACGCTGCGAGAGCAGCTCGCTGACGTGGCCAGCCTGCGGCACCTGCTTTCACCATCGTCGGTGGCGGTGATCGGGGCCAGCCGGCATCGGAGCGGAGTGGGTCATTCGATCCTGCGCAACATCGTGACGGCTGGATATCGCGGCCAGATTTTCGCTGTGAATCGGCACGGCACTTCGGTGGCCGGGGTCAGGTGTGTCCCGAGCGTGGCTGACCTGCCCGAGCCCGTCGATGTCGCGGTGATCGCGGTGCCGGCCGCCAGCGTGGCCGAGGTCGCCCGCGAGTGCGGCCGGGCCCGTACCCGGTCGCTGGTCGTGGTCAGCGCCGGGATAGACGCCGATGCGGGCGCCGAGTTGCTCGCGACCTGCCGCATGTACGGAATGAGGCTGGTTGGTCCGAACTGCTTCGGCATCGCGGTCCCGGGGATCGGGCTTAACGCGACGTTCGCCGGGGCGAGCCCGGAGCCCGGTATCGCGGGCCTGGTCATGCAGTCAGGCGGCATCGGGATCGCGCTGCTTGAGCACCTGTCCAGGCTCGGGATCGGAGTTTCCTCGTTCGCCTCGGTCGGCGACAAGTTCGACGTGTCGAGCAACGACCTGCTGATGTGGTGGGAGCAGGACGATACGACCCGGCTGGCCGTGCTGTACGTGGAGTCGTTCGGCAGCCCGCGCCGCTTCGCCAAGACCGCGCGCCGGGTGGGGCGCCAGTTCCCGGTGCTGACCGTGATCGGGGGCCGGTCGGTGGCCGGGCGGCGGGCGGCGGCCTCGCACACCGCGGTCTCGCACACCGCGGCGGCCGGGACGCCGCTGATCACGCAGGAGGCGCTGTTCGGGCAGGCCGGGGTTATCGCTACGACCACGCTGGGCGAGATGGTCGACGCGGCCGCGCTGCTGGCCGCCCAGCCGCTGCCGGCCGGCAACCGGATCGGCATCGTCACCAATGCGGGCGGGGCGGCGGTGCTGGCGGCCGATGCCTGCGGCGACAACGGGCTGCGGGTCACTGCGCTGAGCGAGCGGTCTCGCCAGGAGTTGCTGGAGTTGCTGCCCGGCGGGTCGGTGGTGGCCGGGCCGGTGGACACGATGGCGACCGTGAGCCAGGACGAGTTCGGCGCGTGCTTGGAGGTCGTCGGCCGCGATGATGGCGTGGATGCGGTGATGGCGATCACGGTCCGGACCGCTCTGGGTGATCTCGGGCCCGCCGTGGCTTCCGCTCAGGTGACTAAACCGCTGGTCGCCGTGGTGCTTGACCAGGAGGAATCCATCACCGTCCTGGCGAAACCCGCCGACGGCGGCCAGGTGCCGGCTTACCTGTATCCGGAGAGCGCCGCGCGGGCGCTCGGTCACGCGGCCAGGTACTCGGCGTGGCTGGCGAGGAGCCCGGGGTCGGTTCCCGAGTTGCCGGAGATCGATCTGGCCGGTGCGCGGGAGATCGCGGCGCGTTTC
>DATNFM010000330.1:0-13851 GCA_035606435.1 Streptosporangiaceae bacterium | reverse complement strand
GGGCACGACGATCTGGACCAGGTCGTCACCGAGGTCATCGACCGGCTCGATTTCGGAGCCGACGGCTACTTCCGGGTCAAGACGCACACCGGCTGCCTGATCTGTCGCTAGAACAAAGCAGGCGGGGGCAGCCGGCGCCATCGGCTGCCCCCGCCTGGTCCTGGGGGTTAGCTAGAGAGCCACCTTGCTCCGTTCCAGCGCAGGGCCTCGTCCTGGTCGGGTTTGCTGTTGTGGTCGATGAAGCCGACCGCCCAGCAGTTGGCCGGTCCGGTGCAGCGGATCGCGTTCAGCCGGTTGCTGTCGTTCTTCTTGATGCCAGCCGGATCTGGCGTGCTGACGACCTTCCATTTGGTGCCGGTCAGATGCAGCGCCTGGTTGCGCGGAGCCGGCGACGTCGCCTTGGCACCGCCAAAGGAGCCCACGGCCCAGCAGTCACGGGCCGCCGCGCAGTTCACGCTCCCGAGCTCGTTCAGTGAACCAGGAGCGGTGCCGTCCGGGTTGGGTACGGCGATTCTCTGCCACTTCGTGCCGTTCCAGCCAAAGACAACGTTGACCGCCTTGCCCATAGGCCCGAGTTTCTCGGCGGTGCCGACGGCCAGGCAGCTCTTGGCCGACGTGCAGGACAAGCCGAAGAGCTCGCTGAACGAGCCCTTCGTTTTGCCGGCCGGGTTAGGCAGGATGACCCGGGTCCACTTCTTGCCGGTCCAGTGCAGCATCTCGTTGAACACGATGAGCTTGTTGCCGAGCACGCCGTAGGCGCCCGCGGCCCAGCAGTTGTCCGGCGAGGCGCACCGGATGCTGCTGATCGCCTGGCCGTGGTTCTTCTTGGCCCCGGCGGGGTTGGGAGTAGGCACCACCGACCAGGTCTTGCCGTTCCAGCGCAGGGCCTGGTTCTTGAGGGTCTCACCGAAGATCGTCGGGTCTTCTGTGCCGTAGTCCCCGCCCGCCCAGCAACTAGCCGCCGAGGTACAGGCGACATCGAAGAGTTCGTTGACGTCACCCGGCAGGGTCCCGGCGGGAGTCGGCGCGGAGACCGCGAACCACTTCTTGCCGGTCCAGTGCAGGATCTGGTCCAGCTTGGCGCCGTCGCCCTTCTGAGACTCGCCAACCGCCCAGCAGTTCGAGGCTGAGGTGCAGCGGACGGCGTCGAGTTGGTTGCTGTCGTCCTTGCCGGTACCCGCGGGCTCGGGGACCGTCACCGTAAACCATTTCTTGCCGGTCCAGTGCAGCACCTGGTTCAGCGTCGCGCCGGTTGCTCCAACGCGAAAGCCGACCGCCCAGCAGTCGGCCGTCGAGGTGCAGAACACGCCATTGAGTTCGCCCGCGCCGTCGGGCACTCCGGAGTGCCGCAGCAGCGGGCTGTTGAGCTCGCGCGGCCAGCCAAACTTGGCCGGACCGGCCGCCTGCGCGGGTCGCGCGGCGGCCAGGGCAGTTGTTGCGATCAGCGCGGCACCGGTCGCCGCTGCCAGCTTGCGTAGTGACTTCGCCATGTCAGCTGTCCTGCCATTTGGTGCCGTTCCACTGCAGGATCTGGATGGAGTCGACATCGCTCGTGTCCGAGTAGCCGACCGCCCAGCAGTTCGAGTGCGACGTGCACCGGACCGCGGTGAGGGTGTTGGTGGTCGCCGGGTCGGTGCCGCCGCCGTTGACGGTGTGCACGAGTGACCACTTCTTGCCGTTCCAGTGCTCGGCTTCGTTCAGGCCGGGGCTAAGTCCGGCGGAGCCGACCGCCCAGCAGTCCTGAGCGGAGACGCAGGCGATCCCGAAGAACTCGTCGAGCGCCTTGTCCGGGTTGGGGGTCCTGATCACTGCCCAGGTCTTGCCGTTCCAGTGGAGCGCCTCGTTGTGCTGGAACTGTTTCTTGCCGTTCAGGTTGCCGGCGACGCCGACCGCCCAGCAATCGGCTTTCGCCGTGCAGGCAAGAAGGTTGAGGATGTTGATGTGGAGCTTGCCGGTGCCGACCGGGTTGGGCACCTTGACCGTCGTCCACTTCGTGCCGTTCGAGAACAGGATCTCGTTGCGCAGGTTAGGGGTCGGCAGGATGGGCCCGTCCGTTCCGGCGGCCCAGCAGGAGGTCGGCGTGGTACAGCGCACGCTGTCGAGGAAGTTGACGTGACCGGGAGTCATGCCGCCTGGGTTGGGCGACTTCATGAATATCCACTTCTTGCCGTCAAAGTGCAGCACCTGGTTAAAGAAGACCTCTGGCTGCATGGTCGTTCCTACGATGCCGTAATCGCCGACCGCCCAGCAGTTGGTAGCCGAGGTGCAGGCGACGTCCACGAGGCTGTTGATGTCGCCATCAGCTGTGCCGCCCGGCGCGGGCGCACTGACCACCGACCACGACTTGCCGCCATAGTGCAGCACCTGATCGAGTTGGGCCACGTTGCTGCCTGGCTTCTGGCTGTCGCCCACGGCCCAGCAGTTCTTGGGTGAGGTGCAGCGGACCGCGAACAACTCGTTGTTGGCGCCTTTAGCGCTCCCGGCCTGATTCGGAACCTTGACCGAGAACCACTTCTTGCCGGTCCAGTGCAGCACCTGGTTCACGGACGTATGCGCGGTCGTGATCTTCCCGACCGCCCAGCAGTCGGTGGCGCTGTTGCAGAAGACCCCGAAGAGCTGGTGCGACTTGGAGGCTGGGGCGAGCGCGATGCGGCCGGCCGCGGGCAAGACAGACAAGTTGGCGCGTGAGTGAATAACGGGAATAGTGTTGTGCGCGTGCGGCGGCCGACCTGTCCGGGCGGCGAAGGCGGGGACGCTAGCCGCCGCCAGCGCACCAGCGGCTAGCACGCCGGAAACTAGCGCTGATGCGCCGAGTAGTGCCAATGCGGGCCGGCTCGACTTCCTTGTCTCAGCTTGCATGCCAACTTGCTCCGTTCCAGTGCAAAGCCTCGTCCTGGTTGGCTCCGTTGTTGTGCTGCAGCACCCCGACGGCCCAGCAGTTGCCCGGTGAGGTGCAGCGGATGCTGTTCAAACGGTTGCTGTCCTGCTGGCCGGTGCCTGCCGGATTCGGCGTGGGGACAACCTTCCATTTCGTGCCGGTCCAATGCAGCGCTTGATTGCGGGCCCCCTCGGTCAGCACGCCGCCGACGGAGCCCACGGCCCAGCAATCCCGGGCCGAAGCGCAGGTGACGCCATTGAGCTGGTTGACCGAGCCTGACTTGGTGCCGTCAGGGTTGGGCACCTGATCCTTCACCCACTTCGTGCCGTTCCAGCGCAGGATCACATTGAGTTCCTTGCCCTTCGCGACGAGATGGGCAGCGACCCCACTCGCCAGGCAGTTCTTGGCTGAGGTGCAGGACAGGCCGGTGAGCTCGTTGAAGGAACCCTTGGCGGTGCCGGCCGGGTTGGGCACGATCACCTGGTTCCACTTCTTTCCTGTCCAGTGCAGCATTTCGTTGCTCAAGATGAACTTCTTGCCCGCTGCACCGGAAGTCCCGACCGCCCAGCAGTTGGCCGGCGAGGCGCACCTGACACTGGTGAGCAGGTTGACGTGGTTCTTCTTGGCCGGGGCCGGATCAGGAGTACTGATCAGTGACCAGGTCTTGCCGTTCCAGCGCAGGGCCTGGTTCTTGATGATCTCGCCACTTACCGTCGAGTCGTCGGTGCCGTAGTCCCCGACCGCCCAGCAGCTGGCGGCCGAGATGCAGGCCACGTCGATGAGCTGGTTGAGGTCACCCTTCAGGGTGCCGGCCGGAGTTGGCGCCGGGACGACGAACCACTTCTTGCCGGTCCAGTGCAGGATCTGGTCCAGCTCCGCCCCGTTCTTCACGTAGAGGCCGACGGCCCAGCAGTTCGACGTTGACGTGCAGCGGACGGCGCTGAGCTCGTTCTGGGCGTCCTTGCCGGTACCCCCGGGCTCGGGAACGACGACCTTGAACCACTGCTTGCCGGTCCAGCGCAGCACCTGGTTCAGCCTGGCCAGCTTGGTGGAGTGGTCGCCAACCGCCCAGCAGTTGGTCGCCGAGGTGCAGTACACCCCGACGAGCTCGCCGGAGCGGCCGGCGACCAGGGCGGGCCGCGCGAGCGGCAGACTACTGGGGCTGGTCGCCTGGGCCGGTCCCGCACTGGTCAGGGCGCTGGTCGCGATCAGCGCGGCGCCGAGCGCCGCTGCGAACTGGCGGCCCATGTCAGTTAGCCAGCCACTTGGTGCCGTTCCAGTGCAGGATCTGATTGATGTCGGCCTTGGTGCCGTTCTGCGAATAGCCGACCGCCCAGTTGAGGCGCGGGTGGATACCGCCGAGTAGTACTACGCCGTACCGACTCGATCTCGTTGACTTCGAGCTCTGCTTCACCGTTCAATCCCCGTTCTGCGGACTGCGGGCCACCGGGCGCGCGGGTTTGGCTAGCCCGCTGAAGAACCGCCCAGTGGTACGCAGCCCCGCAGGTCCTTGGTTCAACCGGGGAAGGTCAGTTGTCCTGCCATTTGGCGCCGTTCCTGTGCAGCGCTGTCACAAGACGGCGATCGGGTTGATCGGCGAGCCGGTGCCCTTAGGCAGCCTAAGCGGCGCGATCGCGCACAGGAAGGACCACTGCTGGTGCTGTTCGCACAGCGGAAGCAGGGTTTCGAACCGCAGGTAGTCGAGCAACTGCAGGCCAAGGGCCCTGATCGCCAGCACGTGGACGGGGAAGTCGACGCCGCGCGCCTGCGAGCTGGCGGCGTCGCTGTTGCTGTCGCTGCCGAGCACGGCGATCTGGCGTTCGGCCAGCAGCGGCAGCACGGTCGGATGCAGTCCGGCCCGCTTGGCGGCCGCGTCCCACGGCCCGCGAGCGGCCCGGCGGAGCCGGTGACCGACCCGGATGAACAGCAGGTCACCGCGGCCGAACCTGACCCGCTGGGCCTCCTCGGCCGCCAGCAGGTCGTCGGTGGTCACGTAGTCGCCGGGCTCCAGCCAGGGGACTCCGCGCAGCGCAGGAATGTCGAGCAGCACGCCCCGGCCGACGAGCCCATCGGCCGCCAGCGCAATCGACAGCTCGGCCGCGCCGCCTTCGGTCACTCGGTCCGCGGGCACCTCGTTGTAGAGCGCGTGGTCGTAGATCACGTGGCAGAGCGCATCGATGTGGCTGTCCGCGTCGCCGTGGATATTCATCGCGATCCGGTCGGTGGCAAAGCTCAGCCCGGTCGGATCGGCGTCGGCAACAGTCCCGGTCATCTCGTGCCGCGCCGGTTCCGGGTTGTCCGGCGTGACCTGATGCTCGATCGGCGCCGCTAGCGAGACGGACACCCCGTGCTTGACCTCGCGGGCGGCGGCCAGCGTCTCGGCCGCCGTCAGGTAGTTCAGCGCGCCCCTCCGGTCGGCCTTGCCCCAGGGCAGCTGAGCGCGCAAGCCGTCGTACAGTTCGCGGAACTCTGCCTCGGTGAGCGGGGTGGCTGACTTCGCCGGTGTGGCCGTACGGTCGCTATAAGCAGTCACGCCTACCACCTTTCTGCGCGCCCGATGCCGGGTCATCACCCGTTCCGGGCTAGGTGATTGGATGGGACAAATCAGGCAGGACCCGGAAAGGTGACAGATGCCCCGGACACGGCTGGTAGCGGTGAGCTACCCGGTCAACGAGGACTACACCACGATCAACACCGAGGTTCTCGGTGCCGACGCATCGCTGGTCTTCCTGCAGCAGGAGGAAGAGGCCGACCTTGTGTCGCTGGCATCGCAGGCCGAGGTACTGATCAGCTGGAATCCGGGCCGGGAACTGCCGGCCGGCGCGCTGTTCGAGGCGGCCGAGCTCAGGTTCATCCAGGTACTGTCGGCCGGGGTCGACTCGGTCGACTTCAGCACCATCCCCGATCGCATCGCGCTGGCGGGCAACGTCGGAGCGTTCGCCAAGCCCATGGCCGAGCACGTGCTCGCGATGACGCTGGCGCTGGCCCGGCGACTGCCGCAGCGGCACGCCGACCTCGCGGCCGGGCGGTTCAACCAGCCGGAGCCGCTGATCACGCTCGACGGCGCGGTCTGCGCGATCCTGGGTTTCGGCGGCATCGGCACCGCGACCGCCTCCTTGATGCGCGCCTTCGGCGCCCGCATCCACGCGGTGAACTCAACCGGCCGCACCACCGAGCCGGTCGAATTCTGCGGGACGCTCGCCGACCTGGACCAGGTTCTGGCCGCTGCCGACGTCCTGGTGGTCTCGCTGCCGCTGACCAACTCCACCCGTGACCTGATCGGCGCCCGCGAACTCGCGCTGATGAAGCCGACCGCGATCCTGATCAACGTGGCCAGAGGCGCGATCATCGGCGAGCAGGCGCTGTATGAGCACCTGAAGGCGAACCCGGAGTTCACCGCCGGGATCGATACCTGGTGGCACGAGCCCAGGGGCGGATCGACGTTCCGCGTCGACTTCCCGTTCTTCGACCTGCCGAACCTGATCGGCTCGCCGCACAACTCGCCGATCGTGCCCGGGGCCGTCCTGGGTGCGGCCAGGAAGGCAGCCGAGAACGTCCTGCGTTATCTGCGCGGCGCGCCAGTCACCGGCGTGATGCGCCGTACGGACTACCTCACCTGACCGCGAACCAAGATCACGCTGGAGGGCCGACAGCGACCGTCCACTTCTTGCCGTTCCAGTGCAGGATCAGGTCCGCATCGTTACCTCCGTCGACTCGCGCTTCGCCGACGGCCCAGCAATCGGCGGCCGAGGGGCAGCGGATCGAGTAAAGCGAGCCGTTGGCGTTGGGGCCCGTTCCACTGGAGCCTCGGCGAAGTTGGGGTCGCCGGCCGTGAACGCGCCCCCGACAGCGAAGCAGTTCCGGGCGCTGGTGCACTTCACGCCGAACAGCTGGTTCGTGGTGACACCCGGGTTCGGCCTGCCGACCTTCTGCCACATCTCTTGCGCTGTCTTCCCCCTCGGTTCGGGCCCACTTCCCCCTGATTGGGGCGCACTTCCCCCTGATTTGGCGCACTTCCCCTTGATTGCGCGCTCGAAAATCCGCTCAATACCGACAAAACGACAGCGCAACCAGGGGGAAGTGACGCCGAACCAGGGGGAAGTCGGGCCGAACCAGGGGGACGTCGGGCCGAACCAGGGGGAAGTGCGGCGGGCCGGGCCGGGCCAGACCGGGCCGGGCCATGTGATCAAGAAGACGGTCCGGCCGCGCGACCGGCCCCAGCAAGAGCGCACGCCGAACTGGCCGCGGACCCGACCGCCGGCCAGGTCCGGTGGTCGGAGGCCAGGTGAGCTACAGGAGCTTGGCTAGGAACTGGCCGGTGTAGCTGTCTTCTACCTTGGCGATCTGCTCGGGGGTGCCGACCGCGATTACCTCGCCGCCGCGTGAGCCGCCCTCGGGGCCTAGGTCGATTACCCAGTCGGCAGTCTTGATCACGTCGAGGTTGTGCTCGATCACGATCACCGTGTTGCCGGTGTCGACAAGTCGATTCAGGACGCCGAGTAGCTTGCGGATGTCGTCGAAGTGCAGGCCGGTGGTCGGCTCGTCGAGCACGTAGATCGTCCGGCCGGTGGACCGGCGCTGCAGTTCTGAGGCGAGCTTGACCCGCTGGGCTTCGCCGCCGGACAGGGTCGGGGCCGGCTGGCCGAGCCGGACGTAGCCCAGGCCGACATCGACCAGCGTCTTCAGGTGCCGGTGGATCGCCGGGACCGGCTCGAAGAACTCGGAGGCTTCCTCGATCGGCATGTTGAGCACGTCGGCGATCGTCTTGCTCTTGTAGTGCACACCGAGGGTGTCGGTGTTGTACCTGGCGCCGTGGCAGACCTCGCACGGGACGTACACATCAGGCAGGAACTGCATCTCGATCTTGATGGTGCCGTCGCCCGCGCACGCTTCGCAGCGACCGCCCTTGATGTTGAACGAGAACCGGCCCGGCTGGTAGCCGCGGATCTTGGCCTCGGTGGTCTGCGCGAACAGGCGACGGATGTGATCGAACACGCCGGTGTAGGTCGCCGGGTTCGACCTCGGCGTCCGGCCGATCGGGCCCTGGTCCACGTGCACGACCTTGTCTAGGTTGTGCATGCCGGTGACCTTGCCGTGCTTGCCGGGCACGATCCTGGCGCCGTTCAGTTCCCTGGCCAGCGCGCTGTAGAGGATGTCGTTGACCAGGGTGGACTTGCCAGAACCGGATACGCCGGTCACCGCGATGAAGCAGCCGAGCGGGAACGCGACGTCCACGCCCGTCAGGTTGTGCTCGGTCGCGCCCTTGACCACGACCTCGCGGCTCTTGGACACCTTGCGCCGCTTGGCCGGCACCGCGATCTCTTCCCGGCCGGTCAGGTACGCGCCGGTCAGCGAGTCCTCGCTGGTCAGCAGGTCCTCCAGCGGGCCGGACACCACGATCTGCCCGCCGTGCTCGCCGGCGCGCGGGCCGATGTCGACTACCCAGTCCGCCGCCCTGATCGTGTCCTCGTCGTGCTCGACCACGATCAGCGTGTTGCCGAGATCTCGCAGTCGAAGGAGAGTTTCAAGCAGGCGATGGTTGTCGCGCTGGTGCAGTCCGATCGACGGCTCGTCCAGCACGTACAGGACTCCGACCAGCCCGGAGCCGATCTGGGTCGCCAGCCTGATCCGCTGGGCCTCACCGCCGGCCAGAGTCGCGGACGCACGGTCCAGCGTCAGGTAGTCCAGTCCAACGTCGAGCAGGAACCCGAGCCTGGCGTTGATCTCCTTCAGCACCCGGCCGGCGATCTGCTGGTCCCGCTCGGAAAGCTCGAGCACCATCAGCAGCTTGGCCAGCTCGCCGATCGGCAGGGACACGTATTCGGCGATCGACCGGCCGTCCATCGTGACGGCCAGGATCAGCGGCTTAAGCCTGGTCCCCTTGCAAGCCGGACAGGGAACTTCACGCATGTACTCGGCGAACTTGTCCCGGCTGGTGTCGCTTTCGGCGTCGGCGTGGCGGCGCTGGATGTACGGGATCGCGCCTTCGAAGTTGGTGTAGTAGGACCGCTCCCGGCCGTACCGGTTCTTGTACTTGACGTGCACCTGGTCTTCATAGCCGAACAGCAGGGCCTTCCTAGCGGCGGCCGGCAGCCTGTCCCACGGCGTCTTGAGGCTGAAGCCGAGCTCGTTGCCGAGCGCTTCGATCAGCCGCATGAAGTAGTCGCTGACGTGCCCGCCGCTCCACGGGCTGATCGCACCGTCAGCCAGCGACAGGTCCGGGTCGGAGACCACCAGCTCCGGGTCGACCTCCATCTTCGTGCCGAGGCCGGTGCACTCCGGGCAGGCACCCCACGGAGAGTTGAACGAGAACGACCGTGGCTCCAGCTCCTCGAACGACAGATCGTCGTACAGGCAGGCCAGGTGCTCGGAGTACATCCGCTCCCGGTTCGGATCGGACTCGGGCAGGTCAACGAAATCCAGCACGACGACCCCGCCGGACAGGCCGAGCGCGGTTTCGACCGAGTCGGTGAGCCGCCTCCGGGCCGACTCGGCGACCGCGAGCCGGTCCACGATCACCTCGATCGTGTGCTTCTCGTACTTCTTCAGCTTCGGCAGGCGGCTGCCGGAATCGTCGACCGCGTCGTCCAGCCTGATCGTGACGCCGTCGACCCGGGCCCGGGAGTAACCCTTGGTCTGCAGTTCGCGCAGCAACTCGGTGTACTCGCCCTTGCGGCCCCTGATCACCGGCGCGAGCACCTGGAACCTGATGCCTTCCTCAAGCTCCAGCACCCGGTCCACGATCTGCTGCGGGGTCTGCCTCGCGATCGGGCGGCCGCACTGCGGGCAGTGCGGCTTGCCGATCCTGGCGAACAGCAGCCGCAGGTAGTCATAGACCTCGGTGACCGTGCCGACGGTCGAGCGAGGGTTCCGGCTGGCGGCCTTCTGGTCGATCGAAACGGCCGGTGAAAGGCCGTCGATGAAGTCAACGTCCGGCTTATCCATCTGGCCGAGGAACTGCCGCGCATAGGCGGACAGCGACTCCACGTACCGCCGCTGGCCTTCGGCGAAGATCGTGTCGAACGCGAGGCTCGACTTGCCCGAGCCGGATAGCCCGGTGAAGACGATCATGGCGTCCCTGGGCAGGTCGAGCGAGACATCCTTCAGGTTGTGCTCGCGGGCACCGCGGACTACCAGTCGTTCTGCCACTGTGAACTCAGTTCCTCTGCGTCGGCTGACCAGGTCTACCAGGGGTCTGCCTGGGTCCGCCATGGGGTCGATGCGGGCCAAAAGCTGCGCGGCCAATGCTATCCGGGGGGTCTGACAATTTCCTGGCCTCGACCGGACGCTGACAGAGATAACCATCGGAAACCCTGTTCGCTTCCCAGCCCGAAGCTGCGGCTTCACGGGCCCGCCCGGGGTCCGGCTACGACCCCTGACCGGCCCGGTTACGCTCCTGACCGGCCCGGGCCACGGACCCCGTCACGGCCCCGCCACATCCCCGCCACATCCCTTGCCCACCCCGGCCACGTCCCCTACCCCGTCCCGCTCTGGGTAAGGAAAGATAGCGAGTCAAGGAGAGGAGCCCATCGTGAACCAGTCCGCCGGGCCGCACTCGATCCAGTTGCTGATCGAGCGGAACGAAGCTGCGGTCGATCGACTGCTTGAGTCCGCGTCCGGGCTGTCGGACGAGCAGATGCGGGAGCCTTCGCTGCTGCCGGGCTGGACCAGAGGCCACGTGCTCACCCATATCGCCCGCAACGCCGACGGGCTCCGCAACCTGCTTATCTGGGCCCAGACCGGCGTCGAGACCCCGATGTACCCGAGCGCCGAGGCCCGGGCCGCGGACATCGAGGCCGGAGCGAGTCGATCTGGAGACGAGCTAAAGGCCGACGCAATGCTTTCTGCCAAATCATTGATCGAAAAAGCACGGGAGCTTCCTGAAGAAGCGTGGCTAGCCGAAGTACGGTTGATCCGAGGGCCCGCCCAGCCGGCCTGGTCCATGCTTGACCGCCGGCTGTTCGAAGTAGAAGTGCATCATGTCGACCTCGGGGCCGCCTACCGGCCGGCGGACTGGCCGGACTGGTTCGTCTCCGATGAGCTCTACCGGGTATGCGGCAGGCTGGCCGCGAACCCGGAGACGCCGGTCGCCGTGCTTAGCGATGCGGGTAGCGGCCGACAGTACTTCCTGCGCACCGAAGGCGAGTCCGACCTGGCCATCACCGGGCCCGGGTACGCCTTGCTGGCCTGGCTGATCGGCCGGCAGCACGACGGCGAGCTTTCCGTGGACCCGGATGGCTCGCTGCCGGACATCCCTTCGTACGGTTAACCCCTGAATACAGCGTGAACTGACAGCGTGAACTGACAGCGTGAACGACAGACAGCGAAACGAGAGGATGGCGATGACCTACAACGGCAACGTCAGCGTCGGAGGACCGGCCCAGACCAGAGAACTGCCGGGGCTGACGATCACCAAGGTCGCCGTCGGACCGATGAACAACAACGCGTACCTGCTGCGCTGCACCAACACCGGCGACCAGTTGCTGATCGACGCCGCCAACGAGCCGCAGACGCTGCTCGGCCTGCTCGACGGGCAGCCGCTGGCCACGATCATCACCACCCACCAGCACGGCGACCACACCGCCGCGCTCGAGGAAGTGGCGAGCCAGACCAAGGCGGAGACCGTCGCTCATCTCGAGGACGCGCCCGCGCTGCCGGTCGCGCCGAGCGTGCTGGTCAGCCACGGCGACACGATCGACGTCGGCGACTGCGTGCTGAAGGTCATCCACCTGCGCGGGCACACTCCGGGCAGCATCGCGCTGCTGTTCGACGCCGGCGGTGAGCTGGCCGACGAGCCGCACCTGTTCACGGGGGACTCGCTGTTCCCGGGCGGCCCGGGCAACACCCAGAAGGACCCGGTTAGGTTCAACTCGCTGATGACGGACCTGGAGGACCGGATCTTCGGCGAGCTGCCCGACGGCACCTGGGTCTACCCGGGCCATGGCGGTGACACCACGCTCGGCACCGAACGGCCGCACGTCGCCGAGTGGCGCGCTCGCGGCTGGTAGCGCTGGTAGCGAGCGACTGGAGTGCGCTGTGATGTTGTCGTAGTCGGTGGCGGTCTGTGCGGCTTGTCGGCCGCGTGGTCGGTCGCACGCCGCGGTCGCGAGGTTGTCGTCGTCGACCAGGGGGTGACGGGTCACGCTGGCGGCGGGTCGCACGGGTCCTGCCGGATCTTCCGGCTCGGCTATGACGATCCCCGGTACGTGCCGCTGGTCCGGCGAGCCAGGCAGGTCTGGACCGAGCTGGAAGAAATCAGCGGCGAGAGGTTGCTGCTTCCGACCCCGCAGCTGACGTTCGGCCCGCTGGTCGACCAGGTCAGGGCCGGTCTTGAGCAGGCCGGGGCGCCGTATGAGCTGCTGAGCGCGGCGGAGGCGGGCCTGCGGTTCCCTGGCGTCGGGCTGACCGGGATCGACGAGGTGCTGTATGAGCCCGAGTCGGCGGTGACCGCCGCCGACCGGACGCTGGCGGTGCTGGCGGCACGGGTGCGGCCGCGGGTCGGGCGGGTGACTGGCCTGACTGTCAGCGGCGCGAGGGGCGGCTCGGGCCCGGGGGGCGGCTCGGGCTCAGGGGTCAAGGTCAGCCTGGCCGACGGCGAAGACCTGGACGCCGAGGTGGCGATCGTCTGCGCCGGCCCGTGGACCGGACGGCTAGTGGCGGCGGCCGGCATCACCGTGCCAGGGACAACGAGCCTGGAGCAGGTCGCCTACTTTGAGCCGCCCGCCGGCGTGGCGTCACCGCCGATGCCGATCCTCATCAACTACGGCGGCGAGTTTCCTTATGGCCTGCCCGTCCCGGGGACCAACCGGTACAAGCTCGGCATCCACTTCGGCGGCCCGACCATCGATCCCGATGATCGGAGTCAGGCCGAGGACACCGCGCTGACCAGGCAGATCCAGCGGGTAGCGGCTGAGTTCCTGCCGGGATACGATCCGGTGCCGGTGGCGGTTGAGCGGTGCATCTACGACAACTCACCGGATACCGACTTCATCATCGACCGGATCGGTGACGTCGTGATCGGGTGCGGTACGTCCGGCCATGGCTTCAAGTTCGGACCGCTGATCGGCGAGTGGCTGGCTGAGCTCGCGCTCGGCCGGGGGCCGGGCGGGCCGGGCACGGCGGGCGGGCCCGGTGGGCCGGGCGGGAGTCCCGATGCGGGTTCGCCGCCGGCCTGGTTCGGGCTGAGCCGGTTCGCGGCGCAGGAGCGCGCGACCGCGGCCCCGGCGCTGCCCGAAGCGCTGTCCCCGGCGCTGCCCGAAGCGCTGTCCTCGGCGCTGCCGCAAGCGCTGCCGGAAGCCCTGCCCCCAGCGTGCCCCTGAATGCCGAAAGGCTGTCTCCCGCTACAGTCCTGCTATGGGTGAAGCGGACGATGCGGTCGTAGGTGATGATGTTCGGATTGTCTATCGCAAGTACGACGGCTCGCTGCACTGGCACATGACAATGACCTGGCTCGGCGAGGACGAGCACGGGATCTGGACCGGGGCGATAGCGCCAGTCACCTCGCAACGCGGACACGAACCTCCGGTGATCATGGAGTTTACGCAAGTCAGGCTGTTCCCGCGGGGGCTGTGGTGGACGGCCTCGTTCAACGCCGCCCCGGCCAGGACAGAGGTCTACTGCGACATCTCCTCGCCGGTGCGGTGGCTGAGCCCGCGCGAGGTCACCATGATCGACCTCGACCTGGACGTGATCCGTCGACGGGACGGATCGGTGCACCTGGTCGACGAGGACGAGTTCGCCGAGCACAGGGTCAAGTACGGCTACCCCTCGGACGTGATCGCCGAGTCGGAGCGCGCGGCCGCCCGGCTCCAGGTCGCCCTGGCCGACGGAACCGAGCCGTTCGCCACCGTGTACCACTCCTACCTGGCCCAGCTCACCGGCAACCCGGCTCAGCCTGACGACCCGGCCCCAGCCGCGCGCGCCTGACGACCCAGCCCCCTCCGCCAGCTGGCTAACAACGCGAAGCTAACCCC
>DATNFM010000329.1:0-10038 GCA_035606435.1 Streptosporangiaceae bacterium | reverse complement strand
CTGCTCTCGCCGGTGCCGACGCAGTTGAACGGGCGCACGATCGTGTACGGCAGCTTGTACTGGTCCCAGGCCGCGCGGGCGAAGTACTCGACCGCGAGCTTCTGGAAGCCGTAGGACGACAGCGGCGGCGGAACCTCGCGCTCCTGGCCCTCGTGCGACGGCCAGTGGTCGGCGCTCTCGAACACCATCGAGGACGACATGTAGGTGACCTTGCGCAGCCGCCCGGCGCCTGACTTGTACGCCGCGATCGCGGCGTCGCACGAAGCCGCGACGATCCGCTCGTTGGTCGCGAGCAGGTCATAGGCGTAGGTGTGGAAGTACGAGATGCCGCCGATCATCGCCGCGCCGGCGATGAAGTGGTCGCAGCCATCGAGCAGGCTGGTCATCAGCTCGACGTTCTGGCAGTCCCCCTCGACCAGCTGGTAGTGGGGGTGGTCATCGTAGGACTTCTTCACGCGGCCGTACTTAGAGAAGTTGTCGATCCCGACAACCTCATAGCCACGGCCGAGCAGCTCTTCGACGAGGTATCCGCCGATGAACCCAGCCGACCCGCTGACCAGAACCTTCTCCATCACTTACCTTTCTTGCTCTTCTTGGACATGCGCTCGCGGACCTGCTCGGCAGTCAGTCGGGAGCCGAATGCGAAGCGGTACCAGCGCAGGTATTTCGGTATCCACCGGGCTACCTTGAAGTTGGACACGCCGGCCTGACGGTCGAGCCAGATGGTGGGAATCTCGGCGACCGGCAAGCGCATCCGCTTGGCCTTGGCAGTGAGCTCGATGCCGATCTCGAAACCGTCTCTGGAGTCGATGCCGACGGACCGGACGAACTCGGTGGAATACGCCTTAAACGAGTTAGTGGCGTCTCTAGTTCCCGTATGGGTAAGCAGTTGCAGCGACCGCCCCGCCGCCCGGGACAGGAAACCCTTCAGGTACGGCCCGCCGACCTGCTGGCCGCCGGCCATGTAACGGGAAGCGGCGGCCACCGCGACGCCGCGCTCGGTCAGCCGGGCCAGGTCATCGATCTGCCTGGCGTCGTCGCATCCGTCAGCCATGGTCACCACGGCGACGGGCGCGGCCGAGGAATCGATGCCGAACCTGATCGCGTTCGCCGGCCCGTGGCCGTAGGTGTTGAGTATGTGCCGGAGCCTCGGCTCCTTCTGGGCGTACTCCTCGACCGGCCCGATCGTGGTGTCGTCTTCGCTGTCGACGATGACCAGCACCTCGCAGGACAGCCGCACCGACTCGAAGATCCGGTCCAGGACGGGCAGGATCGCGTCGCCCTCGTTGTAGGCCGGGATCACGATCGAGATGCGGGGAACCTCACTCACACTCGTACGCCCTTACCGAGCACGTTCCACATGTCGGCCACCGGCTTGTCGGTGACCAGGTCGCGGTACTCGGGGTGCGGGGTCGCGATGACGATCAGGTCGCTGTCGGCGAGCACCTTGTCCAGCGGCACCAAGCGGGGATCGTTCTTCACGTACGGGTCGGTGCACAGCACGCCGTCGGCCTTGAAGGCCAGGATCCGCCGCAGCTTGTAGGACAGGCTGGACCTGATGTCGTCCGATCCGCCCTTAAATGCCATGCCGAGGATGCCGACCGTCATATTGCGCAAGTCATATTGCTGCTCTAGGCGATGCACGAGATACAGCGGCATGCCCTCGTTGATGGTCATCGCGGTGTGGCCGAGCGCGAAATTGTTGTTGTTGTACGCCGCGAGCTGCATCGTGTCCTTGAACAGGCACGGCCCGGCGGCGAAGCCGGCCCCCGGCATATCGGCGGCCCGCGCGTAGTCGAGCGTCAGGCCCTGCCTGATCTTCTCGAAGTCGAGGCCGCGGTCGTTCGCCATCATGTAAAGCTGATTCGCCGTAGCGAACTTTATGTACCGCCATACGTTGGTAAAAAGTTTCGCAAGCTCGGCTTCCTCTGGTGACATTGGCACCAAAGTGGACGTGAGGTGGCTGAACAGGGCGCTCGCGCGCTCAAGCCCGGAGTCGGTTCGGCTAGAGATGATCTGCGGCAGCTCGAACAGCTCGGTCATCGCCTTGCCCTCGGCGATCCGCTCGGGGCAGAAGGCCACGTCAAGGTGCAGGCCGAGCCGGCTGATCATCTTCTCGACCAGGGCGGTGACACCGGGATAGACGGTGCTGCGCAAGATCAGGATCTGGTCGTCGTGCAACTGGTTGGTGAATTCGGCCAGCGCTTCGGGAATGGCCGCCTGATCCGGATTGAGGTGCTCGTCGACGGGCGTGCCGATGACGACCACGACGTGCTCGGCTGATCCGACAATGGCCGGGTCGACGGACGCCTCAAGCTTTCCCTCGGTAACAACGCGCTTGAGTACATCGGCAGCGCCGGCCTCGTCGAATGGCATCTCGCCAGCGCTGACCGTCGCTACCGCTCTCTCGCTAACGTCATAGATGCCAACCTGCAATCCGCGGTCGGCGAATGCGATCGCCAGCGGCAGCCCGACGTGCCCGCAGCCGCCAACGACCACCACGTCGCGGGCGAACTCTTTCTGAGCACCAGAAGCCGTCACCGAGAGTACCTCCGGTCAGATTTTGGGGTGAAGTAAGCAGGACTGACATGCTACGTCACCGAGCTGACCCCATATTTCAGATCGATCAGATCCGGGTACAGGAGCCCGCGTGAGCAGTGAGCCGAGCATGGGCCAGTCGCCAGGTGTGAACTCTACCAGCGGCGAAGGATTGCCTGTGCGGGCCGCGATGCCCGGTCTGGCCCGGCGAGGGCCAGGAGGGCTCAGACCGGGAGGGTCCGCCTGCGAGCGGGTCATCCTTTCACATATTGTGCGTGTTAATCGCGCGGTTATGAGCTGCGCCCACGTTGGGCCGGATACTCTCGCGTGGCAACAGCAGATGTGGCCATCGGTCGTCCCCGATTTCAAGTCGGACACACCGCTTGTTATGGGGTGGAGCGAGAAGGATGTAAGTCATCGAACACGATGAGTATGATGTGAACCCGATGGATCTGGAGAGCCGGTCCGTCGAAGGGCCGAGACACTCTGCTCAAACCACGGTCGAGCCAGTCGCGGGCGAGCCAACCACGGGCAAGCCAACCACGGGCAAGCAGAGTTCAGCCGACGTGCCAGGCACGGATGATCCGCTTCCCAGTTCCGCCAGTAACCCAGGAAATACTGTGACCACATCCTCTGAGGTGGATCTGCCGCCAGATGCACCAGCCGGCGTCGAACCCGCGCCGGCCCGGCCGTCGTCCGGATCAAGGTTCTCCGGACTAGCGGGGCTCAGAGAGCAGCGGTTCGCCCAGCCGGCCATCGTGGCGATCGGCATCTTGCTGCTTGCCATCGCCTACCTGCTGCAGGCGCGGACCATGCCGGAGATCTCCGAAGGCGCCTCGCAAGCCCTGCAAGGCTGGGACATGCTGCACGGCAACGTGCTGCTGCACGGCTGGTCGCTGTCGGACGTATCGTTCTACACCACCGAGATCCCCGAGTACGCGGTCGTCGAGGCGATCAAGGGGCTGAACGGCGACACCGTGCCGATTGCCGCGGCGCTCAGCTACTTCCTGCAGGTGGTCATGGCCGGCTTCCTGGCCAAGGGCCGGGCCACTGGCAAAGAGGGCTGGACCAGAGGGCTCATAGCGGTCGGCATCATGCTGGCGCCGCCGCTCGGCGGAGCGACCGCGCTGCTGATGTCGAACCCGGACCACACCGGCACGCACGTGCCACTGCTGCTGATCTACCTGATCCTGGACCGGGTGCGGCCCCGCTGGTGGCTGCCGATCCTCATTACGGTGCTGCTGGCCTGGGCGACGATCGCCGACGCGCTGGTGCTGGTCGAAGGCACGCTGCCGATCGCGGCCGTGTGCGCGATCCGGATGTACCGGCGACGCGGGCCGTGGGCCGCCCAGTGGTACGACCTGTCGCTGGTCGTCGGCGCGGGGCTGTCCGTCGGGCTAGCGCGAGTCGCGCTCAAGTTCGTCGAGCACGCCGGCGGCTTCTACGTCCGCACCCCGATCGCGGCGTTCGGCACGCCGGATCAGGTCGCCGCGCTGCTCTGGACCAAGATCGAGAACGTCCTGCTGATCTTCGGGGCCGATTTCTTCGGCAAGATCGTGAACGGCGGCGTGATCGTCGCCTTCCTCCACCTGATCGCCGTTGCCATGGTGGTGTGGGCACTGGCGGCGGTGGTCCGCCGGTTCTACGTCGAGGAGGACCAGATCCTCCAGATGCTCACGGTGGCCTTCGTCGTCGTGTTCGGCGCCTATCTGCTTGGCACCAAGCCTGACTCGAACGAGATCGTCGGCTTGCTGCCGATCGGCGCCGTCGTGGCGGGCCGGGCACTCGGCGGCCGGGTCGTCAAGCTCGGCCTGGTGCCGGTGCTGGCGGTGCTGTTCGCCACGTTCTCGATCTTCCTGATCGGCAACGCCTCCCATCCGGCCAAGCCGAACCCCAACAATGAGGTCGCGGTCTGGCTGCAGCAGCATCACTACACCTACGGCCTCGGCGGGTACTGGAACGCGAGCAGCATCACGGCCGAGACCGGCGGCAAGGTGACCGTCCGGCCGATCCGGACCTACCAGAACTACGTGCTGACCACGAACTTCGAGAACAACGTGACCTGGTTCGATCCGACCAAGCACAAGGCGAACTTCGTGGTCTGGATCCAGAACCATCACTGCGGGAACCTGTGCCTGACCAAGGAAGGCCTGGACGGCGCGTTCGGCCCGCCCAAGAACACGTACTACGTGGGCAACTACATCGTGTTCACCTACGATCACAACCTGCTGCCGCAGGTGCCGTACCTATCGTTCTGCGGCACGGCCTGGCCGTGGGTCGCCAAGGGCGCCCCGACGACGAACCTGGCCTGCAACGCGCACGCTTAGTTCAACTGAAAAGATTCTTTAGGGCTAAATTTTGCGCGGGCTTTTCACCCGGCCGCGTTAGCTGACTCTGGTTCCGACCAGCAACGAGTTGGCCTCGGGCTAATGAAGAACCTGCGCTTCAGGTCTTGCGCCTGCATCGGTGAGCCGGTCGCGTGGTCTGTCATCGGCTCCCTATCGCTCTAGCGGGCCCCGTTTAGCGGACGGTCAGGCCGGCGAACTGGACGCCGGTCCAATTCGAGCCGATGCCCGCGAGGCCCTTCGCGTACGCTCCGTCCTGGATTTGCCTGATGAGCTTTCCGTTCAGGTAGGCCCTGAGTTTGCGTCCGCGCAAGCCAAACGCGATCGCGTGCCAGGTGCCCGGGACCAGGGCCGGCGCTCGTCCGGCGGCGAGGACCCGAGCGGACCCGGCGTCGGAGTCACGGATGATCTCCCACCGGCCGTTCGCGTGGAGATCAAATTCATAGCCGGTGAATAGCCCTGCGCTCGATCCCTGGGTTCCGAACCGGCCGATCAGGCGCGCGGTGCCGCCAGCGGTACTGAACAGCACCTTGGCCGACACCGTATAGCTGGCCCAGCCCGCCGAACCGACGATCGCGTAAGGCTCAGGGACCTGTGCCGCCGGGATCTGCCACCAGACCGGTTCGGCGTCGGCCAGCTGCTCGACGCAGCTGTTCTTTTGCCTGCCCGCTCCGCCCGACCCGCCCTTTGAGCCTAGGCAGTGGCGGTAGACGAATGCGCCTTCCTGGCTGGCCAGGCCCCAGGCCTCGGCGCTTCCGTCGGGCCTGGCCCGGTAGGGCAGGCTGAGCGGGCGGGGTGCGGGGACAGCAGCGCGCGACCGGGACTGCCCGGAAGCGGAGGTGAAGCTCACCACGTAGCCAGGCGGGATCTCGTAAGAGAACCGGCCGTTCGTGACGTGCAGGTCGGCCCGCCGGACGAACCACGTCGATGACTTAGCCGAGAGCAGGTCGGTCTCCCGCACATGCACCAGGGCGGACTTCAGGCCGCCGGATAGCCGCACGGAGATGAACTGATCGCCGATGTTCTGATGCGGGAACCGGCCGCTGTTCTCGGCGACCAGGCTCCAGTCCTTGTGGTTGGGGGAGACGTAGGAGTTGTAGCTGCCTGAGCTGCCCATCACGCCGTTCGCCCCGAGGACGTGGTGCCAGCCGGGCCGGGCGAACTGGGTGGTCTGGGCGATCGCCCAGATGATCCGGTTGGCGTGGTAGTAACCGCTGCCCGGCAGGTCGGCGGTGACGAGGCCGCGGTTCTCGTACGGCAGGCCAGGAGGCATGGAGTCGATCAGCGGCCACTCGATGAACCCGGTGATCCCGGCTTGGAAATAACCGTGGTTGATCGAACGGGCCAGGTTAGCGGCGCCGGAATTGCCGTCCAGGGTGCCTAGCTCGCTCTCCCACAGCGGCCGCCGGAGCCGCCGGGCTGCGGGCGATGACTCGCAGCGATAGCCCAGGGTCGGCAGGCCGCAGGTGTCGTGGGCCCCGAGCACGCTGATAGCGGCCCGCAGCGCCGGGTGCAGCGCGGCCGCGGCCGCCACCCGCCAGGCCGTCGCTGGCAGGTAACGTCCGCGCCGAGGATGGGCGTCGGCGGCCACGAGCCGGACCGACCTATAGCCATGTGCGTCAAGAGCCCCGCGCATGCTTTCAAACCAATGAATGTTGTAACCGTGCTCGTTCCAGCCGCCTAGGTAGCTGATCGCCAGCCCGTGCGACCTAGCGCAGTTCAGCCAGTCGATCACGTAATCGATGTCGGACTGACTCCAGACCGAGGAGACCCAGCCTGGCGCCGCCCACTGCAGGCCGTAGAGCTTGATGTGCGGATTGCGGGCAAGTGCCTGCTCGGCGAGCCACCATTCGTAGCCGGAAGCGCAGTCGATGTGGCCGCGGATGTGCTCGACCGAGGGTTCCGAGCCGTCAGAGGAGTTGGCGTCGCCGCCGATCTCGAGCTTGAGCATCTGCAGGTCGGCACCGCCGGGGCCGAACAGGTAATTGAGGATCTGAGCCCGTTGTTTGTGCGGGTAGTCGATCAGCAGGCGGGAGTTCCCGCCGCCGCCGCTGATCGCACCGATCCCGTCGAAGACCGGGCCGGGACGGCGGCCATCGATCGTGATGGTGGTCACCGTCCGGCGGGCGGCGACCGAGCTGGCTGGCCACAGGACGAGCGCGGTCGAACAGGCGGCGGCGACCACGCAGGTCTTCTTGCCTAGTTTCGCCGCGAGACTACGCATTGCCCGTCCTTCGCTGTCAAAGCGGTCAATGGTACGCCGGGAAGGCGGGCCGAAGGAAGCGGAAGGGAAACGTTAAGCACGTGGCCGGTGATGTTACGTACAGTGACGACTCGAACTCGCTAAGTTGTCGACCGGCAGGCAGTACAAGGATAGAGGGGGATAGGTATGCCAACCGATCAATTCGGCCAGCCGGCGTCGCGCCGGTCGGTGCTGCGGGGGGCGGCCGGGATTGGCGCGGCCGGAATGGCGGCGACCGCGCTGGCCGGTTTCGCGGGCCCGGCGCTGGCCGCGCCGAAGCCGGAACACGGTCGAGACGCCGGTCACGACGCTGGCCACGAGGGGGGACCGCACCCGGTCGTCGCTCACGTCCGCGATGCCGGCACCGGCCACATCGAGCTTTACGCGGGCACGAGCCAGGTGCACCTGCGGGACAAGGACCTCGCCGAGCGGATCGTGCGGGCCAGCCAGAAGCAGGTGAGGTAGCCGTGTCGTCACATCGCGAAGCGCCGGGGATCTCCAAGGACCCCGTGGCCGACAGCACCGACCTGTACGCGTTCGTCAGCCCGGACCGTCCGAGCACGGTCACGCTTGTCGCCAACTACATTCCGCTTGAGACGCCTGCGGGCGGGCCCAACTTCTACGAGTTCGGCTCGGGAGTGCTTTACGAGATCAATATCGACAATGACGGGGACGGCTGGCCGGACGTCACCTACCAGTTCCGCTTCCACACCCGGCTGACCACGCCGAACAGCTTCCTGTACAACACCGGGCCGATCAAGTCGCTGAGCGACCCGACCTGGAACAGCAAGCAGTTCTACTCGGTGACCAGGGTCGACCGGCGCGGACACCAGCTGCTGGGCCGGAATCTGGCCTGCCCGCCGTGCAACGTCGGCATCTTGTCGACCCCGCACTACGAGCGGAACCTGGGCAGCAAGGCGGTTCACCAGCTTCCCGGTGGTCGCCGGGTGTTCGCCGGCCAGCGGGCCGAGCAGTTCTACGTGGACCTCGGCTCGATCTTCGACCTGGCGAACCTCCGGCCGTTCCAGGAAGCGAACCTGTTCGGCAAGATGGCGGGACTCAAGGCCGAGCCGGGCGTCAATGCGACCGACCGGCTGAACGTGCACTCGATCGCGATCCAGGTGCCGATCTCGGACCTGGTCAAGCGCGGCCGTCCGACGATCGGCGTCTGGACGACCGCGAGCAGGCAGAAGGTGCACATCGCCGCTGAAGACGGCGGCAACGGCTGGCCCACCGGGCCGTTCAGGCAGGTCTCGCGGCTGGGCAACCCGCTCGTCAACGAGGTGCTGATCGCGCTTGAGGACAAGGACTTCTGGAACCGGCAGCCGCCGGCGCACGACAAGCAGTTTACCCACTACGTCGCGCACCCGGAGCTGGCGAACCTGCTGCCGGTCCTGTATCCGGGTGTCTTCCCGAACCTGGCCAAGCTCGACGCGTCCGGCAAGCCCAGGCTCGACCTCGAGGCAATCCTGCTGACCGGGATTCCGAGAGGCCTGATCAAGGGCTTCACCAACTTCACCGGCACGGTGCAGGCCGACATGCTGAGGCTCAACACCTCGATCCCGCCCACCCGGCCGTCCAGGCTCAACCCGCTCGGCGTGCTCGGCGGCGACCTGGCCGGCTTCCCGAACGGGCGGCGGATCCAGGACGACGTGGTGACCATCGAACTGCGGGCGATCGCGGGCGTGACCTACCCGCTTATCGATCCGAAGTACAAGGTCGACAACGTCGCCAAGATCCTCACCGACGGCCTGACCGGGGCGAGCGTCACGAACAAGCCGCTGACCAGGTTCCCGTACATGGGCGTCCCCTACGACGGCTACAACAACCCGTCGTAACGGGTGGTCGATGATGCACGAGAGCGTGTCGGCCGGCCCAGGCAGCCAGGCGGCGGTCCATGGGCCAGGCGTCCACGAGTCGGGCGTTCACAAGGTGGGTGCGGGCGGCCACGGGTCAGGTGATCACGTGGTCGGCAATCAGGACTGCGTGGTGCTCGATATCGGCGGTGAGGTCGGCGCGCTGATCTTGTACGCGCCGGCTGAGCTGTCTGGCTTTGAGGTGGAGATCAGCCTGCCTGGTGCCGGTCCGCGCACGCACTCGATCGTCCGGGAACGCCGGGTCGATCAGAGTGCGGGCGGCCGGCGCAAGGCAGGCAGGCACGCGGCACCATCTGGTCCGGGGGACGCGGCGGTGTATGCCGCCGTGTACCCGGGCCTGCGGGCCGGGGTCTATACGATCTGGCGCGACGCGCAGACCCCGGCCGGGACGGTCCAGGTCGAAGGCGGCCAGGTCGCCAGCTGGCTCTGGGAGCCGGCGGCGCACCAACCGCCGACCCAGAACAGGGTCGATATCCAGCCGCTGTAGCCCGCCCCGGGTTGGCCGCCACTTACGCATCGTTTGGGTGCCACTTACCACCCGTTCGGGCCCACCTCCCACCGCTCGCGCTGACTTCCCACCCGTTGCGCTGTCGATTTGTCGATTTTGGGACGACTTGTAACAGCGCAATCGGTGGGAAGTCGGCGCAGCCAGTGGGAAGTCAGCGAAACCGGTGGGAAGTGACCCCTAACTAGGGATAAGTCGAGGCGGCGCCTGGTTTCACGTGCGGTAGGACGACAGGAGCCGGGCGATCTTCATGAGATCGCCCGGCTCCTTAGTGACCATCGGCAGGTCAGACACCAGCAGACCGGTTCGCGTTCGCTACCTGGCCTCCGCCGCCACCCTCACGCCCGGATTGCCGGGTTAGCTGGCGATGAGGACTCGGGGTGGTTTCGCGGGCTTGATGGCTTCTGGGGGCTCGTCCAGGATGCGCGGACCTGCTGCCCGGATCAGGACGACTGACCAGGTGCGCAACGGGCGCCACGCGTCTGCCAGTTCGATGAACTTCGTCTCGGAGACCGGCTCGTCCAGGTCGTA
>DATNFM010000328.1:0-29531 GCA_035606435.1 Streptosporangiaceae bacterium | reverse complement strand
CGAGCTCGGGCCGTTGCGGCCGCCGCGGCCGCGTCCCGGCGGCGAGCGGGACCGGTTCTGGCTGTGGGCCGATGATGAGACGCCGTCGGTGCAGGTCGGGTCGTCGCTGCGGCGCACGGTGGAGCACCTGCAGACGTTCCGGGACGCCGCCGGCGATCTCGACGTCGTGTATTTGCACTACGACGACCTGAAGGCCGACCTGGAGGGGCAGATGCGGCAGCTGGCCGCGCGCCTTGGCATCGAGGTCGGTGAGCACCGGTGGCCCGGCCTGGTCCAGGCGGCGACGTTCGAGTCGATGCGCAGCAGGGCCGGCGCGACCGTCCCCGCCGGCGGTCCGGAGCACTGGATCGATCCCGCCGCGTTCTTCAGCCGCGGAACGAGCGGCCAGTGGCGCGACCTCCTCGACGACGCCGACCTCGCCCGGTACGCCGCGCGCGTGCGGGCCCTCGCCTCCGGCAGCCTCATCGAGTGGGTGCACCGCGAGCCGATCGACTGAGATCCCGCCCGGCGGCATGCCCGCACTACCCAAGCTGATCGCCAGCGCCGCCCGCCGCCCGTAACCGCCGATCCGCGTGCTTGAACGACGTCTCCTGGACCGCCTGCTTGTGAGCCAGAACCAGCGGCAGGCGCGGAGCTGTCACCGACCGACTATGAGTCACCGTGCCATCAGGGCAGCACTCCAGGCCTTCTGTTCGTCTTGGCGACACTCTCAGTCGTGCTCGCAGTCCGTCAATCCGGGGTGGGCGCTATTCACGGCTACCAACTGTGGTCTTCTAGGATCGCTGCGACCCTGCTCACGTGCGGTGAGCCAAGTTTTGTGTGGATCCCCAATGCTTCGCGCAGGTTGCTCTGTGCCTCGAGGTATCGCTCCTCGTCAGCGTCGCACAGACCAAGTCCTTCAAGTGCCGTCGCCTGCCGCAGGGGTGATCTGATATCCCGTGCCAGCGCCAGCGCCTGCTCAAACCGAGCTCGGGCCGCAGCAAGATCGCCGGATGTCCGCGCCAGTTCCCCGAGATTGTTGAGGACGTCTGCCGCCGCGAAGCGGTCGCCCACCCGTTCGGTCAGTCGCAGAGCGCTGATCAGGTACGCCTCGGCGTCCTCGCGCATCCCGGTGGACAAGTGCACCACGCCAATGAAGTTCAGCGCGTACGCCTCGCCGAGCGGGTTGCTGATCTCGCGGTAGATCTCGAGCGCGCGATCATGATCGGCCGCCGCCAGCTGGTAGTTGCCGCCCAGACGGTGAAGAACCCCTAGATAGTTGATTGTGTTGGCCTCGCCCAGCCTTCCGCCGAGCTCGCGGAAGAGCCTGAGCGCTGAACCAAGCGTTGCCTCGGCCGTGGCGTACTCACCGAGGAGGTACTCAGTGACTCCGAGGTAATTGAGCGCCACGGCCTCACCGAGACGGTCGCCGACCTCACGGTACAGGGCGAGTGAGCGAGTCAAGCTCGCGAGGGAGGCCTGGTACGACCCGATCAGGTATTCGACAACGCCAAGGAAGCTCAAGTCCTTTGCCTCTCCGACCCGGTCATCGAGCTCCCGGTGAAGTGACAGTGCCTGCTTCAGCGTCGCCGCCGCGGCATCGGAGCCTTCCGTGACCGCCTGGGCGAGGCCAAGCTCGTGCAGGACGTTGGCCTGGCCGAGTCGATCGCCATCCTCTTGGTAGAGCGACAAGGCTACGGTCAAGCTCGTGGTGGCCCTGCGGTAGTCGGTCAGGCGCTGGATGATCCCTAGCAACAGGATGGCGTTGGCCTCACCGCGCCTATTTCGCGTCTCGCGGTAGAGCTCGATTGCCCTGGCCAGGTTCTCCTCGGCGGAGGGCATATCCATGACCATATGCTGTATATCGCCCAAGTTGGTGAGGGCGTCGGCCTCGGCCAGGCGACTATCAGCCGCGTGAGCTGCAGCCACGGCTGCGGTGTGCAGCGATACCGCCTGATCCCAGTGGCCCGAGCTGTGCAAGAAATCATGCATCGCCGCTGATGTAGCGATCACGTAATTGAGTTGTCCATTCACCGCAGCCCACTCAGCGCAGGCCTGCAGGCTAAGCCGTTCTGCGGTCAGCCAGCGCACTGCGTCCGTCCTAGTCCGCAATTGCGGAGCGAACGCCGGCGGATCGCCGGTCGCCTCGGTGATATGGCTGGCCGGGCGCCTGGTAAGCAAAGCACTAGCGGAGCGCGCAACGTGCAGGTAGTAATCGAGCAGCCGAAGTAGACCACGCGCTGCTTCGGCTTTGGCCGCAGGTTCGCTTGTGAGCATCCGCGCGTGCTGGCGAACGAGATCGTGAAGCCGAAAACGATCATGCGCTGGCTCGGTCACCAGATGATGATCGTACAAACTGAGCAAGCACCGGCGGGCCGTCGGCACATCGGTATGAGCTAGCGCGGCGGCAGCGTAGGGGTCGATGTCGGTGCCGGGCTGCTGTCCTAGCAGCCGGAAGAACACCTGTTCATCGGGCTCCAGGTCTTGGTATGACAGATCGAGCGCGGCCGCGACCGACAGGTTCTCGGCGTGGATCAGATCAAGCCGGTTCCGTGCGTCACGCAGATCACGCGACAGATCTTCAGCTGTCCAGATCCGGTGGTGATACAACTGCCGCGCCAGCAAACCGACCGCCAGCGGCAAGCCACCACAGAACCGCACCAATTCGGCGACAGCGGTGTTCTGCGTACCTAGTTCAGGTCTTCCGCACAGGCGGATGAACAGCTCGATAGCCTCCGGGTCCGGAAGCGTTTCGAGGCTGATCGTCCCGCAATCTTCAAGCGCCGTCAGCCGCCTGCGGCTGGTAATGAGTACAAGATGCTTACCCGTACCAGGGAACAAGGATCGAACCTGATCATGTCCGGATACGTCATCGAGGAGGATCAGGAGTCTCTTGCCGGAGGTGTGAGAACGCCAGGCAGCCGCCCGTGGCTCCAGACCAGGGGGTATCTGCTGCCTGGAGATGCCGATTGTTAGAAGCAGGCTGGCCAGTGCGTCTTCGGGGCTTGCGGTTGTCTGGCCTGGGGTATGCGCATGCAAGGCCAGAAAGATCTGGCCGTCAGGAAAATCCGGCGCCAGCTGGTGTGCTGCGCGAACCGCGAACGTCGTCTTTCCGACCCCCGCCATTCCGTCGATTACCTGGATAGCCACGCCGCTATTCTGTGCAGCGCTGTTCATGATCGTCTCGAGTTCGGCGCATCGTCCCGTAAAAGCGGCGATATCACGAGGCAGCGCCTTAGTCGCCTCGGCAACGCCTCTATTTGGCAGCGCTGCTAGCGAAGAGCCGCCGATGACGTTGTCTCCTCGGGCAGCCGCCTCGAACGTCGCCCGAGCGCTCGCGTCTAATGCAAGGGCTTCGGCTAGCCTGCGCGCGGTCTCCTTGCGGGCCGTCGGATAGACGCCGCGCTCCAGGTCACTGATAGACCGCGCGCTCACGCGCGCCGCGCTGGCCAGTTCCTCCTGCGTCATTCCGGCGCCACGCCGCGCGAGCTTCAATAGTTCAGCAAAGGTCATCCTGGTCAAGACTATCGGGCGATCAGGACCAACTGATGCTATGGGCGATGTCACAGCTGGGCCAGTTAACGATCTAGGCACCAGCCGCGAATTGCCGGCCAGTGCCCAGACCATTAACGGCAACGTCTAACTGAAGACGCCATACCTAGATGTCGCCGTCTCAGTAGTCCCAGTAGGCGCTGCTGTTCTTCGAGTATTGGGTGTAAGCGGACGGACCGGTCCAGTAGACGTCGGCCAGTGCTTCGGTCTGCCAGGTGCCCGCCTGTAGCGGGGCAGTGGTCATCACCTGAACGAAAAAAGTGCTGTACTCGGCGTTGACGTTGTAGCTCTCCTCCGTCGTGCCGTAGTACAAAGCGGCTCCGACCGCAGCCGCGTAGACTTCGTCAGCGCACGAGATACTGGCAACTCCCTGGACAGTGGCTTCCGAGAGGAGTGTCTGCGAATCGATGTCGCAGTAGTTAGCCGTCGCGCTCTTGGTCACGGTGATTCGGATGCCATGAATTGTTGTGGCATAGCGTCCGGTGCCGGCCGGGATGGTGAAGCTTTCCCGCAGGTTGGCGAGAATGCGCGTGGCCTTAGTGGTGGTTTGATGGAAGGCAATTACCCTGCCTGCCGCTACCTGAGATTGCGCAGCGAGTGGCGCTGCAACCGTGGCCGCACTGCTCGGGATGGCCTGGGCGACTACCCCCGTCGCGAGACCGAGGATGAGAGCTAGCCCTGCAGTGCGGGACACGTTCCTGGCCCGGCGCGCGTCCTTGTCAGGGGACATTGCAACCTCCTTTAAAGAGTTGCTCATAGGTACCGAAGTGCTCCGTCTTGACCCGAAACCTGGGCCGAGACCTTCCTTTACGACAACCTATGCGGAATCGTTGCCTATGACCCCACGGGATACCCACGGAATGATCCACGGAATGACCCACGGAATGACCCACGGTATCGGAGATTCGAAGTATTGCCGTTTGCCGGATTCTGAGCCGGTACGCCGGGTGGATGGCCTCGGTCCTTTCCAGACGGGCGTCGAGGCCATCGCACCGGCGAATTACGAACCAGTCCGCAGGTAACTCAGGCTGGCAAACCTAGTTCCACGGAGCGACTACGTAAATCGTGCAGGGCCCCTTTGCGGTTGCCACTTCTCCGACGGCGGTCGCGATGTTCGGGAATAGCCCGGGATCAGGCAGTGGCAGCCAGCCGCTGTTCCAGCCGACCTTGTTGTTCGCATTGATGCCGCCCGGCTCGGGCAATGCGAACTCGCCATCGGTCTCGACCTCGTAGGCACCAACTCCCATCGGCCCCCACTTAGAAGCCAGGCCGAGCTTGTACTGATTCGCCGACGCGTTCGTCCACAGGGTCGCCAGGCCGCAGTCACCCGGATTCTGGCCTTCTCCATCAGGCCGTATCCCGCCGCGCCCGGCCGGTCCCGACGGGTTCGCGAACGTCATCGGCACCGTGACGGATTTGATGCCACTCGTAGGTCCGGCGTGCTTGGCCACGGTTGCGGCCAGGGCTGGCGAGGACGTCAGGGCTGTCCCTATTGCCGCCAGGCTGACAGCCGTCGCGCCGGCAAGGGCTCGCATTGGCTTGCGCATTGATTCCTCCCTGGGCTTGGATACTTCGGTCCTGGCTCCGAAGCCTGCCAGCTGAAGGAGCGGGAATAAGCCAGCCGATCAATTGCCGATCAAAACAGAACAACGGCGCGGCGGGCTTGGCATGACAGGAATAGGCCGGCACGGTACGGCAATTCCGTTCCTGGCCACCAGGATGCTGGGACCTGTCGCCGCCATCACGCAGTAGCCAGGTGCGGCGCACGCCTCGGCCCGACGCTGGCTGACGCCTTCATCGCCGCGCCCACCCGCCGGCCGAACCACCCGCGCTGGCCCGCGCACTGATTGCTCGGCTGTTAGTGTCAACCGCGAATTCCGGTTCAGCGTCTTCTCTACGTCCTAAACAGCTGGCCGCCTTAAGCGGCTGCGGCTCGCTGAATGCAGCGTCCTTCTGTCTTTGCGGCGGGCCGACTTAGAGAGGGGATGTCCCGCCATGTTGTATCGGGTGGTCAGTTCAGTCCGCCAGCGAGCTGGTAGCCGCGCCGTCAGGGTCATGAGCGGTTCCGCGGTCTTAGCCGTAGCGGCGGTGACCGGGTTCGCGGGCACCCAGGCCGGCTACGCCGCGGTGGCAGGTCACGGGCTCCGGCACGTCGCTATTCGTGGTCTGCGGTCGGCAAGCAGCGTGCTGGGAAAGGGCGGGTGCGGCGGGGGCGCCGAGATAGCATTCCAGGCCAACACCGGCAATCTGTGGGCCGTCGGCGAGGACCAGGCCGGCGATCTGGGCTACGGCATGATGGCGGGCACCAGCCCGGCCATCACCTGCCTGACCGGCGGCGGGTACGAGGTCGCGTTCCAGGCCAACACCGGCAACCTGTGGACAGTCGGCCAGGATGGCCACGGTGACTGGGGCACGCCGATGATGGCGGGCACCAGCCCGGCCATCGCCGCGTTGTCCGGCGGCGGGTACGAGGTGGCCTTCCAGGGCAGCAACGGCGACGCGTGGACGGCCGGTCCCGACGGCGTCACCGACTACGGCACGCCGATGGCGCCCGGTACCAGCCCGGCCATCACCGGCCAGGCCGGCGGCGGGTACCAATACGCTTTCCAGGGCAGCAACGGCTACCTCTGGATCGGCGGCAACGGCGGTCGGCCGTTCTACCAGAACCTGTCCGTACGGGCGGGCACCAGCCCCGCCATGGCGACGCTGGGCAACGGCACCACCGTGATCGCCTGGCAGGAGAGCAACGGGTGCCTGGATATCATCACCACCGGCCTCACCAGCTGCCTCGGCAACGTCGGGGCCGACTCCAGCCCGAGCATCACCGCGACCAACGACCCGACCGGGTACATGGTGGCATTCCATGACATGTGGTCGAACTGGGTGAATACCTACTTCCCGGGCGCGGGAGTGACCAGCGTGACCTTCGGCCTGCCGATCATGGGCGGCACCAGCCCCAGTGCCACCATATTGCCCGACGGGTCACTGGAAATGGCATCTCAGGACCCTGGCACCGACTTGCGGACGGGGATCACCGCGCCCAACTCTCGCGACTGGGGCCTGGGCATGATGCCCGGTACCAGCCCCAGCATCAGCAGCTAGCCAGCCGCAAACCTAGCCTAGTTGTCGCCAAGCCAGTGAGGAGCGGTCGCGGTCGGGGCGCTCAGCGTGGTTTGGGCATCTGACCGCAATCGCTTTCTCAGCAGTTGGTCACAGGTTCGATTCCGCCAGGCGCGCAGGTCAGAGGCCTGAAACTACGACCCTCACCCGACGCCGAGGGGCCGACCAGTACCGGCTGGAGGCGCGCTGGCCGCTTTCCGGACTAGCTCAGCACCTTGCGGCCTGCGGCGATCTGTCGGCTGAAGTCCCGGTAGTCTCGAAACGCGAGCCGGAGATCCTCAGTGGCGGTGCTGGAATCGGAAGCCGACTCGGTCGTCTGCCATCTCTCGCCGAGCGCCTCCTGGCGCCGCGACAACTGTGCGATCAGTGCGGTCAGTTCCGTCTTGACGAGTTCAGCGGCCCCGACGACAGAGCCGCGCGGGTCATCGATGAAGTCGGCCACCATAGAGTGCCAGCGCTCCTCGTTGCCGTCGGGCTCGGTACTCGTCACCGCCTGCGCCGGGGCCGTGCTCAGCTCCGACGCCGGGCCCACCGGAGCCTCGGATTCATAGACGGATGCGACGACGATGGCCGGCCTCTCGGGGTCGACCGATCCGGTCGAGTTCGGGGCGACCAGGCCCTCTTCGTCCAGACTGAGGTTGCGGTCCGCCGGGTCACGGTCGGCCAGCTCACGATCCATCAAGTCACGGTCCATCAGGTCCCGGTCAGCCGCGGTACTAGCACCGGCGTCGTGCTCAGTCATGTTCACTCCACTGTCCGGTCGGTCGGCAACTGTCGGGTCCGTTTCCCCTGTCATCGCCGGGCCCGCCTCGAAGTACCGGAAGGAAGCCGTTCCGCCTCAGCATCCTCGTCGAGAGCCGGGTCGTCGTCCGGTAGGACGACTATGTCGTCATCATTGGCGGTTCCCTGAGGCACGGTCGTCCGTGACACGGCAGGCCCCGCAGTATTCGTGCTTTCGGCGGCCGTGGTAGTTCCCGCAGTCGACGCTGTCGCGGAAGTTACGGTCTGGTCGCCGAGAAGGTCGGCGAACAGTTCGCGGTAGTGCAGCATCGCGACTCGCTCCTCCTCGGTGCTCGCCCGCCCGGTCTTGGCCTTGTCGCTGATGTCGTGAGCTTGCCGGACGTGATCGAGGAGTTGCGCATGCTCGACCGACAGATCGGCGAGCGTCTGGTGGTACTCGGCCACTGGATAGCCGCGGTCACGCATGACGGCCTCGACCAGGTGCTGGCCTTCGGCTATAGCAGCGGTTGGATCGTCGACGAAACGCTCCTGCACCGCGGTCCACTGGCCGAGGTAGCGCTGGCGGTCCGCCGCGCTGAGCTCTCGCAGGGCAAGCTTCTTGACCCGGCGCTCTCGCTCGGTCAGCTCGGCCTCGGCCAGTCGGCGGCTGTCACTTTCGGTGACGAGGCGGTCATACTCGGGACCGAACCGTTCTTGTAGTTTCTTTCGTCTGCTCGCCATTGTGATCGCCAGACCGGCGATGATCGCGAGCAGGACTACGATCACGACGATCAATACGATGATCGATGTTGGCACTTTTGGCCTCCCTTGGGGGAATGGGGCAAGGCCCGTCGGTTCGTCCTCGGCTGCCCGTCGCGATGACGATCAAACGCGTGCCCGATTCCGCCGGGGCTAGTCGGCCCCTCTGGTATGCGCCCCGAAGCAGCAGCCCCGCGGCCGGCTTATCTCGGCTTAAGGGCTGACTGGCTGAGTCGCCTGAGGGCGTCCGCCGGCGGGCCCGGAGCAAGACCAGGCTCTGGCCGGCAAGGAGAAAAGCTACGCGAATTTTTATATATAAAGATTTGCGGTTGTTTCTTTCGCCTTGTCCTGAGGCCAGAGATTCGAGCCTCGATCATCGCCGGGACCCTGGGTGTCCGATCGCGGCCGGGCTCTTCGTAGTAGGGGTGAGAGACACACTCCGGATGGAAGGTCGCGATCATGGCAACGCTCACCTCTGGCATCACTGCCCGCCGCATGTTTGGCCTCGTCGAGCCGATCGGGCTCATCCCTTATGCGGCCAACGAGCCTGCCGACGCGCTGCTGGCGCTCGGCCTGCGCAACTACTGGGACGCCTACTTCGCCGGGCGGGCAGCGCCGCTGGGCCGCGATGTCCCGGCTGGCGTCGTGCACGCCATCTTCTACAACTTCGCCCCGGGCGAGGCCGCCCGCCACATCCCGCTGGTCTGGGACCTGATCACGCCCGAGGCGGCGCTGGCTGCGCGCGACGCGGGGTGCGTCGTGGCGCTACGGCGGATGCTCGGCGACTTCGCCGACGACCCCAGCGTCGCGCGGGCTGCCGATCTCGCCGTCAAGGCGGCTACCTGCACCCGGACGGAGGGGCGCTCCCTTTACGCCGCGCTGCGGACGCTGCCGGTCCCGGAGCAGCCGCTTGAGCGGCTGTGGTACGCGGCCAACCTGCTGCGCGAGCACCGTGGCGACGGCCATATCGTCGCGCTGGTCGCCAATGGCATCGGCGGAACCGAGGCGCACGTGCTGCTCGCGCTGTCGGAAGGTATGCCGGCGGAGAAGTTCGGCCGGGTCTCGCACCTGCCGCCCGCGCAACTGGCGGCGGTCGTGGACGGCATGCGCGACCGCGGCCTGATCGGCGGCGATGGCTGGCTCACCGCCGACGGTCGCGCCACCAAGGCCCGGATCGAGGCGCTCACGGACGACCTCGCCGCGCCGGCCTACGACGCACTCGAACCGACTGAACTCGCCCAGCTCATCGCCGACCTCGAACCCATCGCCGCCGCACTGAAGGCCGCCTACGACGCCGAAAACTAGTCGAGGTCGTTTCCGCCCGGCTTGCGCGGCCTGCCGTCGACCTCATATCGTCTTGATATATCTGCTCGATATATCGAACCGACAGGTCATCGCATGATCTGCCACCCGATCTGGAAGCGGTCTGATGCCCAGCGCGCCGTTGTACGACACCATCGGAGTTACCTACGCAGTGACGCGGCGCACCGAGCCGCGGATCGCCGCCCAGGTCTGGGCTGCGCTCGGCGATGCGCGGACCGTGCTGAACGTCGGGGCGGGCACCGGCTCCTACGAGCCCCCCGACCGTGACGTGACCGCGGTGGAACCGTCCGCGGTCATGCGGGCGCAGCGCCCCGCAGGCGCCGCGCCGTGCGTGGATGCCGTCGCGGAGAGCCTTCCGTTCGAGGACCAGTCGTTCGACGCCGCGATGGCTTTCGCCACCATCGATCACTGGCAGGACCCGTTCGCGGGCCTGCGCGAGATGCGGCGCGTCGCTCGCCGCGTGGTGGTGCTCACTAAGGACTTCGGTGACCTCGATTTGTTCTGGCTAGATCGTGACTACCTGCCCGAGCGCGCTGACCTTCAGCTCGGCCGGCCGCCGCTGGCCGAGCTGGCCCGCGCGATCGGAGCCTGGGTGCGACCGGTGCTCATTCCGTGGGACTGCGCGGACGGCTTCCACGAGGCCTACTGGCGCCGGCCCGAGGCGTACCTGGACGCCGATGTCCGCCGCGGAATATCGATCTGGGCCAGAGTCGGGCCGGCCGCCGAGCAGCGGGCAGTGCGCAGCCTCGGTGATGACCTCGCATCCGGCCGGTGGGCCGAGCGCAACCGCGACCTCGCCGAACTCGACGCGGCCGAGCTTGGCGTGCGTCTGCTTATCGCCTAATCCCTCTACGTCGCCAACCTCGGCTCAGGGTCGGTGACGCCGATCGATACCGCCACTAATAAGGCAGGCAAGAACATGCGGGCCGGCCGCGCGCCCGTGGCAATCGTCATCACGCCGTAACCATCACTAATCCTGCGAGCCAGGAGAGGTTGATACCAGTCCGGCAACAAGTGGTTAGCGATCTCGCTGTTGGACAGGCCGCGTCCGATGAGCGTCAGGACCTCGCGTTCGCGTTCGGTGATGCCGTCGAGCTGGCGCCGGGACGGGACCGGTGCGGGTCGTGCGGTGAACTGCGCGATGAGGCGGCGGGTCACCCGCGGGGCGATCAGGGCGTCACCGGCGGCGGCGACGCGGATCGCGGCGAGGATGTCGTCCAGGGCCATGTCCTTGACCAGGAAACCGCTCGCTCCGGCGTGGAGCGCGCCGTAGACATAGTCGTCGTCATCGAACGTCGTGAGGATGAGAACGCGGGCCGGGTCATCGGCTGCCGTGATCAGCTGGGTGGCTTCGATGCCGTCCATGCCTGGCATCCGGATATCCATCACCACCACGTCGGGCCTTGTGTCGCGGGCCACCTGAACCGCCTGGGCGCCGGACCCGGCCTCCCCGGCGACCTCGATGTCCCGGGTGCCGTTGATGAGCACCCGCAGCCCGCTGCGGACCAGTGGCTGGTCGTCGGCGAGCACGACGCGGATGGTCATCAGGCCGCCGCCGGCAGCGGCAGGGCGCCGGTCACCCCGCCAGCGCACGTCGACGCGGACGCCGGCGTCCAGCGTGGTGGCGGCCAGCCGGTCGAGATCGGCCAGGCCCGGTGCCGGGTGCAACGGGGCGGGCGCAGGGGCGCCGGATTCGGCGTTGCGCAGTGCGCTCAGCATCTGGCGCAGCCCGGCGAGCGCCTGCCTGCTGGTGGCCTCGATGGCGGCCAGGGCGTTACCCGCCTCGGCGGGCTGAGTGGCAATGACCCGGCTGCCCATTCCGGCCTGGATCGCGATGATGCCGATGCTGTGGGCGACCATGTCGTGCAGCTCGCGGGCGATCCGTAGACGTTCGGCCGTCGTCGCCTGAGCCTCGGCCTGCACGCGCAGTTCCTCAGCGTGCACCTGCGTCTGCCGGATCGAATGTCCGATGAGCCAGGCGATGACGATGGTCGCCGGCGCGATTACCAGCCACGCCGGGAGGCCCGGGCCGAAGATGCGCGGGTCAGCCAGGTCGCGCGCTTCCGCGACCCAGCCAATGGTCAGGACACCGGCGGCCACGGTGGCGGTGGTCGCCGAGAGCCGGCGCGGACGGGTTGCGGCGATCAAGCAGACTTCGAACCCGGCAATACCGGTGAGCAGCACCAGCAAGATCGTGTCCCACTGAAGGCCGGGCAGCATCGCCGCGGCGAGCGAGCCGGCGAGCACGACGCCTTGCTGTCCGGCCACTGGGTGCGCCACCCCGGCCAGATAGTCCTGCAGTACGACTACATGGGCGGCAACGTGCCGCTCGGCTCCGAGCTCACCGTTACCGGCCTGCCGGGAACGCCCCGGCTGACGGTCGTCGGCATCGCCGCCTCGGTCACCATGTCCGCGGACGCCTGGACCGTGCCCGCCGAGATCGGCAAGCTGCGGCCGCCAGGCACGACGGCCAGTTCGCAGATGCTGTACCGGTTCCGCCGCGCGGGCACCGCTGCCCTCGTCCGAGGCGACATCGCGGCGCTGACCGCAGCGCTGGGGGCCGGTGCGGTGACCGGCACCCAGTCGTACCTGGCGGTCAGGATCAAGGACGTGTCGCGGGTGGGCGCGTACGTACCGTTCGTGATCGCGTTCGGCGTCATCGGCCTGGTGCTGTCGGCACTGATCGTGGCCAACGTGGTCAGCGGCGCCGTGGTGGCCGGCTACACCAGGATCGGCATCCTCAAGAGCATCGGCTTCACTCCCGGCCAGATCGTCGCGGCTTACACGAGCCAGGGACTCCTGCCGGCCGCCGCCGGATGCCTAGTCGGCGTGCTGGCGGGCAACGGGGCAGCCCGGCCGCTGCTCGCCAAGGCCGCCTTCTCCTACGGGGTCGGGGTGCTGGGAGTTCCGGCCTGGGTGAATGCTGCCGTGCCGGCCGGCATATGCGGCCTGACCGGCATCGCCGCGCTGCTGCCCGCGCTGCGGGCGGGCCGCCTCAGCGCGGTCGCGGCTATCGCGGCCGGGCGAGCGCCGCGCACCGGCCGCGGTTACGCCGCCCACCGGATGCTGAGCAGGCTGCCGTTGCCGCGCCCGGTCACGATCGGGCTGGCTGGCCTGTTCGCTGGCCCGGCGCGCACCGCCGCGACATTGACCGCCACCGGGCTCGGCGCGGCCGCGGTGACCTTCGCGGTCGGCCTGAACACCTCGCTCAACCTGGTGCAAGACGGACTGCAGCTGACCAGGACCGTGCAGGTGCGCCTTTTCAGCGTCACCGCTTGCGGTGCGCCAGGCGGGGAACCCACGCTCGGACCGCCGGGGGCGCCGGGGACGCTGGGCCAGGGGCTTACCACCCGGCAGCAGAACGCGATCGAGGCCGCCCTCCGCACGCAGCCGCAGACGCTGCACTCGGCCGCCGAGGCGGACGTCCAGGTCAGCGTCGCCGGGCTGACTAAGCAGGTCCAGATGATCGCGTACCGAGGCGCCGCGGCCTGGACTGGCTACCCCATGATCAGCGGGCACTGGTATTCCGGACCTGGCCAGGTCGAAGTGCCCGCCCATTTCCTCACCGCCACCAACACGGCCGTCGGCGATGTCGTCACCATCAGCTTCGCCGGCCGGCGGATCCCGGTGCGCATCGCCGGCGAGATCTTCAGCAAGGACCTGCTAATGATCACGGACTGGCAGACCCTGGCCAGCGCCGATCCCGGGCTGGCGCCCGACCAGTACGCCGTCGGGCTGCGGACTGGCACCTCCTTGCCCGCGTACCGGGCGGCACTGCGGTCCAAGCTCGGGCCCGGGATCGTGCCCATCCTCAGCGCCTACGGCGTCAGCACGCAGATCCTGAGCATGCTCGCGCTGATCGGCTCCCTGACGCTGCTCCTTGCGATCACTGCCGCCCTCGGCGTACTCAACACCGTCGTCATGCACACCAGGGAACGGATTCACGAACTCGGAACGTTCAAGGCGGTCGGAATGACACCGCGACAGGTGGTCGCGATGGTCGTGTGCTGGGTCGCGGGGACCGGCCTCGCCGCCGGCGCGCTCGCGGTCCCGGCGGGAGTCGCGCTGCACCGCTATGTCCTGCCCGTCATGTTCGACGCGCTCGGCACCAGCCTGCCGGCCAGCTTCCTCAACGTCTACGGCGTCTGGGAGATCATCGGGCTCGCCCTGGCCGGGCTGGTGATCGCGATGGCGGGGGCGCTGCTTCCGGCCGGATGGGCCGCCAGGATGCCAGCCGTGTCGGCCCTGCGCGCCGAGTGACCGACGTGCAAGGATGCCTTATGGAGATCACTAACCTGGGTAAGGCAGATGGACTCCCGCCAGTGGACTGGGCCGCGATTGTCGGGAAACTCGATGCGGGGTCGGCGCCGGTTCCGGATGCGCTGAACTCCCGGACGACCTGGCTGTCGACCATCAACGAGGACGGCAGCCCGCATGTGACTGCGGTCGGTGCCCTGTGGCTCGATGGTGCGTTCTGGTTCCAGACCGGCGCAGGCACGCGGAAGGGGCGCAATGTCGCGCGTGACCCGCGGTGTTCGGTCGCGGTGTCGGTTCGCGGTGCCGACGTTGTGATCGAGGGTGACGCCGCGCGGGTGACGGGGCCGGGCGAACTGGCGCGCATCGCGAAGGCATGGGCGGACCAGGGCTGGCCAGCCGAGCCCGACGACGGCGGACGGGGTATCACTGCCCCGTTCAACGCCCCGTCGCAGGGACCGCCGCCGTGGAACGTGTATCGCATCGAGCCTCGCTCGGCGATCGTGACCTTGTCGGACGAGCCGGGCGGCCTGACTCGCTTCCGGTTCTGACGACGCCGGCTCAGTTACTAACGGCCGTTATGCCTTGGCCGTGATGCGGGTGCCCACGTCGGCGCCCTCGCAGATCCGCCGCATAGCCCCGAGCGCGGCGATGTTGAAGACGTGCATGGTGAGGGCCTGCTCGTTGGCCAGAACCAGTGCGCTTGTGTCCATGACCCGGACGCCGGCGGCCAGGGCCTGGTCATAGGTCAGCTTCGAGTACCGCACGGCCTCGGGATTGCGGCGCGGATCGCTGTCGTAGACGCCGTCGACGCCGTTCTTGGCGACCAGCAGCGCGTCGGCGTCGAGTTCCAGTGCGCGCTGCACGGCCGGGTAGTCGGTGGTGACGTAGGGCTGGCCAATACCGCCCGCCAGCAACACGATCAGGCCACGCTCCAGGTGACTGATCGCGCGCAGCCTGATGAACGGCTCCGCCACGCTCTGCATGGGAATGGCGGTCATGACCCGCACATCGGTGTCGGTCTTGCCGGTGAGAACGCCCCGCATCATCAAGGCATTCATCACCGTGCCGAGCATCCCGATGTTGTCTGCCTCGGCCCGGCCGATACCCCATCCCTCGGCCATCCGGCCACGGAAGTAATTCCCGCCACCGACGACGACCGCTACCTGGACGCCCATCTCGTGCAGGGAAAGGACCTCGGTGGCGATCTGCGCCAGGCTGGCCGGATCAACACCCGAGCCTGCCGGGCCCGCTAGCGCCTCGCCGCTCAGCTTGACCACAACCCGCCGGTAGCGCGGCACAACCACGGCCCCTTCCCGGCCGCTCGTGCGACCGCGCCAACGGTATCGCATGCGGCCTGCCGAGCCAGGTCGTGCCGCATGTGATCAGGCTGCGAGGGGTATCGCAGAAGGGGGGAGCGGGTACACCGGAGCGGGATGATGCGCGGGTATCCCGACGGTTAGCGCCGGTTTGGGCAGGGCCGAGATGCGGGGGGCGGCCATGGGGGAACAAGGCTCGCGTGAGCATGACCAGGTTCGGGAGGCGGCCAGCGCGCAGGCTGGAACTGGTCCGGGTCAGGAACCAGCGCATGGGGCGACGGCACTAGGCCGAACGCACCCCGAGGAGCGCCGGCCCGAGGAGCGCCGGCCCGAGGGGAGTAGGCCCGAGGGCCGCCGGCCCGTATTCGCGGGCCTTATCGGGGCCGTCGCGGCCACTGTGGTCAGCCTGGTGTTCATCATCACGTTCATCGGCGGCCTGCACGCTCCTGGCCCGCGATCGGTGCCGGTCGGGATCGTGGGGGGTCCCGCCCAGGGCTCGGCGCTGAGCAGTGCACTCAACCGCCAGGCGGCGGGCGGATACAAGGTCACGACCTACCCGAGCGATTCTGCGGCTCGCAGCGCCATACTTAACCGCACCATCGACGCCGCGGTGACGCCCGGGCGGCCGCGCGTCCCGGTGCTGCTGGTGGCCACGGCGGTGAGCCCGGCGCTGACGAGAGCCATCGTCGGTGACGTCCGCTCCGCCGCGGCAGCCGCGCACTCGCTGGTGGCGGTGCAGGACATCCGCCCGCTGCCGTCTCACGACCCCGACAGCCTGTCCCAGGTGTACTTCGTGATCGCCCTGATGACGCCGAGCCTGCTGTTCGGTAGTTTGCTCGTCTCCCGCATCAGCCCGAAGCTGAACCCGCTGTGGCAACTGGCGGTCATCGCCGTCTACGCGGCCATCGCCGGCGGGGTGGCCACGGCACTCGCCGATCCGGCGATCGGTGCGCTCACCGGGGCACCCTGGGGCATCTTCGGCATCGGCACGCTGCTGGCCTTCGCCGCCGCGGCGATCGCTGCCGCAGTCAGGAGATGGACCGGCGGGATCGGCTACGTCGTGCTCGGCCTGCTGCTGATCCCCGTCGGCATCTCGGCCTCCGGCACCACGCTCGGCCCGAACATGATCACGCAGTGGTACGCCGACCTCGGCAAGGCTCTGCTGCCAGGATCCGCGATGCCCGCGGTCCAGAACACCGTCTACTTCAACGGCAGCAACATCGCGACCCCGCTGCTCATCCTGTCGGCCTGGGCGCTGGCCGGAATCCTCGCGATGATCATGGCCGCCTTCTTGCACCCGCCGGTTCCCGGCCAGAAGGCCGAGTCGGCGGCAGAGAATGCCTTCAGTCAGCTGCCGGTGGAACGTTCTTCTGGCATTTCCGGCACGGTGCCACCGAGGGCGTAGACCAGTTGGTTGAATCTCTCGCGGACCTTGGGTGGCGGCTTCACGGGCACGGCGCCGATCTTGGTGATTCGGAACGGCCCCGAGAGCTCCAGGTCGGCGGTCGCGGCTACGAAGGCATCGGAATCGCCGCCTGCCAGAGCGCTCTGCATCGCCTCCAGGATCTGGTCGATGGCGGCCCACCTGACTTCAGTCAGTTCCCACAGCAACGCGTCCAGTAGTGCTTCGAGGGCCTCGCCCCGCGCTGCGGCGTCAGCACCTGAAGCTGAACCGAGCGGCTGCTCTTCCGGGGAAACCATGTCCTTAGCATAATCAGCAAATGTCGGCGGAAGGCCGCGATGCCGGGAGGCTAAATGACTCGGGGCAGGCGCGAAGAACCTTATCTGCCGCCTGGTCCGGCTCGGGATCTGGCCGATCTTTTTAGGCGGCTGCGCGTTTCGTGCACTTTGGGTATCGGGCAGATTGCCACGAGAAGCGGATACTCGGCTAGCCATATCAGCGAAGTGCTAGGCGGGCGGAAAGCGCCCAGTCCGGACGCTGCCGCCACGATCGCGCAGGTACTCGGCGCGGACGGGAGCACCGTGATCCGCGCCCGGCGTCACGCCGAGGACTGGCAGCAGCTCCGGCGCTATGCTCAGAAAGACCGGGACGCCGACGGTCCGCAGGCCGATCGCTCAGCCGCTGATCTGCGGCGCGCTCCGATCCGCCATCAGCTCAGGAATCCCGATATCGGGATCACGATCCTGGCCGGCGATCTCCTGGATCAGGAAACCCATATCGCGGTCGGCTTCAGTGACACCTTCGACACGTCTGTCACCGATGACCAGATCATTGATAGCACGAGCCTTCAGGGTCAGCTGCTGCTCCGGGAGTTCAACGGAGATGAGCGGCAACTCGATGAGCAGCTGGCCGCCGCGCTGGCCAATTTCAGCCCGGTAGCCGTCGAAGACCGGCGGGATAAACCGCACGGCAAGCTCAGCCGGTACGCGCTCGGAACCGTCGCGGTGCTCGGCTCGCCCCAGCGGCTTATCTTCGCGCTTGCCTATGGCCGAATGGGCAACGACCTGATCGTCTGCGCCCCCGTCGGCGAGCTGTGGCAGTCCTACGCGCGGCTCTGGGATGCGGTCTACCGCCACGGTCAGCGGCGGGCTCTGTCCATACCGCTCATGGGCGGGGGACTGGCCCGGGTGGAGGGCCTCAATCGCAATAACCTGCTGCAGCTGATTTTGCTGTCGTTCGTTGCGTTTTCCCGGCAGCGGTTGATTTGCCATGAGCTGCGGATCGTCATTCATCCCGAGCACGTGGACTGGATTGATCAGGTCACCCTGACGGCGTTTTGCCGGTCGCTGTGATGGCGCCTGGCGTCCGGTCCAGGGCCGCCAGGCGGTCGAAGTTTCCGGCGTCCCTCCAGTCCTGGCCGGACAAGTCGACCGGGCATCCGGCCTGGCCAAGTCGGCCGGCGACCTTGCTCCGCCAGCCAGAGCCGGCCTGGACCTGAATGTAGTTCTTGCCACCGAGATCGGTCACCGGCCGCTGCTGGCCGAGGAAGAGGATCAGCGTCTGGTCGGGCTTGAGCGCGAGCGCCATTCCGAGTTCAAGCAAGACGTTGGGCCTGGCCTGCATGCTGTCCGCGAACTCGGCCGGACTTTCCTGCTCATCGTGCAAGTCAGGGTGCAACCGCACGATGTCTTCTGCCGTCATGAGAACGACCACTGCCGTGCAGACAGCCAGCCCTATGCGCACCGCGTCGCTCAGCGACGGCGCGGCGCTGCGGGTCTCGGAAACGACCGACTCCCATTGCAGCGGCCGCAGGTCGAGGGCGCGCAGGAACTCGAAGATCGCCCGCCGCGCTTCCTCGTCGCGTCCGTACACGACGAAGACGTTGCGTTTGCGGTCTTCATTCAGCGAGCGCTCGGCCGCATCAACCGTTGGCCGAGCGGCATCGGTCACCAGGTCCGCCTTCTGAACGGCGAGTTCCAGATAGGAGATCTCATCGAGGAGGCGAACGAGCAAGGAGCGGGCCAGGTCGGCGTCGTCGGCGAAGGGTCCGCCAGGAACCATCAGGCCGGTCAGGTCCACCGAGCGGGTCATGTTGTCGGCCGCGATCTCGACCGTCCGGCGCAGCACGCTCAGATCCAGGCTCAGCCGCCTCGCGTCCTTGCTGCGTACGGCCAGCAGCGATTCCAGTTGCGGATCCTGGGCGTCCAGCCGCGCGATCTCCGAGCTCAGGCTGTCAAGCGCGGCCTGGAGTTGCCTGGACTGACTGTCCCGCTGCCACACCCGCATCTCGTATCGAAGCTTGGCGGCATGCAGCAGGTACCTGGCAAAGGGCGGAATCGTCGCGTCACCGCCCGACCACATCCAGGAGCTGGCCGCTGGATCAGCGTCTGGAGCGATGGCAGCGACGAAGCGCCGCAGCGACCGGTCATCGGGCCGCGCAGCGGTCTCCCAGAGGCAGAACTCGCCGCGCACGGGAACCCCGCCGGAAGGATCCCGGTCATCGAGCGCCGCCGACGGCAGCAGAGGACTAAGGCTCTGGTAGAGGACGGGAGCAGCCTCGCCGATGCCGTCGATGGTGCCGAGCCGGGCCAGGAAGAGCCTGGCTTCGCCGAGAAACAGCCCGGCGTGCGGTGCGCAGAGAAGATTCCAGCTGAAGTCGAACGAAGCCCAGCCGTCTGTGGTGTCGCCGGAGTGCGTCATTCCGACCGACAGATTCAGCACATCATGATGGCGCCGCAGAACGGCCTGGCAAGCGGCGGCACCGGGTCGCTCACGGGCCGCGAGCGCGATCTCATTGTCGGCCGACCGCGATTCGAGGGATTCAGGCAGGAACAGCGGGAGGCCGGATTCTGATATCGGCTCCGTCATGTGATAAAGCTGGCCGCAGCCGTTCCAGATTGCCCGCAAGGCCGCATAGGCATCCGCAGCCGACGGGCCTTCCGCCGGAGCGAAAATATGTGCTACGAACTGCTGATCCAGGATTGTCGTCATCGCGAGCTATTCTGGCATCACGCAGTCGCATTTCTTAGTCTGCGGGGCGGCGGAATTCGGCGCGCCAGCGGCGCGGCCACGGCATCTGCGGGTCGGTGAAATCCTCGATCCTGACCGGCTCCAGGCCGGACTGGCCTAGCGCATCAACCTCTGCCCGCGTTAGCGCCCACGGCGGGCCCTCGACGGCCTGCTCCGGCTCGCGGGCCCGGGCCATGACGATCAGGGTTCCGCCCGGGGCGGCCAAGTCTCCGAGCGCGAGGATGGCCTCGCGTCTCGGCGGATCGGGGATTGCCTGCAGGACCAGGCTTTCCACGACCAGGTCGAAGGCCTGACGCCAGTCCGGTGGCGGCTCCAGCAGGTCCGCGGCCTCGTATCGCACCTGCGAGCCGGGGAAGCGGGCGCGGGCGGAGGCGATCGCAGCGGGCGAGATATCGAAGGCGATGGTGCGGAATCCAAGCCCGGCGATGAACTCAGCGTCCTCGCCGAGCCCGCACCCGACCACCACGGCTGTCTGGCCCGCGCCGTTCAGGGCGCGATCGGCTGCCCACTGGACGAGGTAGCGGCTCGGCTCGCCCCGGTCCCACGGCACCGCCAGCTGACCGGCCGCCGCGGCCGCGTACAGGGGCTCGAACCAGCCCATCGGGTCGCCGGCGGCGATCGCCCGCGCCGCCATCCGGTCCGCGATCTCCTCAGCTTCATTCGGCTCCGTCATGCCCTCGATCGTAAGCGCCACGTTCCCTTCCCTTCCCGGGCCAGGCCGGGCCGGGAAGGCCGGGCCGGCACCAGCGCATCACGGATCAGCACAACCGGGGGAAGCCGCCGCCGCTAATACCACCAGGCCACGTCACCCCTTACCGGATCGCTCGCTCGCAACGCGACCCGGGTCTGCCCGTCCGAGAGCCGTTCAGCTGTCACTTTTCCCGGGTTAGGTACCTCTTTTCCCGGGTTGCGCGCTCTTTTCCCGGGTTAGGTCAGAATTTTGCCCGGTTTAGCTCGATCTGGGAGTACCTAACCCGGTAAAAGACGTCCGGACCCGGGAAAAGGTGTCCCTAACCCGGGAAGAGTCGGCCGAGTCGAAGCTGAAAGGCCGCGGTTGAGGTGAAGGGACGGGCAGGAGTGATCTACATGACCACACGTTGGCTCTAAAGGTGCGCGGGTCAGGGCCTTCGGCTAACTCGACCGGCCTCTGGACGGACGACTCAGCTGTCGCCCCAGGTGTCCAGATGGAGCGCCGTGTCGTCGGTGCAGCCGGGTTTCGGCCTGGGGCGGAGAGTCGTGTTCGGGCACGGGTCCAGGGGCAACGGCTCCCTTGGCTTCTGGCCGAAGTTGAAGTCGCGGACCAGATCACCCAGCACCGGCGAATCCTCGCGTACGTCCGGACGCGCGTCGGGACGACCGTCGTTCATCGGGTTGATCCGGGCGCCGCCGAGGAAGTCGTCCTCGATGAACTTCAGGTACGCGTCGAACGACAGCTGCTGGTGGTCGACGAAGCCCTTCCTGGCGTACGGGCTGATGACCAGCGCGGGAACCCGGATGCCGTAGCCCATCGCGTCGGCTCTGGGCGGGACGACGTTGTCGTAGAAGCCGCCCCAGTCGTCCCAGGTCAGGAAGATCGCGCTGGACGTCCAGTCGGGGCTGCGCATGACGGCGTTGACGATCCTGGTGACGAACGCCATGCCGGTGCTGATCAGGGCGGGAGCGTGCTCGCTGTCGCGGGGGTCGGGCTGGATCCAGGAGACCGCAGGCAGCGTGCCCTTGCGCGCGTCGTCCAGGAACGAGCGCATCGGGCGGATGTTGCCGAGCTGGCGGTCCTGGTGGACGTCGGTGAAGCCGGGCAGCTCGTTCCAGAAGTTCCAGACTCCGCCCGGGTTCTTCTTCGACCTGGCGCCCTGGTCCAGGTAGAAGCCCCAGCTCACGTGATCCTTGTGCAGCAGCCAGGTGATGTCGGTCCAGCCGTACGGGGTCGGGTGAGCATGCGCCTGCTCAGCCGGGTAGAGCGCGCTCTTGCAGGTCATCGGGTCGCTCGGCACCCTGCAGAGCGCGGACCAGCCTGAGACCTCGTACAGATGGGCCGGTCCGCTCCAGGACCGGACGGACTCGAACATGTGATCGTTGAGCACGTAGTCCTTGGCGTAGTCCCAGTAGTTGGGGATGTCACTGCCGGCGTGGTAGCCCATCACGTCCTGGTGGCACGGCTTCTTGGGCTTGCAGCCCTGCTTCACGGCCTGGATGACGAAACCGTTCATCCGGCCGCCGTCGATGTCGCCGTCGCTGCCGCTCTCCCCGTGCGGCTCGTTCATGTTCTGGTCCCGGTGGTCGGGGAACGGCCGGACGCAATGGCTGCTGCGCGGGTTGGGCAAGCAGACGCCCTTCGGGATGCCGTCAGCGCCCCGGTAGGTGCCGAAATACGAATCAAACGACCGGTTCTCCTGCATGATCACGATGACGTGCTTGATCTTGTGGATGCCCGCGTCCGCGGCCGGAACGGCGGGGCGCGGCGTGAACGGCTGCGCCTGCACGCTGGTGTCGGCTATCAGTCCGGCGGGCACGGCCAGCATCGCGCCGATCGCAAGGGCCCAATTTCGTCTCAACTCAACCCCCGGTTCAGGCGGCCGTCACGATCTCCTCACGTCGAGTTAAGGGATCGGCGTAGTACTTAGACGTGAAATCGACCGGTTGCGTTTACGGATCGGCCGACTTATTAGGGTAAATCAGCAGGTCTGGTGTTCAGTGGCACCCGGCGGCGGGCCGGCGCCGGTCGCTGGCTACGCTCGCCTCCATGACGGTTGGCAGGCAAACACCAACAGCGCGGCCTGCGGACGGCAGCCCGCAGGCCGCGCTGTCCATCGAGAACCTCTTCTCTGCCTCCGGCAAGACCGTGCTGGTCACCGGCGGTTCCCGCGGAATCGGCGAGATGATCGCCGCGGGCTTCCTCGCCAACGGCGCGAAGGTCTACATCAGCTCCCGCAAGGCCCAGGTCTGCGACGCGACCGCCGCCCGGCTCAGCGAGACCTCGGGCGGGACCTGCGTGTCGGTCCCGGCCGACCTGTCGACGGTGGAGGGCGCCGCCGGACTGGCGGCCGAGCTGGCGAGGCGGGAATCGCGCCTCGACGTGCTGGTGAACAACGCCGGGGCGTCCTGGGGTGCCAGCCTCGACGACTTCCCCGAGAACGGCTGGGACAAGGTCATGGACACGAACGTGAAGGGCGTGTTCTTCCTGACGCAGCGCCTGCTTCCGCTGCTGGAGGCGGGCGCGACCGCTGATTCCCCTTCCCGGGTCATCAACATCGGGTCGATCGACGGGATCAGGCCGTCGATCTTCGACGCGTTCTCTTACGGGCCGTCGAAGGCCGCGGTGCACATGCTCACCAGGCAGCTGGCCGGGGCGCTGGCCAAGCGCCACATCCTGGTGAACGCGATCGCGCCGGGGCCGTTCCCGACCTGGATGCTCAGCACGGGCGTCGGCGGGGGCGGCGACGTCGAGAACACCGACTGGGCCGTGGTCGCTGACAGCAATCCGACCGGGCGCATCGGCACACCTGAGGACATCGCCGGGACGGCACTGTTCCTCGCCTCCCGGGCCGGCGCGTTCATCGTGGGCCAGACGATCGTGTGCGACGGGGGCGTCGCGGCCGGCTAGGCGGTCAGGGCCTGCGGGCCACGCCGCAGTACAGCCAGCGCGAGCCCTCGGAGTCGGCCAGCTCGGGGTCCTCGCAGCCCCAGAGCCCGACCCAGACGACGTCTGGCTGCGCCCCCTCGTAGGGCGAGACGAGTTCGAGACCGTCGAACAGCCCGCGAATCTCCTCCTTCGACCGGTAGTAGCTGCCGCCCGCCGCGTGCGCTCCGACCTCGGCCAGGGTCTGCAGCGCCATCGGCGGCTTGTGGTCGGTCGTCCGGTGCGACATCGCCAGGTAGCTGCCGGGCGCCAGCTCCGACATGTACCGCCCGATCAGCGCCTTCGGGTTGGCCTCGTCGGAAACGAAATGGAGCACGGCCGTCATCATCAGGCCGACCGGTGCGGAGAAGTCGATCAGGCCAGTGCGCCGGACACCGGCCAGCAGCTCGTCGGGCTCGCGGATGTCGGCCAGGATCATCGCGGCCGCCCGGTCGCCGCCGAGCAGGTCGCCGCCGTGCGCCAGCACGACCGGGTCATTGTCGGCGTAGACGATCCGGGCCTGCGGAGTCACCCGACGGGCAATGTCGTGCGTGTTCCCGAGCGCCGGCAGCCCCGGCCCGATGTCGATGAACTGCGCGACACCCTGCTCCGCGATCCATTTAGCGGCCCGTTGATGAAAACCCCGGTTGGCCCAGGCGGTATCGGCGACCTCCGGCATCTGCGTCTTGAGCCGCTCGGCCGCCGCCCGGTCGGACTCGAAGCTATTGTCCCCGCCGAGCAGGTAGTCATAAATCCGGGCCGAGCTCGGCCGCGCCGGGTCAACTCCGGGCGGGACTGGTATCTGCCGGGTATCCGCATCAGCCATGACGTTAAGTATCCCATGCCACCACCTGCTCATCGCGATCGTCAAAACCGCACTTTTATGGGAGAAAGATTTGCGATGGTCTGGTTGTCGGCGTCCAGAGGCCGGTCTCGGCCCGGGTCAGTGAGAAAGGCGAGGCGATGACTTCCACCGTCTGGGACGAGGAGTTCTTCCGGCGCCGCGCGTCCGAGGCGTCCGGGCCCCCTGAGCCGTTGCCAGAGCAGCCCGCCGCCGCAGCTGGCGCACCGATCGCGGCCAAGTACGCGACGATCGCTGAGTTGCTGTTGGCGCGGGCAGAGGACGACAACACCGGGCTGCTCTTTGAAGACCAGCGCTGGTCTTGGCGGGAGCTGGTCCAGGAGGCGGCGGTGCGGTCCGCGCTCTTGCAGGAACTGCGCCCGGCTGATCGGCCCTGGCACGTGGGGGTGCTGCTGGAGAACACGCCCGAGTACATCTTCCTTATTGCCGGGGCGGCGCTGTGCGGGGCGACCGTGGTCGGGATCAACCCGACCCGACGCGGCGCCGAGCTGGTCAGCGACATCGAGCGGACCGACTGCGCTTTGATCGTGACCGACACCGCCTACGGTCACCTTCTGGACGGCGTCCAAGACCACCGCGAAGCTTTCCGCCAAAATGTCGTGATCTTTGACGCCGGAAGTACCGACTACGCGCGCCGTCTGGAACGCCATCTGGGGGCAGTGCAAGAGATCACCGCTGAGGGTCTCGACCCGCGCACCACCTTGCTGCTGCTGTTCACGTCCGGCTCGACCGGGGCGCCGAAGGCGGTGATCTGCTCGACCGGCCGCTGGGCCTTCGTCTGCCAGGTCACCCCGCTCCAGTTCACCGCCGACGATGTCGCCTACAACGCGATGCCGATCTTCCACGGCAACGCGCTGATGAGCGCCCTCGGCCCGTGCCTGGCCAACGGAGCGGCGTTCGCCATGCGCCGGAGGTTCTCCGCCTCGGGGTTCGGTCCCGACATCCGGCGCTTCGGCGCGACGTTCTTCAACTACGTCGGCCGGACGCTCGCGTACGTGCTCGCCCAGCCAGAGAGTCCGGAGGAACCGGACAACCGGCTGCGGTTCGGGTTCGGGACCGAAGCGTCGAGCCGGGACCGGGCCGAGTTCTCCCGGCGGTACGGGTGTCCGCTGCTTGAGTCGTACGGCTCGTCCGAGGGCACCTGCTACATCATCAACATGCCGGGAACCCCCGACGGCGCCCTCGGCGTCCCCCAGCGGGCGTTCAAAGTAGAGATCGTCGGCGAGTCAGGCCAGGTGTGCCCGCCCGCCCGGTTCGACGCGGCCGGTGTGATGCTGAACCGGGACGAGGCGATCGGCGAGATCGTCTCCCGGGGCGCCGAAGCGCGCTTCGAGGGCTACTACAAGAACCCGGACGCCAGCCGCGAACGGCTGCGGGGCGGTGACTTCTGGACCGGTGACCTGGGCTATCGCGACGAACACGGCTACTTCTGGTACGCCGGCCGCACGGCCGACTGGCTGCGGGTGGACTCGGAGAACTTCGCCGCCGCGCCGGTCGAGCAGATCCTTGCCCGCTTCGCCGGCGTGAGCGCGGCGGCCGTCTACGGCGTGCCTGATCCGGTCACGGGTGACCTGGTCATGGCTGCTCTCGAGATTCCGGGCGGCGAGTTCGACCCGGCCGCGTTCTCCTCCTTCCTTGGTCAGCAGGCCGATCTGGGCACCAAGTGGGCTCCTCGCCTGGTCAGGATCACGTCGATGCTGCCGTTGACCGCGACGCACAAGATCAGCAGGCCGGCCTTGCGCCGGCTGCTCTGGAACGGCGACGACCCGGTCTATGAGCGGATCGGGGAGTCCTACGTGCTGATGACGGCCGATCGCGCGGCCGCTCTCGAGGCCGAGTACGCCGAGCACGGCCGGGACGAGCTCCTTCGTTTCTAGGTTATTTCATTGGCCGTGCAACCTTTTCGTCGACTATGTTTCCTGGCAAAGTGGCGCGCAGGAGTCCATTACCGATCGGGGCCGTTCAATGCCGGAAGGTCGTTACCGCCGACGCCTGGCCATCGCCGCCGTCGGCGTCGTCCTGCTCGGGACCGCTTCCTGCACGGGACACCGCGCAACTCCCTTGCGTCCATCCGTACTGGCCAAGTCGTCGCTGGTAGTCAGCATCGCCAACGGCAAGATCCGGGGGAAGAAGGTCGGCAGCGTCGATGAGTATCTGGGCATCCCGTACGCGGCGCCGCCGGTAGGCCCGCTGCGCTGGAAGGCGCCGCAGCCGCTGCCGGGTGGCTGGGACGGGATCAGGGCGGCTACCAAATTCGCGCCGCACTGCGCCCAGCCGAAGGGGGTGTTCGGCAAGCCGAGCACGTCGGAGGATTGCCTCTACCTGAACGTGTACGCGCCCGCCGGTCATCGGGCCAGCGGGATGCCGGTCATGGTGTGGATCCACGGCGGCGCCCTGGTCGCCGGCGAGAGCAACGACTATGACCCGAGCGCTCTGGTCGCGGACGGCGTCATCGTCGTCACGATCAACTACCGGCTGGGTGCGCTGGGTTTTCTCGCCGATTCGGCGCTGGGCGGGCGCAAGGGCGGTCCTTCTGGCGACTACGGGCTGATGGACCAGCAGGCGGCGCTGCGCTGGGTGCAGGCCAACATCGCAGCCTTCGGCGGCAGCCGGCGCAACGTCACGATCTTCGGCGAGTCGGCGGGCGGGCAGAGCACGCTGCTGCAGCTGGCCTCGCCGGGCGCGCACGGCCTGTTCGCCAAGGCGATCGCGGAAAGCGGCGGTTACGCCCTGAAGCCGGCCACGCTGGCCAAGGCCGAGGCGGCCGGCAAGGCCTTCGCCGCGAAGGTCGGCTGTGCGAGCAACTCGCCTGCGTGCCTGCGTAAGGTGCCGGTGTCCAAGGTCCTGGCCGACCAGGGGTCGGCGTCGGCCGATATCGACGGCCTGGTGCTGCCCCGGCCGCTGAAGACCGCGCTCACCAGCGGGAAGTTCAACCGCGTGCCGGTGCTCGACGGGTCCAACCACGATGAGTGGCGGCTGTTCGTGGCGCTCGCGGTGTTCGGTGGCAACCGCGTGACCGCGGCTAACTACAAGGCCAGGATCTCCTCGACATTGCGCGTCTCGGCTCAGATCGCCGCGGCAATCGTCAAGGAATACCCGCTGAAGCGCTACCCGAGCCCGGCCCTGGCGCTGAGCGCGCTCGGCACCGACGCGATCTTCTCCTGCCCGACGCTGAAGCTGGACCAGGAGATGTCGGTGTACGTGCCGACGTACGCCTATGAGTTCAACGACGAGCACGCGCCCGCGCCTTACCCGAGCCCCGGGTTCCCGTACGGCGCGACGCATGCCTCTGAACTGCAGTACCTGTTCACGCTGCCGAACTCGACGCCCGGCCTGATGTCGCTGCCGCAGCGGCGGCTCGCGGCCGCGATGAAGCAGGAGTGGACCAGCTTCGCCAAGTCCGGCGTGCCGTCGGCGTCCGGCGTTCCGGCCTGGCCCGGCTTCAATGCCGCCAGCCAGACGATGATGTCCCTGATCCCGCCCAAGCCCAAGCCGGAGACGAACTTCGCCGCCGAGCACCGCTGCGCTTTCTGGGCCCTCGGCGGCGACTAGATCCGGTTGCTCCGGCTAGTCCGGCTAGTCCGGCTACTCGGCTAGTCCCGCCACTCGGTGAGCGCGAGCGCTTCGATCTCCAGCAGCAGGTCGGGAACGACCAGCGCCGCTACCTGGACGGCGGTGCTGGCCGGCAGCGGGCCGGTGCCAAGGAACTCGTCCCGCACCGTCCTGATCGAGGGCATGTACGCGGCGTCGGTGACGAAGTAGGTCAGCTTGATCACGTCGTCGAAGGTCGCGCCGGCCGCGGCCAGGCAGCGCCGCAGGTTCTCGAACACCTGCCTCGCCTGTGCTTCCGCGTCGCCCTGGCCGACGATCTGACCGCTCTCGTCGAACGCGACCTGCCCCGAGATCGCCACCAGTCGTCCCGAGCCAGCCACCACGTGCGTGTAGCCCCGACCAGGCGCAACGCCCTCGGGAGCCGGTATGTGCGCTAGCCGTCCTTGCGTCGTCATGATCACATCTTCTCGCAGACACGGACGTGCTGTTGCGGACGTGGAACGTCCGGAACCACGACTACCTTGGGTCTCATGACTAACAGTGACTACCCGTGGGAACCACCGCTGGCCGGGACCGAGGCCGAGGCCATCCTGGGGGCGCTCGACCGGATGCGGACCACCTTCCGCTGGAAAGCCGACAACCTCGACGCGGCCGGGCTGTCGCATCGCCTCGGCTCTTCCTCGCTGACGCTGGGCGGCCTGCTCAAGCACCTGGCCATGAACGAGGACTACATGTTCACCAGGAAGCTGACCGGCGACCCGATCGGCCCGCCGTGGGATGCCCTGGGACCAGACGGCAGCAGCGACGACTGGGAGTTCATTACGGCCGTCGATGACAAGCCGGAAGAGCTGTACGCGCTCTGGGACGATGCGGTAGCGCGGTCGCACGCGCGGCTGGACGCGGTCCTGGCCAAGGGGGGCCTCGACGAGCCCGCCCACGTGGCCGGCGCCGACGGCCAGCACGCCAACGTCCGCCGCCTGGTCTGCGACCTGATCGAGGAGTACGGCCGCCACACCGGTCACGCGGACCTGCTCCGCGAGGCCGTCGACGGCGTCGTCGGCGAAGACCCGCCAGCCGGCTGGCGGCCGGCCAACGGCCGGCCGCCCTGGGACACCAGCCGCGGCTAGCTGCACGGTGCTAGCTGCACGGGCGCCCCGGGTCGGTCTGCGCACCGGTTGCCGAGACCGGCTGGATGACGAATCGGGCGGGGCGGACCGGCGGGGCGAACATGGGCTGGCGCACGGCGTAGCTGGTGGTGTACGCCGGCCCGAGGAACCGGACGCAGCGGGACGTGCTGGCGTAGACGTTCCAGTAGGCGATCGACGGGCTCGGTGGCTGGGTCCAGCTGATGACGGGGTGCACCGAGCGGATCGAGATCAGCGGCGGCGCCGTGTTTGCCCGGGCGTTGTAGAGCCTGAGCTGGCCGAGTACCGTCCGGACGGGACCGGTGCCGGTGCCGAAGCCGGCCGAGATCCTTGTGATCGTCTTGCCGGCGGCGCTGAGCGGGCTGGTCGTCTGCTGCCAGCCCGGACTGGTCGCGGTGCGCTGGACCAGCTGCGTCGTGCCGTCGCCGTAGGTCACCTTGACGTAGGGGAGCGGACCGGTCACGGTCTTGGACGTGAACGCCAGGGTCGGGGTGGCGCCGGAAGGCACCTTGATCCTGGTGTTGTACAGCGCGACCTCACCGGATCCGCGCCCGGTCAGCAGGAGCGCGGAGCCGCCGTTGTAGGCGTCACCGTTGGCCGCGCTCGCGTAGACCGGGCTGGCGGCCAGGTTGCCCTGGACGGTGCACGACCAGGTCGGCGCGATGTCCTGGGCCGACAGGTTGTTCCACTGTTCGGCTGAAGCCAGTTTGCCGTCGATCGCGTAGAGGTCGCCCTCGCCCTGGTTGAAGTTCGTGACGAATGGGAGCGTGCCGATCACCGAGCGCGGCGTGACCAGCGACGACACCGCGTTGTCCGGGCCCGAGCGGGTGCAAGCCGGGCCTTCATACCTTGCTCTGGCGCCGACCCACAGGGCGTCGTCGGCGGCGTGGACCAGCGT
>DATNFM010000327.1:0-7395 GCA_035606435.1 Streptosporangiaceae bacterium | reverse complement strand
GACGGCGACCACCGGGCCGAGCGCGCCGATCAGTTCGCCGGCTCGCCGGTAGCCCTCCGCGCTGACCAGCAGCGGGCTCTCCGGGTCAGCGGCCGCCGCGTCGACCCCGAGCGACACCACGATCGAATCGGCGCCCCGGGCGCGAACCTCGTCGCAGATCAGTCCGACGGCGGCCAGCCACTCGTCGTCCCCGGTGCCGGGCGCCAGCGGCACATTGCGGTTCGCGTCCTCGCCGGGGCCGGTCCCGCGCTCATCGGCCCGGCCCATATAGTGCGGGAACCACCCGGCATCCGGATCGACGTGCACGCTTCCGTAGTACACATCCGGCCGGTCATAGAAGATCGCCTGCGTGCCGTTGCCGTGATGGGCGTCGATGTCGATCACGGCGACCCGCTCGGCGCCCTTCCGGCGGAGCGCGTCCGCCGCGATCGCGGCATTGTTGAGGTAACAGGAGCCGCCGTAGCTGTCCGGACCCGCGTGGTGACCGGGCGGGCGGCAGATCGCGTAGGCCTGTCGCGTCCCGGCGGCGACCAGGTCGGCGGCGGTCAGCGCGGCATCGGCCGCAGCCCTGATCGCCTCCCAGGTACCCGGCCCGACCAGCGTCATCGTGTCGTAGCAGAACCGGCCAACCTGTCCGTGTACCGCCGTCACCGGCCGCAGCGGCAGCCCGCCGAGCAGGCCAGCGGTCGGGAAGACGTAAGGCACCACCCTGTTGCGGCCGTATTCGGCCGGGTAGCCGCCGGACTCCCAGCGCTGCCAGATCGTGGTCAGGTGGACGATCAATTCGGCGTCATGAACGGCGACCAGCCCGCCGATGCCGTGAGGCTGCGCGTCGAACACCGTTGCCCCGGCCGCCTGGACCGCCGACCGCAGCACGGACGCCCGCTCCGGGACCTCGGTGCCCTTTTCCCACACGCCGAGCCAGACCTCGCCGCCCGGCTCATGACGCAGGCAGTCCTGATGCCAGATCACGGGCAGCCCGGCGAGTTCGCCCTCCGGCTCGGGTTCCTCGACGAGTTCCGTCGGCTCTCCCACCGCGGCCGGTTCCGTCGCTTCGTCCGTTTTCGCCGCCTCGTCGGATGCTGCAAGTTCTTCTGCTGCCGGTTGTTCCGTCGTCATCGAGCGGGCCCCTGATGGGTAATGATGCTGACGTGACTCGCGTTGCCGACCTCGGAATCAAGATCGGAACCATGCCCTCCGGCTTGACCGCGTCGATTGCCGACGTACCTGGCGTGGGCGTCGGCCACGCCACGGTCTGGCGCGATGAGCCGCCGCCACCGGAAGGCCGCGGGATAGCCAGGACCGGCGTCACCGTGATCGACCCCGGCGGCAACCTCTTCCGCAGCCCCGTCCCGGCCGGCGGTGCCGTGCTCAACGGCGCGGGGGAGTGCACCGGGTTCCTGGCCGCGGCCGAATGGGGCCTGGCCGAGACTCCGGTCTTCCTGACCTCCACGATGCAGCTCGGCCGGGTCTACGACGCCGCCTGCGAGCTGCTGATCGAGGAGGAACCGGCCATCGGCGCCAGCGACGTGATCATCCCGATCGTGGCCGAGTGCGACGACAGCTTCCTCAGTGACGCCCGCCGCATGCAGCTGACCAGGGCCGACGTGAAGACGGCGCTCGACGCCGCCCGGTCGGCCGCGGGCGGTCCGGCTCCGGCCGAGGGCGCGGTCGGGTCCGGCACCGGCATGAGCTGCCTGGGCTTCAAGGGCGGCATCGGCTCCGCGTCCCGGCTCACCCCGTCCGGTCACGTCGTCGGCGTTCTGGTCATGAGCAACTTCGGCAGCCAGGAACGGCTCACGATCGACGGCGTGCCGGTCGGCCGGCTGCTGCCTGCCGAACCCGCCGCACCGCCTCCGGGCGGCTCGTGCATCACGGTGATCGTGACCGACGCGCCGCTGGACGCGGCCGCCTGTTCCAGGCTGGCCCGCCGGGCCGGGCTGGGTCTGGCCAGGACCGGCTCCACTGGCCATCATGGCAGCGGCGAGATCTTTCTCGCCCTTGCCACGGGCCTGCGCGCACCCAGGGTGGAGCCGGACGTGGTCCGGGCGAATACGAGCCCGATCACCGGCTACGGCCTGGACCCCTTTTTCGCCGCCGCCGTCGAGGCGACGGAGGAGGCCGTGCTCAACAGCATGCTGGCCGCGCCGACCGTGACCGGCCGGGACGGGAACACCTCCCGCGGCCTGCCCGCGTCGGAGGTCAAGGCGCTGCTGCACGCGGCGTACCTAGCGCGGCTCGGCTAGCCCGGCATCAGCGGCATCCTCCGCCGCTTCCGCAGCGGCCGTTCCGGCAGTCGTTGGTTCGGAGGTTTCCGCTTCCGCAGCGGCCGCTGGTTCCGACGGTGTCGAGTCCGCGTGTGCCGAGTTCGCGCGTGCTGACGGGGCCTCGATCATCGCGTCCTCCGCCTCGGTTGCTCGCGCGCTCGCCAGGTAACAGGACACCAGCGTAGGACTTGGACCGGATGCTGGCAGCACAGGTAGCGCCGCGCTCCGGCACTGCTCGGCTACCCCGGCCGCAGCCGCCACCCCGCTGGCCAGCTCGGGGCAACGCGGGTGGAACCGGCAGCCTCCCGGAATCCACAACGCGTCCGGCGGCTCTCCGGTCAGCACTATCGGCTCTATCGGCGACTCGGGCAGCACCGACATCAGCGCCTTGGTGTACGGGTGCCTCGGATCGGCGAACACCTGCTCGGGCGTCCCGACCTCGACGATCCGGCCCAGGTACATCACCGCTAGCCGATCGGCGATGTTCCACGCCAGCCCCAGGTCATGGGTGACCACAAGCGCGGCCAGCCCGAGCTCGTCCCGTAGCCGCAACAGCAGCGACAGGATCTCGCCCCGCACCGACGCATCCAGAGACGCGACCGGCTCGTCGGCGACCAGCACCTTCGGCTCGAGCACCAGCGCGCCCGCGATCACCACCCGCTGTCGCTGCCCGCCCGACAGCTCATGCGGGTACCGCTCGAAAAACCGCTCCGGTGGCCGGAGTCCGCACCGGGCCAGCGCGTCGGCCACCCGCTGCCGCTCGTTGCCGAGCCTATGAATCCTCACCCCCTCAGCGACCGCTTCGTACACCGTGTGCCTCGGGTTCAGCGATCCGGTCGGGTCCTGCAGAACCAGCTGCACCTGCCGGCGATACCCGCGCAGCGCCGCCGTCCGGTACGAGATCGCCCGCCCGTCGTACCGCACCTGCCCCGAAGTCGCCCGCTCCAGGCCGAGCATCGTCCGGGCCAGCGTGGTCTTCCCGCAGCCGGACTCGCCGACCAGCGCAACGATCTCGCCGGGCGCGATGTCCAGGTTCACGCCGTCCACGGCCGTCGCCCCGCCGCGTCGGCCTCGTCCGTCGAAAATCACGCTAACATCCGCCGCCGACAAAATAGGGGCCGTGGCCTGGGTGGCGGTGCCGGGGCTGGCGGTGTGGGCGGGTGCCGGGTTCGGGTTGGCGCCCGCGTCGGCGGAAGATGACTGGCTCATCCGGCTGTTGCCTCACCGCTAGAAAGACTATTGGGCGAAACGCTTTGCGTAGCTAGCTCGGGGTCGGTTCCGGGGAGTACCCGGACGCAGGCCGCCCAGCGTCGTTCCCCGGCCGGCCATAGCGTCATCTCGCGGGTCGAGCACACCTCGAGCGCGACCGCGCACCGCGGGTGGAAGCTGCAGCCGGACGGGATCTTGGCCGGGTCCGGCGGGTCGCCGGGCAGCCCGCGCGGGCTCAGCCGGGTGCGCGGGTCACCGATGATCGGGAACGCCCACGCCAGCGCCTCCGCGTACGGATGCTTCGCCTGGGCGAACACCTGATGCGCCGGGCCTTCCTCGACGATCTTGCCGGCGTACATGACCGCCAGCCGCTCGCAGGTGTCGGCCAGCACCGACAGGTCGTGGCTGATCATGACCAGGCCGATGCCGTGGTCGCGGACCAGGTCACCGATCAGGTTGAGCACCTGGGCCTGGATCATGACGTCCAGGGCCGTGGTGGGCTCGTCGGCGATGATCAGGCTTGGCTCGCAGGCGAGCGCCATCGCGATCATGACCCGCTGCTTTTGCCCGCCGGACAGCTCGTGCGGATAGGCGTCGGCCCGGCTGGCGGGGAGTCCGACCTGGCTGAGCAGTTCGGTGACGCGCTTGTTGGCCTCCGTCACCGGGGTTGAGGGTGAGTGGAGCAGTATCGGCTCGGCGATCTGCTTGCTGATCCGCTGCACCGGGTTGAGCGAGTGCATCGCGCCCTGGAAGACGATCGAGGCGCCGGCCCACCGGACGGCGCGCAGCTTGCCCCAGCTCATCTTCAGCACGTCGTCGCCGTTGATCAGGATCTCGCCTTCGACCTTGGCCGAGGACGGCAGCAGCCTGAGGATCGAGGCGGCGATCGTGGACTTGCCGCAGCCGGACTCACCCGCGAGGCCGAGCGTCTGGCCGGTCTCGAGCGTGAGGCTGACCCCGCGTACGGCCGGTACCGGCCCGCCCTCGGTCTGGTAGGTGATCGACAGGTCGCGCAGTGACAGGAGGGGTGCCATCAGCGCTCCCGCAGCTTCGGGTTGAGCACGGCCTCGAGCGTGTGGCCTACCAGCGTGAACGCCATCACCACCAAGATGATCGCGACACCGGGCGCGATCAGCCAGATCGCGTTGCCGGTGCCGACGCCGCTGATGAACGCGGAGTTGAGCATCTCGCCCCAGGACGCCCTGGTCGGGTCGCCGAGCCCGAGGAACGACAGCGTGGTCTCGGACAAGATCGTGCCGGCCACGGTCAGGATCGTGTTCGCCAGCAGCAGCGGCATCACGTTCGGAAGTACGTGCTTGGCCATCTGATGCCAGTGCCCGGCCCCGAGCGCCCGGGATCGTTCGAGGTAGGGCCTGGTCTCGACCGCGAGCGCCTGCGCCCGGATGATCCGCGCCGTTCCAGGCCAGGAGGTGATGCCGATCACGAAGATGATCACGTGCAGCGAGGGCCCGAGCGTCCTGGCCAGCACGATCGCAAGTGGCAGGAACGGTACGACCAGGAACCAGTCGGTGACCCGCATCAGCACGTTGTCGGTCTGCCGGCCGAGCCAGTTCTTCATCGTCCCGAAGTGGCCGGCCACGATGCCGATCACGGCACCGATCACCATCGACAGGAACGTCGCCGCGAAGCCGATCAGCAGCGAGATCCGCGATCCCCAGATCAGCTGAGTGAGGACCGAACGGCCGTCCGAGTCGGTGCCGAGCGGATACTTCCAGCCCGGTCCGGCATTGGCCGGGTAATTGGCCAGCCCGGGATCGAGGCCGCGCGAGTTCGCGATCAGCGGCGCGGCCAGGGCAATGAGAATCATCACGACCAGGATCGCGAGCCCGATCATCCCGCCTCGGTCCTTCCGGTACTCGCGCCAGAACGCGGCGAGGGCCCGGCGTCGCCGGTCCCAGGCGATCTGGCGGCCATCGGCATCCGGTGGCGGCGCGGCTGGCGCCCGTGGTGTCGGCGACTGCGCGGCCTGGTCAATCCCGGCGCTCATGCCTGCCTCACCCTCGGGTCGAAGACCGTCAGCAGCAGATCGCCGATCAGGTTCGCGGCGATCACCGCCGCCGAGAACAGCAGGAAGGCTCCTTCGAGCACCGGGTAGTCGGGAAAGTTCAGTGCGTTGTAGGACGCGAGGCCGAGCCCTGGCCAGGTGAACACGGTCTCGGTGGTGATCGCGCCGGAGATCACGAAGCCCAGGTTCAGCATGATCAGCGTGATCGACGGCAGCAGCGCGTTCGGCACCGCGTGGCGCCGCCTGACCATCGAGTCCCTCAGCCCCTTGGCCCGCGCGGTGAGCAGGTAGTCCGCACCGAGCTCGTCGATCAGCGAGGACCGCATGACCAGCGAGTACTCGGCCAGGTAGACCAGCGTCAGCACCAGGCACGGCAAGGTCAGGTGCCACAGCAAATCGCCGAGGCTGGCGAACCCGGTGCCGCCGCCGCCGAAGCCGTGCATCCCGCCGGCCGGGAAGATCGCCCACTTCGAGGCGAACACGATCAGCAGCACCATGCCGAGCCAGAAGTCCGGCATGGCGTACAGGGTGTTGCAGATCGCCGTGGACGAGCGGTCGAAGGTGCTGCCCCGGTGCCAGCCGCCCCTGATGCCGATCCACACGCCGAAGATCGTGGAAAGGATGGTCGACGAGCCGACCAGCAGGATCGTCGGCCACAACGCGGCGCCGATCACCTGGGATACCGGGATGTGGAACTCGAACGAGATCCCGAGATTGCCCCGAGAAGTCTGCACGAGGTAATTCCAGAACTGCTGCGGCAGCGGCAGGCCGATGCCGAAGGTCCGGTTGATCTTCGCCATCTGGGTGGCGGTCAGGGCCGAGCCCCTGACCAGGTTGCGGGCCGGATCGGCCGGCAGGACCCGGAACAGGAAGAAGTTGAAGACGATCACGAAGAACAGCGTGACGACGCCGCTGGCGATCTTGACGGTGAGCGAGCGGGCGAGGCCCGAGCCGCGGCCGGCACCGCGACCACGCGCGGCACCGGCCTCCTCACCGCGTAGCTCCTGAGCCGTCGCCAGCGCGCCATCGAGCGGTGCTGGCCGAGGGGGACGATCCCCTGCGAGCCCCCGCAAGGCGTTGGACAACGGCCTACTCCCGGTCGTCGGAGGTCGCTGATGACCGGCGCCTGGCCAGGAAGAGTCCGCCCGCCCCGAGCACTACGACGGCGGCCGCGATGCCGCCGATCATGCCGCCGTTCACGCCACCGCCCGAGGCTTCGGCCGAAGCGCTGTGCGCGGGCGCTCCGATCTCGTGCTGGCAGCCGACGTTGTGGTCGGTCAGCGACGGGCTGGTGCCGACCGGGCGCAGGCAGCGGTAGCTCCACCAGGAGACCTCCTGGAACAGCATCAGCCCGTTCTTGGCATCGGGCTGCGGCGCGAACCCGGTGAACAGGTCGCTCCTGAACGCCTGCACGTCGTTGTAGTAGTAGAGCAGCGCGTACGGCTCATCGGTGTAGAGGATCTGCTGCATTGCCTTGACCACGTTGGCCCGCGCCGTGCCGGACAGTGTCTTCTGGGCGGCGTAAAGGTCGTCGTAGTGCTTGTTACAGAAAAAGCTGTCCGACCAGCCCGGGGTGTAGTTCGGCGGCGAGCCGGCCGAGCGCTGCCCGCAGGTGAACACCGAGAGCTGGAAGTCGGGGTTCGGCTCGACGCCCCAGCCCCAGATGAACATGTCGTAGTCGCCGTTGCCGATGTCCTGGGTCTCGGTGTTCTCCGACATGCCGGTCACGGTGACGCCGATGCCGACGGCGTTTAGCCAGCTCTTCACGTATGGCGCGTCCGCGGTGTACGTCGGGGAATCGGTGCCGAAGTACAGCCGCAGCTTCAGTTGCTTGCCGTCCTTGACCCTGATCCCGCCCGGCCCCATCTTCCAGCCGTCGGCGGTGAGGATCTG
>DATNFM010000326.1:0-9704 GCA_035606435.1 Streptosporangiaceae bacterium | reverse complement strand
TTCCGTCCGGTATATGCCGGTTAACGGGGGAGTGTTGCCGCGTCGTGGAGTGTTTGCCGCGGTTTACCGCGGTCAACCCTCCACCAGGCGGAAAGTCTCCCCGATCATGAAGCCTGCCGCTGCGGGCCAGCCGGGCACCGGACGCCGCCGCGCCCCAGGCCGGCCCCCTGAGCCAGGTCACGGACGGGTCCCGGCCCTATCACGCGAGAAATCCCGCGACACGCCGCAAACTCAATTTATTATGAAATGAATACGATTCAGGGTGAATGCGGATTCACCCGGGACCGGACGATCCCGGATTCAGCCGCCGCGGCCGCCGCATTCCCTGCGGCTATGCTGCGCATCCGCTGATCGAGGTCTGGACTGGCAGGGGCTGGAAGGTCCAGCACACGGTCCAGACCTTCGCGCCCCACCACGCCGACGTGCTGCTGCATGTGTCGTGCATCAGCCGGTCGCGGTGTGAAACGGTGGGCTTCCGGTTCAATCCAAAGGCCTCGAACAGCGATCAGACGCTGGCCGAGATGTGGAACGGGCATCGCTGGTCGTTGCAGGCGACGGCTAATCCCTAGCGCTCATTAGGCGAAGGCGGCTGGCCGCGCACCACGGCGGCCAGCCGCTCAAGCAGCGGACCGGCCGCCGCCGAGGCCAGCTGCTGGTCGAGCGGCAAGCCCGCCAAGGCGTCCACGAGGACGTCGATCCGGCGGCGCTGGGCCGCGCGCATCAGGGTTTCTCCCGCCGCGGTCGCGGCGATGACGACGGCGCGGCCGTCGGTGGGGTGCGGGAGTCGCTCGGCCAGGTGTTCGGCGATGAGGCCGTCGACGGTCCGCGTCATGGTCGGGCCCGCTACTCCTTCGGCCGCGGCCAATTCGCCCAGCGTGCGAGAACCTCCGAAGACCAGCACGGACAGCGCCGACAGGCGGGCGCGGGGCAGGCCGGACTGACGGTCGACGGCGGCGAGGCTGCGCAGCAGGTGGATCGCCCCGGAGTTGAGTGCCGAGGCGACCGTCGCCAGGTCCTGGCCGGCGTTCCCAGTACGGTCGGCAGGGTCGGCAGGGTCGGCAGCGTCGGGCGGGCCGCTCGCTCGTGACGATGCGGCTGGCTCGGCTGCCCCCGCGGCCCCCGCTGGACCGGCCCCGTCGGCGGGCTCGACTGATCTGTCGGGTGTCTCCATTTCGCGGGCGGAACGGGGCCCCGCAAAGCTTTCTGCCAAATGCTTGTTTGCCCTCACAGCAACTGTATAGCATAGCTACCAAATTTAGATAGCTTAGCTACGCACTTGGAGGGGTTCATGCTTGAGTTGCACCAGGTGGCCCAGCGGGTGGAGGACCTCGACCGGGCCGTGGAGTTTTACACGAAGGTGCTGGGCGGGGAGTTGATGGCGCGGTTCGAGCCGCCGGGGCTGGCGTTCGTGCGGATGGGCGATGTCAGGCTGCTGCTGGAGAAGGCGGCACCGGCGGCGCTGATCTACCTGCGGGTCGCCGACGTTCGGGACACCACCGAGGAGTTGCGGCGGGCTGGGATCACCATCGACACCGAGCCGCACCGTATCCACGTGGACGACGACGGACTCTTCGGCGCGCCCGGCGAGGAGGAGTGGATGGCGTTCTTCAAGGACAGCGAAGGCAACCTGGTCGGCCTGGCCAGCCGCCACGCTCCGGCCGGCGGATAAAACGCGCGAACCCGCTTCCGCAGGCAACCCAGCGGCGAGTTCGCTCGTCCTTGGCGGGCGAAAAGGGAAGCGGACCGGGACAGAGGTGATGGCGTGAGACCGCAGGCCGACCAGCCCGACGGACCGGACCTGGACCGGCTCCTGGCCGAGCGCGGCGACCAGCTCATGCGGGCGGCGGTCGCCTTGGCCGGAAGCCGGGCCGACGGAGAGGACCTGCTCCAGGCGGCGCTGGAACGGCTGCTCCGCAGCCGGCACCGAGTCGAAACCGATCTTGAAGGCTATCTCCGCCGGATCCTGTACAACCTCGCGGCCGATGGCTGGCGGCGCCGGGCGGTCGGCGAGCGTCGCCTCCGGCTGATCCGGAGCGAGTCCAGCGCGGCCGACGCCAGTCCCGCTCCCGCCGTCGACCTCAGGGACGCGCTCGTACGCCTGCTCGCCCAGCTGCCGCCCAGGCAGCGGACGGTGATCGTGCTGCGGTTCTGGGCCCAGCTCAGCGCGGTCGAGACGGCCCAGATGCTCGGCTGCTCCGAGGGCGCGATCAAGTCGGCCGCCTCGCGCGGCCTGGCGCGGCTGCGCGAGCTGGCCACCCAGTGGCGCGAGGACGCCAACCCGCCGGGCCGCTCCCCTCGAGAGGCCGATCGGCAGTCGCTGACCGGGCAGTTGCTGGAGGAACCACGATGAACGACAGCCTTGAAGATCTCATTCACGATGGCATCGACCAGCTGACCGCTGGATCAACGCTCCCGGCCGGTATCGCGGACCGGGCCAGGCAGAAGGTCAGGCGGCGCCGGAATCAGGTCAGAGCGACCGTCGCCGCCGGAACGGCCGTCGCGGCCGTCGCGGCCGGCATCGCGGTAATCGCCGCCACCAGCGCCGGATCGGCCGGGACTACGCCTAAGACCGCGGTGGCGCCTCACCCGGCCCCCACGGTCGCGCTGCTCGCCAAGATCGAGCGGGCCATCGCGAGCAAGGCCGGCAGCGCACCGGTGCTGCAGATCAAGACGACGTTCCCGGCTGGGCGGGTGCCCGTGCCGCCCGACCCGTTTAGCACAGTTCAGTTCGCCCAAGGCGGGATAGCGCGGACCACGATCCTGTGGACCCGGGGGAACGTGCTCAAGGTCGACTGGTTCAACGACAAGGGCCACATAGAGATGGAAAACCTGGCGACCCAAAAGGGAACACGGGGCACGGGCACGAACGTCGACTATCTCAGCCGCGACTGGACCCAGGTCCCGTTGAACTGGTTCGTCTACAAAAAGTACATCCCTCGTTGCACGGTGCTGCCGCTCGGCCCAGGGGAGCCAAAAGTCTGGGCTCCGCGCACGCTCGCGAAGGAAATCAAGCACGCGCTCGCGTGCGGCCAGGTCAAGGTGGCCGGACGGCAGCGCGTGGACGGCGTGGACACGATTGAACTGGCCTTCGCCAGCGGCCACCTCAAGGTCCCGTGGTACAAGATGGGACGAGCGGTGACGCATCAGACCATGTGGGTCGGCGCGGACAGCTATCTCCCGGTGCGGTACTTGTCCACCCTGACATTTGCCGCCGCTAAGCCCGGATCACCCCGGTCGATCTCGACCCAGAGCGACTTCCAGTGGCTGCCCGCCACCAAATCCGCGCTGGCAAAACTGCGGCTCATCATTCCCCGCGGCTTCCGCCACGATCACCCAAAGACGATTACCGTCCACCTACCCGCGCGCCATAAATAGCGCGAAGGCTATCGGCGCTTAAAGGCGGGCGGCGCGACTTCTCACAGTCACGCCGCCCGCTTAGATCTTTTAAATGCCTTTTATGCAGAAAGCTTTGCTCAGGGCAAATCGATCGGCAAGGTGAGTCCGTCCAGCGCGGCCGGACACGGACACGTTCTGTCCTGGGGAAGTTTCTCGATCACGGAGAGCAACAGGTCCCGCAGCCGGCTCACGTTCGCCGCGAACACCGTCAGTACCTCCTCATGCGTGACGCCCTCACCCTCCTCGACGCCGGCATCGGTGTCGGTGACCAGGCTGAGCGGCGTGTAGCAGAGCGCGAGCTCGCGGGCCAGGATGGCCTCTGGATGTCCGGTCATGCCGACGATCGTCCAGCCCTGGGCGGCGTGCCAGCGGGACTCCGCTCTGGTGGAGAACCTCGGCCCGGGGATCACCACGAGCGTCCCCGAGGTGACCGGGTCCCAGCCGGCGCCCTGGGCGGCCTCGATGGCAACGGTCCGGCCGGCCGGGCAGTACGGGTCGGCGAACGCCACGTGGACCGCGCCGCCTTGCGAGTAATAGGTCTGGTCGCGGCCACCGGTGCGGTCGACGAGCTGGTCGGGGATGACGAGCGTTCCCGCGCCGTGGCGGGCGGTCAGCGAGCCGACTGCGCTCGGGGCGAGGACCTGGCGGACGCCGACCGTGCGCAGCGCCCACAGGTTCGCCTGATACGGGATGCGGTGCGGCGGGTAGCGGTGATCGCGGCCGTGCCTGGGCAGGAACGCGACCGACCGTCCGGCGACGGTGCCGATCGTGAGCGGATCACTGGGCGGGCCGAACGGCGTCTGGACCTCGACCTCGGTGGTGTCATCCAGGAACTGATAGAAACCTGATCCGCCGATGACGCCAATGCGGTGTTGGCTCGAGGGGGACGACCCCCTGGAACCCCCGCTATCGAGCCCGGCGGCTGCGGGGTCAGCCGTCACGGAGTCAGGCTACCTTGGCTCCAGTTCCGACCGACTTTTTCCCGGAATCTGACGAACTCGACTTGCTGGCCGTCGATGAGGAGCCGCTCTCGGAGGAGCTCGACGAACTGGACGAGCTCGAGGAGGAGCTGTCGCCGGAGCCTGAAGACTTGGCCGACTCAGACTTGGCGGTCGAGTCCGACTTGTCGCTGGAACCGCCGCCGTTGCTGTCGGACTTGGCCGGGCTCTCGGCGCCGTCGCCGTTCTTGCTGCCGGCCGCGACGTTCCCGTTCCGGCTGTCGGTGCGGTAGAACCCGGAGCCCTTGAAAACGATGCCGACCGGGGAAAACACCTTGCGCAGCTTCCCGCCGCAGTCCTCGCACACCGTCAGCGGATCATCGCTGAACTTCTGTACGACCTCCAGCCGCTCTCCGCACTCAGTGCAGGCGTACTCGTACGTCGGCACGTGTCCTCCCAATCAAGCCTTAGCACTCTGCGCTGTTAGCACTCTGATCTGTCAACTGCTAAATGGTAGCAACGACTAGCGGAGCCTGGTGATTCCTCGCACCGGTTGCGCAACCGCACTGACCCGCTGGTCATGCGGCTCGGCCGGCACCGTGTCGAGCAACTCGCTGTCGTAGAGCAGGGCAACGGTGGGCACCGCTGGCCCGACCCTGGCCAGCGCCCGGTCGTAACAGCCCGCGCCGCGGCCTAGCCGGTGCCCGTCCCGGCCGACCGCGAGCGCGGGAACGATCACGAGATCGGCGCTGGTGATCGCGGTCACCCCGCGGGTCGGCTCGGTCGGCTGGAGCAGGCCGCGCGGGCCCGGTGCCAGCGAATCCGGACCTTCATAGGAAGCCCAGTCCAAGTCATTGTCTTCGCGTAGCACTGGAAGCAGCAGGTAACTTCCGCGTTTCCACAAAGCAAATATCAGTCCAACCGTGTCGGGCTCCGTACCGACCGAGACGTAGGCCGCGATCGTGCCTGCCATAGCGGCCTGTGGCATATCCAGCAGCGCGTCTCGCAGCCCCTGGCCTGCGGTCTTGCGCTCACGGTCAGTGAACCTTGACCGGGTAGCCAATATTTCCTTACGCAGCAAGGCTTTTTGTGTACTTAGTCCCCGATTTGAATTATCCTGATCAGTCCGGGAAATTCCAGCATGCGGCAACGCGGCGTGTTCACTTTCTGCCATGCCGTGCACGAGGTCCTCCAGTCCGGTAGTTAGGGTTCATGCATGGCGCACTCAGGCGAGGTCACCAAAGCGGTAGTTCCGGTAGCCGGGCTCGGCACGAGGTTCTTGCCGGCCACGAAGGTAACTCCTAAAGCCATGATGCCCGTCGTGGACAAGCCGACGATCCAGTACGTGGTCGAGGAGGCGGTCAGCGCCGGACTTGATGACGTGCTGCTCGTCACCAGCGAAGGGCAGCAGTCGATCGCGGAGCACTTCGGCCGGGCCTACGATCTGGAGGCCAGGCTGAAAGCCCGTAAGAACGAGCGGGCGCTGGCGGAGGTGATCGCGCCGACCGTACTCGCCTCGGTGAGCTACGTGCGGCAGGACGCGCCCCGTGGGCTCGGGCACGCGGTGCTGTGCGGGGCCGAGCACGTCGGGGACGAGCCGTTCGCCGTGATGCTCGGCGATGACTTGATCGACAGGAAAGACGACCTGCTGGCCCGCATGCTCGCGGCGAGGAGCCAGTACGGCGGCAGCATCGTCGCGCTGATGGAGGTGCCGGCCTCCCAGACCTCGGCGTACGGCGTCGCGGCGTTCAAGCCAACCGATGACCCGGACATCGTGGCGATCACCGACCTGATCGAAAAGCCCGCCGAGGGCGAGGCGCCGTCCAACTGGATCGTGATCGGCCGCTACGTCTGCGACCCGCAGGTCTTCTCGGTGCTGCGCACCACCTCGCCCGGCCGGGGCGGGGAGATCCAGCTCACCGACGCGCTGCGGACGCTGGCGATCGCGGATCGGGACAGCTGCTCCGACGGCGGGGGCGTGCACGGCGTGCTGTTCCGCGGGCGCCGCTACGATACCGGGAACAAGCAGGACTTCCTGCGTACCACGGTCGAGTTCGCGTGCTCGCGCCCTGACCTGGCCGATGAGTTCATACCGTGGCTCAGGGAGTACCTCGGCAAGCTGCCGTAGCCGGCTGGCCTCTATGCCCGTCGGCACGGATTTGATTGGCTAGCGCGGGCAGAGTAGGTGGAATGACTTCGATGCAGCCGGTGGACGACTACCGCGACGAGATTATCGCCGCGCTCACCCCGCTCGCGCCGGAGGAGATCCCGATCACCGACGCGAGCGCCCAGGGCGCGGTGCTCGCGACCGACGTGACGACGGCCTGGCCGCTGCCCGGCTTCGACAACTCGGCGATGGACGGCTACGCGGTGCTCGCCGCCGATGTGGCGTCCGCGAGCCGGGAGCATCCGGTGCGGCTGCCGGTCGCGGCCGAGGTGGCGGCCGGCGACACTCTCAACCGCAAGCTGAGCCCGGGCCAGGCGATCAAGATCATGACCGGCGCGCTGCTGCCGGCCGGCGCCGACGCGGTCATCCCGGTCGAGTGGACCGACGGCGGCAGCGACACGGTGTCGATCAATCGGTCCGCGCAGGAGGGTCACGCGGTCCGCCGGTCCGGCGACGACGCTAAGCCAGGCGATCTGCTGCTTCCCGCCGGGACCAGGCTGGGCCCGGCCCAGATCGGAGTGATCGCGGCGGCAGGACACGGCGCGGTCCTGGCCAGGCGCCGGCCTCGGGTGACCGTGATCTCGACCGGCAACGAGCTGTCTGAGCCGTCGACGCCGCTGGTGCCCGGCCTGATCTGGGACTCCAACAGCTACATGCTCGCGGCCGCCGCCCGGTCGGTCGGCTGCGACGTAGTCAGGCACGCCACCCTGCGCGACGAGCCGACCGCCGTGCTCGCCGGGATCGAGGTGGCCGCGGCGACCGCCGATCTGCTGGTCACCAGCGGCGGAGTGAGCATGGGCGGCGAGCACGACGCGGTCAAGGCCGCGCTCACGATCCTCGGCTCGGTCGGGTTCCGCAAGGTGGCGATGCAGCCGGGGATGCCGCAGGGGTTCGGCCTGCTCGGCTCCCCTCCCCTGACCCCGATCTTCACGCTGCCCGGGAACCCGGTATCGGCGCTGGTCTCGTTCCGGATCTTTGTCACCCCGGCCGTCCGTGTCTTGCAAGGCCTTCAGGTGGAACGACTCGCGGGGGTCCGGGCCATGCTGACATTGCCGGTCACGTCGCCGGCTGGCCGGCGGTCGTTCCTGCGGGGAATCTGGAATCGCGCCGAAGGCACGGTAATGCCGGTGACCGGACAAGGCTCGCATCAGATCGCCTCGCTGGCCAAGGCGGACGTCCTGATCGTGGTGCCTGAGGCCGACAGCGAACTGGCGGCCGGGGCGCAGGTCGAGATCCTGGATCTGCCGTGAGCAAAGAGTCGTTGCCGCAGGCCGGTCCCGGGCCTTCTAAGCCGGCCCCCGCCCCCGCACTGAGTCATCTCGACGAAGCCGGCCGAGCCCGCATGGTGGACGTGTCCGGCAAGGAGATCAGCGCGCGCAGCGCGACCGCCAGCGGCCGCGTCCAGCTGTCGCCGACGGCCGTCGCGGCCCTCCGCGACGGGACCGTCCCCAAGGGCGATGCCCTGGCCGTCGCCAGGATCGCCGCGATCCAGGGAGCCAAGCGCACCCCGGACCTGATTCCCCTGTGTCACCCGATCGGCCTGCACGCCGTCGTTGTCGACCTGACGGTCGACGACGAGGGTGTCCTCATCCAGGCCACGGCGCGAACCGCCGACCGGACCGGCGTCGAGATGGAAGCGCTCACGGCCGTCACGGTCGGCGCCCTGGCCCTGATCGACATGATCAAGGCTGTGGATCCGGCCGCCGTCATCACCGACGTGAAAGTCGATGAGAAGGTAGGCGGCAAGACCGGCCTCTGGCGGCGCCCGTGACCCGCGCCCTGGCCATTACGGTCTCCAACCGCGCCTCAGCGGGCATCTACGCCGACAAGTCAGGCCCGGTCCTGGCTGAATTGCTCCGCGCGGCCGGCTGCGAGACCGACGGCCCCCAGGTCATCCCCGACGGATCCGCTGTAGAGATCGCGCTGCGCGAGGCGGTCGAGGCGGGCTACGACGTGGTGATCACCACCGGCGGCACCGGCCTGACCCCGGGCGACCTGACCCCGGAGATGACCCGCCTGGTGATCGACCGCGAGATCCCCGGGATAGCGGAGGCGATCAGGGCGGTCGGCGTCAACGCCGGGATTCCGTCGGCCATGCTGTCCCGCGGCCTAGCCGGACTGGCCGGGACGACGCTTATCGTGAATCTCCCGGGCTCGACCGGCGGTGTACGAGACGGGATGTCGGTTCTGCAAAGCGTTATCAATCATGCCGTTGATCAGGCTAGGGGCGGCGATCACCCGCGCCCTTCCGCCTGACCGGCCCGCCAAAAGGAACGCGGAGGCTGCGGAGGCTGCGAACGGGGCGCCGGGGGTCGTCCGCCGGCAAAAGAAACAGAGCCGGCAGAGTCCAGATGGCGCAGTTACGCCAGGAAGAGCGATGATAGGGCGATGGCATATGCACGCGGCTGGCCGGTAACCCTGACCGAGTCGAGCCTGCTCAACTCGCCGGTCGTCCTGCGGCCGCTGCTCACCAGGGACGCGGCGCCCTGGCGAGCCACCCGCGTGCGCAACGCCGACTGGCTTCGGCCCTGGGAGCCGACCAACCCCGAGACGCCGTTGTACCAGAGCAGCCTGGGTCCCTACATCGCGATGGTGCGCACCATGCGCAAGGAGGCCAGGCACGGCGTCACGCTGCCGTGGGTGATGCTGTACGGCGGGAAGTTCGCCGGGCAGCTCACAGTGGGAAACATCATCTGGGGCTCGGCCAGGACGGCCTCAGTCGGCTATTGGATCGACCAGGAGTTCGCCGGGCTCGGGGTAACTCCGACGGCGCTCGCCCTGGCCCTCGACCATTGCTTTGCTATCGTCGGCCTGCACCGCGTCGAGGCCACGATCAGGCCGGAGAACAGGGCCAGCCGCCGCGTCGTGGAGAAGCTCGGCTTCCATGAGGAGGGCGTTCGGCGCCGCTGCCTGCACGTCGACGGCGCCTGGCGGGACCACATCTGTTATGCCATCACCGCGGAAGACGCGGCCGGCGGCCTGATGCCCCGCTGGCGCAGCGCACTGCGCGCCTCCCGGCAGCGGATTAGCTAAAAGCAGCGAGTCGCGAGCGTCGAACACACGGTCATCGGCAGGCAACCATAACGCCAGGATTCGATCAGCCCATCGGCCTATCTCGCGACACACCGACCGGCCTACTCGTGAATGACCAGCCAGACCTTTAGCGTGCGACACGTGACCGGGTGCAGCTCTGCCTCCGGCTG
>DATNFM010000325.1:0-3231 GCA_035606435.1 Streptosporangiaceae bacterium | reverse complement strand
GCCCGATAGATGAAATAGGCGATCGGCAGGACGACCAGTCCCGTGACCAGGACGGCCCGCAGGAGGTGATTCAGCCGGAAGGCGACCGGCGTGGCCGGGACGTGCCGCCAGCGAAGTGCGAGCAGCAAGCCGGCCATGGTCAGTTCCAGCAGAATCGAGACGGCCGTCACCGCATCGGCGTCCTTGAGCGCGTCGCCGCGCGGCCCGAGCGAGCCGATCGCGGCGACCGTCAGCACGAGCAGCAGCGCGATACCCAGCGCGCGGGCTCGGATTCGATCCGGCATGTCGTGAAAATGGTACTCGGGACCGACGGGCTATCAGCCTCCCGGCCGATGACACCGGGAGGGCGCGGAGGCCAAGGTGAACGATGTGACTTCCACACAGCAACCCGTTATCGCTGCCGGGAAGCTGACCAAGCGATATCAGGGATCGGTGCTCGCGCTCGATGAGCTGACCGTTGCCATTCCCGCCGGAATAACCGCGCTGGTTGGCGCTAACGGAGCCGGGAAATCGACCCTGATCAAGATCCTGCTTGGCCTGCTGCCGGCCACCAGCGGCACCGCGAAGGTACTCGGTTATGACTGCGAGACCGAAGGCAGCGCGATCCGCACCCACACCGGCTACATGCCCGAGCATGATTGCCTGCCGCCGGACACCTCGGCCACCGAGTTCGTCACCCATCTGGGCCGGATGTCCGGGCTGCCGGCCACGGCGGCGAAGGAACGCGCCGCCGACTCGCTGCGCCATGTCGGCCTGTACGAAGAGCGGTACCGGCAGATGGGTACGTACTCGACCGGCATGAAGCAGCGGGTCAAGCTGGCCCAGGCTCTGGTCGGCGATCCCCGGCTGCTGCTGCTCGACGAGCCCACCAACGGGCTCGACCCAGCGGGGCGCTCGGCGATGCTTGACCTGATCACCAGGATCGGCACGGAATTCGGCATCTCGATCCTGGTCGCCTCGCACCTGCTCGGCGAGATCGAGCAGATCTGCGACCACCTGGTCGCGCTGGATGGCGGCAAGCTGCTGCGCGCCGACACGATCAGCTCGATCACCCGGTCGAGTGAGTTCCTGCTGATCGAGGTCGACGATGGCGGTGCCCTGCTGGCAGCCGAACTCGCTGTGCGAGGGCTGGCGCCGGTCGCCTACCAGCGCGGCCTGCTCGTCCAGCTGACCGACGACGCCGACCATGACACCGTGCGGGACGTGCTCGCCGATCTCCAGCTGCCGCTCAACCGGCTGGAGCAGCGCAGGCACCGGCTTGAGGAACTGTTCAGCGACGTCGGCAGCGAGGCCGTTGCCTACGAGGCGAAGGGAGCCGCCGATGTCCACCGATAGCGCCGGCGTGATCCACAACATCGGGTACCGGGCTTTCCAGGGCCAGCGGCTAGGCCGACCCGAGATCGTGCGCGCGCTGACCTGGTACAGCCTGCGCGGTGCGTTCGGGTTCGGCCGGGGCGTCAAGGCGAAGATCGTGCCGGTGCTCACGTTCGTGGTGATGTGCGCCCCCGCCGTGATCAGCGCCGCCATCATCGCGCTGAGCAGCAACCACACCAGGCCGATCAGCTACGACACGTATGTACCTGCGCTCAGGACCCTGATGCTGATCGTGTTCCTGGCCGCGCAGGCGCCGGATGTGGTCTCCCGCGACCTGCGCAGCCATACCTTGCCGCTGTACTTCGCCCGGCCGATCAAGCGGATCGACTATCCGGTGGCCAAGCTGGCCGCGTTTATCATCGCTCTGCTCGCGATGATCGAGATCCCGCTCCTGATCCTGTACCTCGGCACCGTCACTCAGCTGCACTCCGGCAGCCAGATCTGGCACGAGACCAAGGCGCTGATACCCGGCCTGCTAGTCGGCGTGGCCTGGGCGGTCGTGCTGGCCGGGCTCGGGCTGCTATTCGCCTCGTTCAGCGGGCGGCGTGCCTACGCCACCGGCGCGGTCGCGATCTTCTTCTTCCTGTCGCTGACCCTGGCCCAGCTGCTCATCCAGATCGGGCGGCAGCAGCCCAATGACAGCGGGCTGGCGCTGGCCAAGCTGGCCGGGCTGATCAGCCCGTTCACCATGCTCGACGGCCTGCGGCGCTGGCTCGGTGGCACGACGGTCGGCGTCGTCCCCCAGCCGGGCGGCTACGGGGTGCTGTACGGGCTGATGTTCGTGGTGTTCCTCGCGATCGGCGTCGGCGGCCTGATCCTGCGATACCGGAAGGTCGGTGTGGCATGAGCAGGATTGAACTGGACCAGGTCTCTCGCTGGTACGGCAATGTCGTGGCCGTCAACGACGTGACGCTCGCCATCGAACCCGGGGTGACCGGCCTGCTCGGGCCCAACGGCGCCGGCAAGTCGACGATTCTGCACATGATCGCCGGGCTGCTACCGCCCTCGCGTGGCACGGTGACCGTCGCCGGGGAGACGAGCTGGCACAACACCGCCCTGCACGGCAAGGTCGGGCTGGTCCTGGATCGCAACACCGTGTACGACTTCTGCACCGGCACCGAGTTCGTTACCGCGATCGCGCGGCTGCATAAGCTGCCTGATCCCCAGGCAGCCGCACATCGCGCGATCGGCATCGTGGAGATGGCCGACGCCGCCGACCGCAAGATCGGCACGTACTCCAAGGGCATGAGCCAGCGCATCAGGGTCGCGGCCGCGCTCGTGCACGATCCGCAGATCATCGTGCTCGACGAGCCGTTCAACGGAATGGATCCCAGGCAGCGGCTGCAGATGATGGAACTGCTCGAAGCCCTGGGTGGTCAGGGCCGGGTGATCTTGTTCAGCTCGCACATCCTGGAGGAGGTTGAGCGGCTCTCCGGCACAATCGCCGTGATCATCGGCGGTCGCCTGGCCGCGGCCGGCGACTTCCGCGCGATCAGGCGCCTCATGACCAGCCGTCCGCACGTGTTCGTGGTGCGGTCCTCCGATGACCGCGTGCTTGCCCGGGCGCTGATCGGCAGCCCGGCCGTGACCGGCGTCGAGATGACTCAGCGCGGTCTGACCGTGCGGGCGGCCGACTACGGCACGTTTACCAGGGAACTGGCCGGGGTCAGTCGCGACCAGGGCGTGCGGCTGCGTGAGCTGCTGCCTGCCGATGAGTCCCTGGAGAGCGTGTTCAGTTACCTGGTGGCGCAGTGAACGGGAGGACGGAGTTGTCCAGCGCAGAGGTGTTCAGCCCGGTGGTATTCAAGCTGACGATCAGGGCGGCCGTTGGCCGCAGACGGGCGCTGATCTTCGTGA
>DATNFM010000324.1:0-28540 GCA_035606435.1 Streptosporangiaceae bacterium | reverse complement strand
CTGCAATTCTTGCAGGCTGTCCTCGGACATCTCCTCGTCAGTCTTCCTTGGGCTGTCGTAGTCGGTTCCCATGGTGGCTTTACCTCCATCGTTAAAACATCGTCGCGCGAGTGCAACGCATAAGAGAGCTCGGTTGTGCCCGAATCCGGCGGGGAATTCTGTCACGCTCACCCGCAAGAAGTACACGTAGGTTGCCCTCACCACGGTTCGTGTCGCGCCGGTTTGCGGGCAGATCACAGCTAACTACGACATCAACCCCATCAATCTCGGCTCAGCTAGGCCGCGATCAGGCCACGGCTAACTGGCGTCACGCTCTGGCCGCAGGCTGAGCAGCAGGTCGTGCAACTCCGTGAACAGCACGGGTCCGCCGCCCACGGTCATCGCCGAGCCGGCTGGCTTGCCGGCCAGGCCCGCCACGATCGCTCCGGCCTCGCGGGCGATCAGGCTACCCGCTGCGATATCCCAGTACTGCACGCCCCGCTCGTAGTAGCCGTCGACCTGCCCAGCTGCCAGCGAACAGAGGTCGACCGCGCAAGCGCCGTTCCGCCTGATGTCCCTTACCCTCGGCAGCACCGCGCCTACCACCTGACCTTGCACGGTGCGCCGCCCTGGATCGTAGCCGAAGCCAGTGGCGATCAGCGCCCGCTCCAGAGGCACGTTTGTATTACATGCCAGCGCCTGCCCGACGGCCGATTCGCCGCCGGACAGGCTGACCCGCCACGCACCGCCGCCCAGAGTCGCGTAATACAGGGCATCGCGGCGCGGCACGCAGATCGCTCCGGCGACGATCTCGCCGCTGACCTCGGCGGCGATGCTGACCGCCCAGTCCGGCAGGCCGTACAGGTAGTTGACGGTGCCGTCGAGCGGATCGACGACCCAGCGGACCAGAGCGCCTTCCCCGGTCTGCCCGCCTTCCTCGCCGAGGATCGCGTCCTCGGGGCGCTGGGCCCCGATCCGGTCCCTGATCAGCCGCTCGGCGGCCCGGTCCATCTCGGTCACGATGTCGGTGGGACTGCTCTTCGTGCTGACCACGACCGCCCGGCCGCTGCGGTCGGCGAGCATCTCGCCGGCCTCGCGGGCGGTTGCGCGGGCGAGTTCGAGCAACTCGCCGGGCGGAGGGCCGGGGCCAGGCGTCTCAGGCATGGTCATCGGTGCCCGGCGCCAGTGGCGGCAGGCTGAGCAGCCCGGCCGACCGGTCCAGGTCGGAGCCGCAGCAGCCGGCCCGGCAGAACAAGGCCGCGCCAGGCCCGAGTGCCTGCGCCGCGGGACCGGCCTGCCCGGCCCCGAACTCGGCGACCAGCGCCGAGATCATCGAGACGAACCTGGGCGCCGTCCCCGGAGTGGCCGCCCTGGCCACCGGCAGGCCCAGCCGGGCGGCCGTCTGCGCGGCCTCGGTGTCCAGGTCGAACCTGACCTCCAGGTGATCGCTGACGAACCCGATCGGCACCACGACGGCCGCGCTGGCCCCGTCGGCCACGACCTGCTCAAGGCAGTCGTTGACGTCAGGCTCGAGCCAGGGCACAGAAGGCGGCCCGCTGCGGCTCTGGTAAGCCAGGCGCCAGCTAGACCGGCCCAGGCCGGTCGTGACCGCCTCCGCGACCACCGCGAGCTGAGCGGCGTAGGCACCGCCGGCCGGGCCGCTGGCGGTCGCCATGGACGTCGGGATGCTGTGCGCGGTGAAGACCAGCTCGGCTCCGTCCGCGGCCTCCGCCGGCAGCGTGCCGATCGCGGCCAGCGTCGCGTCGATGAACGAGCCGATGAAGCCCGGATGCCGGTAGTACGGCGGAATCTTGATGACCTCGGGCGCACCGGACCCGACCGCGGCCCGGGCCCGGTCGATGTCGTCCAGGTACTGCCGGCAGCTCGAGAACGAACTGTACGCCGAGGTCGCCAGCGCGATCACGCGCCCGATTCCGTCGTTCGCCATGGCCGCCATGGTGTCGGCCAGGTACGGCTGCCAGTTGCGGTTGCCCCAGTAGACCGGGAGGTCCAGGCCGACAGCGGCGAAGTCCTTCTCGATCGCGGCGAGCAGCTCGCGGCACTGGGCGTTGATGGGGCTGATCCCGCCGAACTCGTAGTAGTGCTCGGCTACCTTGGCGAGTCGCTCATCGGGCACGCCTCGCCCGGCGGTGACGTTGCGCAGGAACGGCATTACGTCGTCGGGTCCCTCCGGACCACCAAAAGACACGAGGAGAAACGCATTACGGCGCGGCATGCCACTAATCCAACCAGGCGCCGCCGGGCGCTGGTGTCACGGTCCTAGTGGTAGTCGGCGGCGTACTGGGCGGCCAGGCCCAGGACCTCGTTGACGTACCAGTCGGCGTGGTTGTAGGCGAAGATCGCCTGCCTGAGCCCGTCCTGCGTGCCGCTCGACGCACCGGCGGCGCACAGGTACCTGGCCGCCGAGGGCACCGCGTCGTACGGGTTCATGATGTCGGGCGGACCGGGCGGACCGAACCCGTCGATACCCCAGGTGGCCCAGGTGGAGGGCAGGAACTGCATCGGGCCGAGCGCGCCGGCGCTCGATGGCCCGACGTCGCGGCCATCGCCGCTCTCGATCTGGCCGATGGCGGCGAGCACGGTCCAGGACAGCCGGGGACAGTACTTGGCCGCCGAGGCCTGGAACAGCTGCAGGTAGTTGGTGATGCTGGCCGGCGAGAGCGCGGTCGGAGTGGCCGACTTCTGGCCGCGCAGGCTCACCAGGTGGGCGCCGGTCTTGAGCACGGCCGCTACCTTGGCCATCAGGTCGCTCATGCCGAGCGCGGGCGCGCTGATCAGGGCCGCGACCTGATGAACCAGGCCGAGCTTGCGGGAGGTCGCCTGGTTGACCACCAGGTCGACCCCGGTGACATCCAGCTGGGCCGAGCCGCCGAACCGCTCCTTCACCGCCGACGCGCCGGTCAGCAGGTAGCTGCTGTTCCTGGTCAGCTGCAGCCGGGCCGCCGCGGTGGTCTCCGCGATGAAGTCACCGTCGGCCAGCCGGGTCCACATCTGCTGATTCGAGGCGGTGCGCAGCGGCACCCACGACCGGAACTGGCCCGGGTTCACGCCGATCACGCTCGCCGACACGCCGCCCACGCTGATCTGGGCGCCGTCGAACGAGATCATCTTCCTGACGCCCTTGATCGCGCGGAGCTTGACCAATTCGGTCGCGGTCAGCCCGCTCGGCAGCACGATCAGCAGGTCGGGCAGGGCGATGCCGCGCAGCGGCGACGTGGCCGTCGTGATCGACAACGGCTCGTGCCTGCCAGCGCCGGCGCCGGCGGGCTTACCGCCGTCCTGGCTGGCCGGCGCGGGTCCGCCGGTGAGATGCCAGCCGGCCAGCGCGATGACCAGCGCCGACCCGGCGACGATGGCGGAGCCAGAGGCCACGAAGGATCTCCTGCTCCGCAGCCACGGCGCGCCGGTGAGAGAGCGGCGGAGCCGCGGCAGTGGTCTCATGACGCTCCTACTGTAACTCAGGAGGGTCCGGCGAAAGCCGAGATCAACGGCGGGTCGCCGAAACCCCCCCTGGTGGACAAACCACGTGGACCACCCCGATACGGTCTGCTGGGGAGGTTCGAGGGCATGACACGGGTGGAAGCGCGGTCCAATGACCGCAGTCAAAGCAACCCGGTCGTCAGCCGGAATCCCTATCTGAGCCTGCTGCGCATACCGGGCGCACTGGCGTTTACCGCCAGCGGCTTCGTCGGCCGGATCTCGATGTCCATGTACGGGCTCGGCACCGTGCTGATGATCGCGTCGCTGACCGGCCGGTACGGCCTCGCCGGGATCGTCGCGGGCGCCGGGTCGATCGGGTACGCGGCGTTCGCTCCGTTCATCGCCCAGCTGGCCGACCGGTTCGGGCAGCGCAAAGTCCTGCTGGCCCAGGTCGCCATCTTCACGGTCGCCAGCGGCTCGTTTATCGGGCTCGCCGAACTGCGGGCACCGTTCGCCGTCGTGCTGATCACCGGCGCGATCGCGAACGGCTTCATGCCGTCCACCGGCAACATGGTGCGGACCCGGTGGAGCGGGCTGCTGAGCGGCGCCGAGCAGCAGCTCCACGCCGCGTTCGCGCTGGAATCGGTGAACGATGAGCTGATCTTCGTCATCGGGCCGGCGCTCGTCACGGTGCTGGCCACCCAGGTAGCACCGGCCAGCGGAATCGGCACGGCGGCCGGATTCGCGATCATCGGCACGACGCTGTTCGCGTGCCAGCGCCGCACCGAGCCAGCGCCCAGGCCACGGCCCGAGAACCGAGCTCAGCGGAACTGGAGGCCAAGCCTGCCGGCCCCGGGGCTGATCACGCTCTCGCCGACGTTCCTGTTCCTCGGCGCGATGTTCGTGACCGTGGATCTGAGCGCGGTAGGTTTCGCCACCGAAGCCGGCCACCGGCCGCTGGCCGGCCTGATTCTCGGCACCTACGCGCTCGGCAGCGCGATCGGCGGCTTCTGGTACGGATCGCGGAAGTGGCGGGCTCCGGTCGGACGCCGGTTCCTCACGACGGCCGCGCTGGTAGTGGTCGGCGCGACCTCGTTTATCTTCATGCCTAACCTGCCGGCCCTTGACGCCGACTGCCTGATCGCCGGGCTGTCCATCGCGCCCACCCTGATCGCCGGCTATGCGATCCTTGAGCGGCAGGCGCTGCCGCACCGGCGGACCGAGGCGATGGCCTGGCTCGGTTCGACGATCTGCGTCGGCATCGCGGCCGGCTCGGCGATCACCGGCCATCTGCTCGACGCCTACGGTGCCAGGGCTGGATACATCTTCGGCGCCAGTTGCGGTGCCGTGGCGGTGCTGATCTGCCTGATCGGGCGGCGGAAGCTGGACATCGCGCGGTCGGTGCAGGCACGGTCGACTGAGCCACAGTCGGCGCAGGCACGGGCGGATGGCACGCGGGCAGGAGAGCAACATGACCTGGCGTAACTGGGCAGGTACCGTCACCGCCGAACCGAAGCGGGTGCGGATGCCGCGGTCAGCGGCCGAGGTCGCCGACGAGGTGACCAAGGCGGCCAGCGACGGTCTCGCGATCCGGATGGCCGGCACCGGGCACTCATTTACCCCGACGGTAGCCACCGACGGCGTGCTGCTCCGCCCCGACGGGCTGACCGCCATCAGGTCGGTGGACCGGGACGCCGGACTAGTCACCGTGGAGGCCGGCTGCCGGTTGCACCGCCTGAACGACGAACTCTTCGCCCAGGGCCTTTCGCTGACCAACATGGGGGACATCGCCGTCCAGACCGTCGCGGGCGCGACGCAGACCGGCACTCACGGCACCGGCCGCGCGAGCGGCGGCATCTCGGCCCAGATCGCGGCGCTGGAGCTGGTGCTGGCCGATGGCAGCCTGGTCACCTGCTCCGCCGAAGACCAGCCTGATCTCTTCGCCGCGGCCCAGGTCGGACTGGGGGCGATCGGCCTGGTGACGGCCGTGACGTTCCGGGTCGAGCCGACGTTCCTGCTGCACGCGCAGGAGGAGCCGATGCGGTGGTCGCAGGTGATCTCGGCGCTGCCTGAGCTCGCCAGCAGCAACGAGCACTTCGAGTTCTACTGGTTCCCGCACTCCGAAGGCTGCCTGACCAAGCGCAACAACCGGTCCGACGGTCCGGCCCGTCCGCTGCCGGCCTGGCGGCACTGGCTCGACGATGAGTTCTTGTCGAACTCCGTATTCGGCGCCACCTGCCGGCTGGGACAGCTCGCGCCCGGAATGATTCCCAAGGTGAACTCGGCCGCCAGCCGGGCCCTGTCCGCCCGCAGTTACACCGATGCTCCGTTCCGGGTCTTCACCAGCCCGCGCCGGGTGCGGTTCAAGGAGCAGGAATACGCCATCCCGGCCGAGCACCTGACCGCGGTGCTCGGCGAGGTGCGCGAACTGTTCGCGCGCCGGGACTGGCGGATCAGCTTCCCGATCGAGGTCAGGCTGGCCCCGGCCGACGAGCCGTGGCTGTCCACCGCTCACGGCCGGGACAGCGCCTACATCGCTACTCATGTCTTCCACGCCGCTCCGCACGCCGAGTATTTCGCCGGCGTCGAGTCGATCATGACCGCCGTCGGCGGCCGGCCTCACTGGGGCAAGATGCACACCAGGGACGCCGAGTACCTGCGAGGCGTCTATCCGAAGTTCGATGAGTTCGTCGCGCTTCGTGACGCTCTCGACCCCGATCGTCGCTTCGGCAACGACTACCTCAAGCAGGTACTCGGGTCCTAGCTCGCCCGCTCTAGTTGGTCGGGATGTACGGCCGCATCATCTCGTTGTCTTCGTGGTCGAGGATGTGGCAGTGCAACATGTAGGCCGGCCCCTTCGTGGGATCGAAGGAGTACAGGTTCTGGCCGGGCTGGACCGCGCCGATCGCGACGGCCTGCGGGGCCCAGCGGATGACGAACCGGTTGATGAATCCGGGGAACGTCTTGACCGTGTCCTTCCAGCCGGCCTCGTTGGGGTTGGGCGGTATCGGCGGCCCGGCGAAGAACGGGCTGAAGGCGGGGTTGCCGCCGATCGCGCCGTCGGCGTTGGGGCTGAAGTAGTTCCCGGGCGGACCGTAGCCGGGAATGATCGTGCCCGGGTCGTAGACGACTGGGCTCCAGGTGCCGTCGGCGGCTTCGCCGTTGAACGTGCCGCCAGGGAAGGCCGCCGCCCACGCATCGAGGTAGGTCGGCTGTCCCGTGTTGGGGTCGATCACCACCGGCTGCCGGTTGACCAGCTGGAACTGGATCAGGTGGATGTGGATGGGATGGGCGTCCACCGTGGAGTTGAGGAACTCCCAGACCTCCGTCGAGCCGACCCGCGGCGTCTCGGTCAGCCACAGGCCCTGACCGAACTGGTCCTTGATCGCGCCAGGGATCGGGGGGAACCCGCCGCCGTCGCGGCGGCCGTTCCACTTGGAGTTGTTGATCAGGTCCTCGACCGGGGTGCCCGCGGTGTTGCCGCCCGCGTCGGTCGGGGCCTCGAACTCGAACAGGACCAGCTGGCGGGTCTTGCTGGGCGTCACGCCCGCTGCCAGGGTCCCGGCGGCCGGGTTCACCAGACGGACGATCTTCGGCTCCTGGTTCCGGCCGCCACGCAGCGGATTGCCGGTGGCCGGGTTGTAAGTGTTGTCCCTGCTTGATAGCGGCAGGCAGACCCTGAACTGCATGACCTGGCGAGTGACGTCGTTGGGGTCCAGCGGATCGCCGCTGGGGAACGGGACCTGGGCGTCATTGGACACCGTGAAGGTCTTGCCCTTCAGGCCGGAGAAGTCGATGATGATGTCCGCGCGCTCAGACGGGGCCAGGAACAGCCGCGTCGTGGGCGACGGGTCATCGTTGTTTTCCGGCTCGGGCTGCCCGAGCAGCTTGACCGGAGTGTCGAGCAGGCCGCCATCGGTGCCGATCTGGTACATCGCCGGGCCGGTATTGCCGGTCGCGTCGTCGACAAGCCCCATCCGGACGAACCGCGCGTTGGAGGCGTTGACGATCCTGAAGCGGTACCGGCGCGGCTCGACGTTCAGGAACGGCCAGGTCCGGCCGTTGACGAGCATGGTGTCGCCGAAGAACTCCGGGATCCAGAACGGGTGGATCTGCGGGTTGCTCGGCGGGCCGTCGACTATCGACGGGTTGTCGTTGCTGTCGGGGAACAGCAACTGGCCGTTCGTGTCGAACTGGCGGTCCTGGATCATCAACTCGATTTCCTGGTTGCCGGCCGGCAACCCGAGCGGGTTACTGGCCAGCCCGGTGTCGAACTGGTCCCGGACGAAGTAGAAGGCGGCCAGCCCGGAGTAGACATTGATCCTGGTGATCCCCAGCGAGTGGTCGTGGAACCACAGCGTCGTGGACTGCTGCCGGTTCGGGTACTGGTAGATCGCCGCGTTGGCGGCGGTCGGCGACGCCGTGAAGTAGCCGGGGCCGTGCAGGCCGTTGTTGGTAAACCAGCCTTCAGGCACGCCGTCGGAGGTCGACTGATCCTCACCGCCGTGCAGGTGGACAACCGTCGGGATCGGGCCGGTGAACGGCGTGAACGGGTGGCCGGCCTTGAGCGGGTCGGCCCAGTGGATGGTCTGGTCGATGGTCAGGTAGCCGCGCAGGACCGGGTTGGTCGGCAGGTTGTTGACGTACTTGATCGACGTGGTGGTGCCTTGCTGCGCCTGCACGGTGATGCCCGGCCACGAGGGCGATGCGCTGCCGCCGGCCGAGGAGATCGCGTAACCCCAGACGAACGTGCCCCTCCTGAAGGGGTTCGCCAGCGAGGAGTAGAAGGCGTCGGGCAGCACGTTCTGCTGGAACTCGTCCATGACCGCCTGAACCGAGGACGCCGTCACCCGCCGGCCAACGAAGGTAGGAAGCGGGGTGACGAAGCGCGGCAGCGTGCTGCCGTCCAAAGCGGTCTGCGGTACCTGGACCGACGCACTCGCGGTTGGCAAGACCAACCGCGAGCCGCCGAATTTGACCGCGGCACCAGCGCCGGCCAGCGCCCCGATCTTCATCAGGTCCCTGCGGCCAAGGCCGGTGGGCCTGGTGGGTTTATCATCCATTGCCGATCCTTTCTTTCAGTTGAGAGCTCGATTCACAGCGGTCTGACGGCGGGTGAGCCACAGCAGCCCCGCGAAGATCACAGGCAGCCCGACCGCCTGCCCGGCCAGGGCATCCTGGGCGGCGGAGGCGAGCTGATATCCGAACGGAGGCTGCACGACCACCCCGTACACGGTGGACAGATGGGCGTGGACCAGGTGCTGCAGGTGCACGGCGGTCAGGCCGTTCGCGTACGTCACCAGGCCGCTGGCCTGGCTGGCGACGCCAGCCAGGAACCATCCGAGGCCAAGGGCAAGGGCCGCGGCGCCGATGCTGACGATCACGCGCACGAAGCCATCCGGCTCTCCGACCAGGCGGGAACTCAGTTTTCCCGCGGCCCGCAGCCCGACGCAGACCGCGGCGGCCGCCAGGGGGATCGCCATCAGCAGGTAGAGCACGCCGCCGCCGACCCAGGACACCGCCACCGGCGCCGGCCCTCCGTGGTCATGACCGGCGTGTCCGGCGTGACCGGCCTGACCGGCGACGCTCGGCCCGGCCGCGGCCGGGGCGAGACTGTCGATCGCGTAGTGGGCAAACCAGGCCGGGATCAGCAGGACGGCGAGCACCAGCGTGATCACGCAGGCCTGGCCGAAGGCACCGGAGGTGGTCGAGGCGTCAAGGCTCAGCTTGTCGCTGAGCCAGCCACCCAGCCAGAGCGCGACCGCCGCGAACGGCACGGCGAGCACGACATCAACGGCCCAGTGCACCACCTGGCCGAGCGGAGACGCGGCGAAGGCGGCCGGCGTCGTGTGCAGGACCTGGTCGAGTCCGATCACCGCGCAGCAGACCGCGATGGTCAGCGGAACTATGCTCACCGACCGGCCGGAGGCCGCAGACGTCATATCCACTCCGATAAGTAATTGCCACGTCACTGGTGGACACGCAAAGGCGCAGATAAATGGCAACGTCGCCATTAAGACTGCAAACGAATGCTGTCGCCTTAATCCATGGATTCAAACAGCGCGAGAGAACGCGGTCAATAAAGTGAATCCCCTAGTGGAATTACGTCCGGCCTTTTTTGGCCATTTTCCACTAGTGGAATCTGCGGGCCGGGCCAGCCCGCGCGCATCGTCACCGGACAGACCGGGCAGAATCTCTAGGTGCGCTTCCTTAATGAGCCTGACCATGACCTGACCTACAGCGACGTATTCCTGGTGCCGAACCGGTCCTCGGTCGGCTCGCGGAACGATGTCGACCTGCGCTGCCCGGACGGCACGGGAACCACGATCCCGATCGTGGTCGCCAACATGACCGCGGTCGCCGGCCGGCGCATGGCGGAGACAGTCGCCCGGCGGGGCGGGCTCACGGTGCTGCCGCAGGACATACCGGTCGATGTGGTCGCCGAGGTGATCACCTGGGTAAAGGCCAGGCACCTGATCTACGACACCCCGCTCACGCTCGGGCCGGAGGCTACGACCGGGCACGCGCTGAGCCTGCTGCCCAAGCGCGCGCACGGCGGCATCGTGGTGATCGCCGACGGCCGCCCGGTCGGCGTCGTCACCGAGGCGGACTGCACCGGAGTGGACCGGTTCACCCAGCTGAGCCAGGTGATGTCGAGCGAACTGCTGACCTTGCCGGCCGGCGTCGATCCCGAGCAGGCGTTCGGCCTGCTGCAGGCGGGCAGGCACAAGCTGGCGCCGGTGGTCGACAGCACCGGTGCGTGCGTGGGGATCCTTACCCGTACCGGGGCGCTGCGGGCGACGATCTACTCCCCCGCGACCGACACCAGCGGCCGCCTCATGGTCGGCACCGCGCTCGGCATCAACGGCGATGTGGCCGGCCGGGCCAAGCAACTGCTCGACGCCGGCGCCGACCTGCTGGTCATCGACACCGCGCACGGTCACCAGGACAAGATGGCCTGGGCCCTGGAGGCGATCAGGACGGTCGGCCCTTCGGTACCGGTGGTGGCCGGCAATGTGGTCACCGCTGCCGGTACCGCCGACCTGATCGAGGCGGGCGCCGACATCGTCAAGGTCGGCGTCGGTCCCGGCGCCATGTGCACGACCAGGATGCGGACCGGAGTGGGACGGCCGCAGTTCAGCGCGGTGCTGGAGTGCGCGACCGAAGCGCGCCGGCTCGGCAAGCATGTCTGGGCCGACGGCGGGATCAGGTATCCCAGGGACGTCGCGCTCGCGCTGTCCGCAGGGGCGTCCTCGGTCATGATCGGGTCCTGGTTCGCGGGCACCTGCGAGTCGCCCGGGGACGTGTTCAGGGACCCGGAGGGCCGGCTCTACAAGGAAAGCTTCGGCATGGCGTCGGCTCGGGCGGTGCGGCTGCGCACGGCCGCCGACTCCCCCTTCGAGCGGGCACGCAAGGAGCTCTTCGAGGAGGGCATCTCGAGTTCGCGCATGTACCTTGACCCGGTCAGGCCCGGGGTGGAGGACCTGATCGACGCGATCGTCTCCGGGCTGCGCAGCGCCTGCAGCTACACCGGCGCCGCCGGCCTCGCTGAACTGCACGACCTCGCGGTGATCGGCACACAGAGCGCGGCCGGCTACACCGAGGGCATGCCGCTGCCGACCGGCTGGTAATTCATCGCCGGTTACCCTGGAACCCCCCGAACGAGGTTGGAGTGCCATGCCAGCCATTCCGGTCGCCATTCGAGTGTCCATCCTGGCGACTATTGCCGCGCTGACCACCGGCTTCGCCCCCTCGGCGACCGCTGCGACAGCTACACCGGCTGTACCAGCTACGCCAGCCGCCGCGCACGTCGCCGCCGTGGCCGGCGAGCTCATCAACCTCACCAGTCACAAGGAGCTGTGGGGCCGCGAGCAGAAGGCAGAACGGCCGATCGCGAGCATCACCAAGGTCATGACCGCTCTCGTCGTGATCAGGGCCGGTGACCTGCGCCGGCGCATCAGGATCACCCAGGGCGACGTTGAGTACGCCGCCAGCCATAACGCCTCGAACGCGGGCCTGCACGCCGGGGACGTGCTGACCGCCAGGGCGCTGCTGTACGCCATGCTGCTGCCCTCGGGCGCCGATGCGGCGATCGCGCTAGCCGACAGCTACGGCCCCGGCATCACGGCGTTCGTCGGCAGGATGAACGAGGTGGCCCGCAAGCTCGGCCTGACCGCGACGCACTTCACGAACTTCGACGGGCTGCTGTCCACCGACGTCTCGACCCCGGGCAACTTGCTGAAGATGGGCCGCGCGGCCATGAGCCAGCCGGCCTTCCGCGACGTGGTCAAGCGCAAGTGGTACACCCTGCGCGCCTGGCCGCACCGGCACCACTACTTCTGGCGGAACACGAACCTGCTGCTCAAGCGCTACCCCGGCGTGATCGGCATCAAGACCGGCTGGACGCCGTCGGCCGGCGAGTGCCTGCTGTTCGAGGCGACGCACACCGAGAAGCACGGCAAGAAGCTCACGAAGAAGACACTGATCGGAGTGGTCCTGGACAGTTCCGCCACCAACTCCGGCTTTACCTTCGTCGACGCGGCGCGGCTGCTCAACTGGGGTTTCGGCCTGCACGTGCATATCCCGCCGCCGACTCCGCCGCCGGCGACTCCAAGTAATGCCGTCGGCTAGCTACGCTCGATGCATGACTGCACCAGCCGCGCCATCCCTGCCCGTGGCCACCGGCCCCGGCCCGCAGGTGCTGATCGTCGAGGATGATGTCGGTATAGCGACCCAGCTGGTAAGGGGCCTGGTCAGAGGCGGCTACCAGGTCGATCACGTCACGACGGGCCAGGAGGCGCTGACCCACGCCCTGCCGGACGTCGTGCTGCTCGACCTTGAGCTGCCCGACGGCGACGGGGTCACCGTGTGCCGGAAGCTGCGTCAGCGCACCGACATCGCGATCATCGTGATCACGGCGTACGGCGAGGAGAGCGACCGGGTCAACGCGCTGGACGCCGGCGCCGACGACTACCTGGTCAAGCCGTTCGGGCTAGCCGAGCTGCAGGCCAGGATCAGGGCCGTGCTGCGCCGGGTCAAGCCGGGCGGCGAGGTGATCAGGCACGGCCCGCTCACCGTCGACCTGCGCACGCAGAAGGTCACCGTGGACGGGCGGGACATCGCGCTGACGCCTAAGGAGTTCGACATTCTCGAGTGCCTGGCCACCGACCCCGGCCGGGTGATGAGCCGCCAGGAGGTACTCGAGTCAGCCTGGGACGCGCACTGGTACGGGCCGACGAAGGTACTCGACGTGCACGTCGCCGCCCTGCGCCGCAAGCTGGGGATGCCGGGCCTGATCGAGACCGTCTACGGGCGTGGGTACCGGCTCGGCGATGTCTGATGGCCCGCCGGATCTCGCTGATCGTCATCGCGCTGGTGGTGGTACTGCTTGGCATCGTGGCCGTGCCGCTTGGCCTGCGCACAGCGGACCAGGACAGAACTGACTTCCAGCACCAAACAGCGACGGAGGCGGCGGCGGTCGCCAGCGTGGCCGAGGAGCATCTCGACGACGACGCGTCCCTGAGCGCGCTTAGGCAGTCCGTCTCCGAGTTGCGCCGACGGGGCGATCAGGTCGCCGTGTTCAACAAGGCCGGCCAGTGGGTGGCCGGCGACCGGTTGGTCACCGGGAGCTCCAGCCTGCTGATTGGCCGCGCGCTGGCCGGATCGACGGCCTACGCCTGGCCGTCCGAGGAGCACCTGACGGTGGCGACGCCAGTGCTGATGGACGAGAGCACGGTCAGCCTCGGCGCCGTGGTGGTGTCGAGGCCGACCGGCTGGCTCGACCACCGGCTGGCCACGCTCTGGGCCTGGCTGGCGCTGGTCTCGGTGGTCGCCCTTGGTGCTTCCGCACTGACCGCGACCTGGCTGGCCAGATGGGTGAGCAGGCCGCTGGCGGGCCTTGAGGCGACCGCGCGCCAGCTCGGCTCCGGCCAGCTCAGCGCCCGGTCAGCGGCCGACGCGGGGCCGCCCGAGGTGCGCCGGCTGGCCAGCAACTTCAACGCGATGGCAGGCCGGCTTGAAGCACTGGTCAGCGGGCATCAGGCGATGATGGCCGACGTATCGCATCAGCTGCGCACCCCGCTGGCGGCGCTGCGGCTCAGGCTCGACGTCCTGGGCTTGCAGGCTCCCGAGCCGCTGGCCGACGAGCTGGCCGGAGCGCAGGACGAGATCGCCCGGCTGTCCAGGATGGTCGACGGGCTGCTGGCCGTGGCCAGGGCCGAGAACGTCACCAGCGCCCAGGTCCTGGTGCAGGTCGACGCGGTGATCAGGGACCGGGTAGCGGCCTGGCTGCCGGCCGCCGAGGAGCGGCCGGTCAATCTTGAGGTCGCGGCGGCCGAACCGGTCACCACCAGGGTCGGAGATGGCCACCTGGAACAGGTGCTGGACAACTTGCTCGCCAACGCCCTCGAGGCGGTGCCGACGGGCGGGCACATCCGGGTCGGCGCGGCGTCGGCCGGGACGATGGTGCGGATCACGGTGGTCGATGACGGCCCCGGGATGACCGAGCAGCAGCGCACCTCGGCCCTGCGCCGGTACGTGACCGCGACCCCGGGCGGCACCGGCCTGGGACTGGCGATCGTGCACCGGCTGGTGACCTCGGATGGCGGCACGATCGCGCTGTCCGACACACCCGGCGGCGGCCTGACCGTCACGGTAGAGGTCCCGGCCGCCGCGCCTGCCGCGCGCGACCGGCAGCCCTGGCGATCCGGATCAACCCCGAACCAACCGCGCGATCTGAAACAGGCCGATCTTAAACAGCTCTGAACGAATACTGAACCGTATCCCGGGCCGGGCTCGTATTTGCTTGGGAGACTTAAGTTTCGCTGCCTTGAGGAGGTTGACCGGGATGCGCAGGCCAGAGATCGCGATCGCACGCAGGGATGACATGCTGGCCCGCACCCGCCGACTCACGCTGCTGGTCGCCGGCGCCGCCAGCGCCGCGTCGATCGCCCTGGCGACCGTGCTCGGCCTGTCGATTCCCGGCAAGGCCGCGACCACCGGGTCCAAGGCCCCGACGGCGCCGAACCCGAGCACCGCGCCCGCACCCAGTCAGCACCGGCAGCACGGCCAGCACAGGCAGCACAGGCAGCACGGCACCCGGCCTGCCCACGGCCACCGCCACCTCGCGCCGCCAAAGCAGCCACCGTCGACTTCGACGGCCCCGCCGACCACCTCATCCGGTGGCTCGTGACCACCGCGCACGTGCTCTGGTACCTCACCAGGGCAACGGGCCTGGTCGCGCTGATCTTGCTGACGGCGACGATCGTGCTCGGCATTCTCGGCACCGCCCGGGCCGCCTCACCGCGCTGGCCCCGCCTGCTCACCGCCGGCCTGCACCGGAACCTGGCGCTGACCGCCACCGCCCTGGTGGCCGTGCACGTCGTGACCACCGTCACGGACCCGTTCGTGTCGATCAGCGTGGCGGCCGCTTTCGTGCCGTTCGCCTCCAGCTACCGCCCGATCTGGCTGAGCCTCGGCGCGCTTGCCTTCGACCTGATGCTCGCGGTGCTGATCACCAGCCTGCTCAGGGACCGGCTGAACCACCGGGTCTGGCAGGCCATCCATCTGCTGGTGTACGCGTGCTGGCCGGTCGCGCTCTGGCACGGACTCGGCACCGGCACCGACACCAAGCTGAGCTGGGTCCTGGCGCTCAACGTCAGCTGCCTGATCGCGGTCGCCGCCGCCGTCTGGTGGCGGCTGGCACTGACCGATAACCCGGCCGTGCGGCTGGCCGGCCGCGTGACGCTCGCCGTCGCGGCCGCCGCGACCGCGATCTTCGTGCTGGCCGGGCCTTTGCAGCCGGGCTGGTCGCTGCGGGCCGGCACGCCTCCGGCGCTGCTCGGGATCGGCCTGCTCTCCCTGGCGCTGGCATGACGCCGACGATCGCCCCCAGCTGGCAGGACTTGGCCGCGCGGCTCGGCCCGGCGTACCGGCTCACGGCCGGCTGGCGCGACTCCAACCGGGCCTCGACCCTGCGGATCCACGTCAACCGGTACGGCCCGATGCCGGCGGTCGGCAGCGACGGCCGGGCCCACTGGCTGACCGACGCCGTCGAGCGGGCGGGACTGACCGGCCGGGGCGGCGCCGGCTTCCCGACCGGCCGCAAGATGCGCTCCGTCGCCGAGCAGCGCGGCGAGCCCGTCGTCGTAGCCAACGGCCTGGAAAGCGAGCCGGCCAGCAACAAGGACAAGGCCCTGCTCACCTGGGCACCGCACCTGGTACTGGACGGCGCGATGCTGGCCGCGGCTGCCGTCGGCGCCACCGCGATCCACCTGTGCCTGCCCCGAGGCCGAAGTCACCTGATCGCCGGGATTCGCCACGCCGTCGGTGAACGGACCCAGGCAGGAATAGACCCAGTCGCCATCGAGGTCCACGAACTGCCGCACGGCTACGTCGCGAGTTCGGAGACCGCGGTCATCAACTGGCTGAACGGCGGCGAAGCCAAGCCGACCGCGACGCCGCCCCGGCCCTACCAGAAGGGCGTCGGCCGCCGGCCGACGCTGATCAGCAATGTCGAGACATTCGCCCACGTGGCGCTGATCGCCCGGCTTGGCCCTGACTGGTTCAGGCAGGCCGGGAATGCCGGCGCGGCCGGCAGCATGCTCACGACGATCGGCGGCGCGGTGCAGGCACCCGGCGTCTATGAGATCGAAGCCGGCGCTCAGATCGGCGCGGCGCTGGCTCTCGGCGGCCTGCACCGGCAGGCCACCACGGTCCTGGTGGGCGGCTACTTCGGGAGCTGGCACGAGATCGGCCAGGTCGCCGGACTGCCGCTCGCCGCCGGGCCGCTGCGGCAACTCGGTGCCGGTCCAGGCGCCGGAGTGCTGTTCGCGCTGCCACCCGATGCCTGCGGGGTGGTCGAGACGGCCAGGCTGCTCGGCTGGCTCGCCGGCCAGAGCGCGAACCAGTGCGGGCCGTGCATGTTCGGCCTGCCCGCGATCGCGGACGACTTCGCCCAGCTCGCGTCCGGCCGCCCAAGCGGAGCCCTGTACGAGCGGCTGCACCGCCGGCTGGCGCAAATCAGCCGCCGGGGCGCCTGCGCCCATCCGGACGGAGCGATCCGCCTGGCCAAGTCCGCCTTGTCGGCGTTCGCCGCCGACATCCGGTCGCACGCCCACGGCCGCCTCTGCCCGGCCGCCCGGCACGGCCGGGCCGCCGGGCCGGCCCTCCCGCTCCCGCCGGACTCCGGCGATGACGAACAGGGTCCCTGGCGATGACCCGCCGGCTCGCCGTCAACCCGATCGCCTGCGACGGCCACGGCATCTGCGCCGACATGCTCCCCGAGCTGATCGGGCTCGACGAATGGGGCTATCCGATCCTGGCCGACCAGCCGGTACCGGACGGGCTGACCGCCCTCGCCCGCCGCGCCGTCCGCATCTGCCCCACCCTGGCCCTGCGCCTTGAGGGTGGCGCTAGGGAACGATGAGGATCGTCCGGGACTCGGTGTAGAACGCCCGCGCCGCCTGCCCCTGCTCGCGCGGCCCGTAGCTGGAGTCCTTGGCCCCGCCGAACGGCGCGTTGAAGTCGACGCCCGAGGTGGGCGCGTTGACCCTGACCATTCCCGCCTCGATCCGCCGGCTCAGCTTGAGTGCCTGGCCCAGATCACTGGTGAACACCGACGCGACCAGTCCATACCGGACGGCGTTGCCGATCGAGATCGCCTCTTCCGCCGAGCCGGCCGAAATCAGCGCGGCAACCGGGGCGAACACCTCCTCGGTGGCCAGCGGCCCGACCGGAGCATCCAGCTCGACCAGCGTCGGCGCCAGGTAGAACCCCGGCGCGTCGAGCGGCCGACCGCCGGTCACCACCCGGCCGCCCGAACCCGCAACCGCCTCCAGCGCGGAAGCCCGGGACCCCTCGTCGATCACCGGCCCGACGAGCGTGCCCGGATCAGAAGGGTCGACCACACCCAGCGCCTCGATAGCACCAACCAGCGCGTCACGGAATCGGTCAAGAACATCCTCGACCACGATCACCCGGCTGGTCGCCGTGCACTTTTGCCCCGCGTAGCCCATCGCCGCGTAGGCGATCGTGGCCGCCGCCCGCTCCAGGTCGGCGTCGGCCAGCACGATCGACGGGTTCTGCCCGCCCATCTCGGCCTGCACCCTGCATCCGCGCGCGGCGGCCCGGATGCTGATCTCCCGGCCGACCGCCGACGATCCGGTGAACGAGATCGCGGCGACACCGAGATTGTCGATCAGCGCGCCGGCGGTCGCGGCACCGCCCAGCACGACCTGGAAGACATCGGCCGGCAGCGCCGAACCGAGGATCTCCGCGAGCAGCAGCCCGGTAGCGGCGGCCGAACTAGAAGGCTTCAGCACAGTCGCGTTGCCGTAGGCCAGGCTCGGCGCGGCCTTCCACAGCGGGATCGCGACGGGGAAGTTCCACGGCGTCAGCAGCGCGGCCACGCCGACCGGCAGATGCCGGGTGAGCAGCAACTGGTCCGCGTCGGCGGCGGGCAGCGTCTCCCCATCGGGCAGCAACGCGGCCTGCGCGAAGTACCGCAGGATCGCCACGCCCCTGGCCACCTCGCCGCGCGCCTCCGACAGCGGCTTGCCGACCTCGCGCACGACCAGCTCGGTGACCTGCGCCGACCGCTGCTCGAGCGCGGCCGCCGCGTCGCTGAGCGCCTTGGCCCGGGCGGCGCCGGGCGTATCGCGCCACGCGGCCGCCGCCTTCTGCGCCCGGCCGACCGCGGCATCGGCCCCGGCGGCGTTCGCGGCTTCCCACTCGCCGAGCACATCGGCCGGGTCGTGCGGGTTCACGCTCGTGAAAGTCATGATCTTGCTCCCGTGATATCGAGCAGCACCTTGCCGCGAGGTTCACTGACCTCCACCCCGCGCAGCGCACGCACCGCCTGTTCCCACGCGGCCAGCGGGTACCGATGCGTGACCAGCCAGCCGGGCTTCAGCTGCCCGGAGTTGAGCAGGGCGAGCACGCCCCGCCACGACGCCGGCGTGTAGCTGAAACTGCCGATCAGGGTCAGGTCGTTGTTGACCAGGTCGTCAACGGCCAGCGCCGCGGTCTCGCCGTGCGGCGGCAGCCCGATCAGCACGACCTTGCCGCCACGCCGGACCCGCGAGAGCGCCTCTTGCACCGCGGCCGTCGCGCCGGCGGCCTCGACCACCAGGTCGAACCCCTCAGGTCCGGCGCTGGCGGCGTCGGCGTCGGCCTGCGAGCCGGTCACGCTGAAGCTGGTCGCCCCGGCCGCGGCCGCGAGCCAGGCCTGCTCACTACGCAACCCGACCATCGCGATCTCCGCACAAGACCAAAGCTTGAGTATGCAAACGCATAGCAGGGCTATTGTTCCGTCGCCGATGACCAGCGCCCGCGAGCCTGGCATCACCCCGGCCTTGGCCAGCGCGCGGTAGACGACGGCGGCGGGCTCGGCGAGCACGGCATCTTCGGCCTTCACGTCGTCGGCCAGCGGATGCACCAGCGACTGGGGCACGACGATCTGGCCGGCGGCCGCCCCGTCGCGGGTGAACCCGATCTCGTCATAGGTCTCGCACAGGTTCTGCTCGCCCGCGCTGCAGCGCACGCAGCGGCCGCAGCCGATGATGCCCTCCACGATCACCCGGCGCCCGGCCAGCGGGTGATCGCCGGCGACGATCCCGGTCCACTCGTGCCCGAGCGCCAGCGGGTAGTTGAGATAGGCCGGGTCGATCGTCCCGTCGATGATCTCCAGGTCGGTACCGCACAGCCCGACCAGCTCGGGCTCGACCAGCAGCTCGCCCGGCCCAGGCTTAAGCGGCGCCCGCAGGTCCAGCCGGATGTCGCCCGGGCTATGGACGATGAGCGCCGGAACGGTCACGCGAACGCTCCCGACCTGGCCTGCCAGGTCGTGTACCGGCTGCCCCCGATCAGCTCGGAGACCTGGTCGGCGGACCGGCGCACGGTCCGGCCCAGCTCCATGACCTTCCAGGTCGGCAGGTCGGATTTGATCCCGGTCACGCTGACCGCGCCCGCGCACGATCCGTCGTGGTCGAAGAACGCCGCCCCGACGCAGAACACCCCTTCGGCGTCCTCTTCGTCGTCGACCGCGAACCCGTTGGCGCGCACCGTGCTCAGGCTGCCCAGCAGCTGGTCCAGGTCGGTGATCGTCCGGGCGGTCCGCGCGGGCAGGCCGCTGTCCGCGCAGATGTCCCTGATCTGGTCTTCGGCCATGGTCGACAAGATCGCCTTGCCGGCCGCGGAGGCATGCGGCTCCTCCCGCTGACCGAGCGGGGTATAGAAGCGGACGCTGCCTGGGCCGTCTACCCGCTCTATGAAGACGGGGTAGCCGCTGTCGTTGATCGCGACCCGCGAGGTCATCTTGGTCAGATCGGCGAGCTGGGCGAGGACCGGCCGGCAAACCTCGCCGATCGGCAGCTGGTTGCGGGCCATGTCGCCCAGCCGGATCAGTGCCGTACCCAGGTTGTACTTCGGCCCGGGCTGGGTGCCCCTGAGCATCCCGGCGGTGGCGAGCGTGCGGGCCAGCGCCAGCGTGGTGCTCTTCGACGCGCCCAGGCCCCTGGCCAGCTCGCTGAGCGTCAGGCCCTGAGTCGGCCCGTTCGCGACGAGCCCGATCAGCTTCATCGCACGCGCCACGCTGCGGACGGTATAGCGGTCCGGTCCTTCGTCTGTGTCTGCCCAGGGGGACGACCCCCCGGAACCCCCCGCTGGTACTTGGACAAAATCGCCGCTGTCGGGCACCGCTACCACCAGCTAACCTCCGTCGCCTGTTCGGTATAACCAAACACAGTATATGAAAGCGATAACGACCCTTGACAGGATAGCGGGAGGAGAGTTTCGTTGCTGTCGTGATTCTATATCACACAACATTGTTCGGTATATCCGAACAACGTCAAGAGCGCAGCCGGGCCCGGGCAGACTCCGCGCGGCGGCGCATTTCGGGCTGGCTTGACGGGCACACACAGGGGCCGGCCGGACTGGTGCTGACCGGCCCGGCCGCAGTGGCCTGGGCGACCGGCGGCGTCGCGCCGCCGGTCGACCGGACCGCCGGCGTGGACCTGGTCTGGGCGGTGTTCACGCCGACCACTGCGGCGCTGGTGACGACGAACGTCGAGGCGCCCAGGATCAGGGCCGAGTACGACCCGGCCGGCCACGGGTTCACCGAGCTGGCCGAGGTCCCCTGGCACTGCACCGACGGCTTCACCGAAGCGGCCGCCAATCTGGCCGGCATCGCTCCCGGCCGACTGGCCAGCGACGGCCATCCGGCGTTCGGATTCGATGTCTGCGACGAACTGATCAGCCTGCGGCTGGCCCTGTCCCGGTCCGAGATCGAGGACCTGGCCGACCTTGGCCACGACGCAGCCCACGCACTGCAGAGCGCGCTGACGCAGTGGCGGCCGGGCGAGCGGGACACCGACATCCAGGCTCGGTGTGCCGCGCTGATCGAGGCGTCCGGTGCCGACGCGCCGGTCCTGATCGTCGGCGGCGACGACCGGCTCGCCAGCTACCGCCATCCGATGGCGGTCGGCGCGCCGGTGAACAGGCTCGCGATGGCGGTCGTGGTAGCGCGGCGGCACGGGCTGCACGTCGCGCTCACCAGGTTCGTCAGCCAGGGCCCGGTCGAGTCCGAGTACGCCGCGCTGCGAACCCGGGTTCTCGCGATCGAGGACGCGGTGCTCGGTGCCAGCGTCCCTGGCAACCGCTACGGGGATGCGCTTACCGTACTCGCCGTCGCATATGACGCGTCAGATGCTATAAAGGGATGGAACGGTCATTATCAGGGCGGGCCCATCGGATTCGCCCAGCGCGAGTTCGAGATAGCACCAGTTCAGACCGACTCCAGATGGTTCACCCAGCCCATCGAAACAGGCCACGCCATCGCCTGGAACCCAAGCCTCCCAGGCGGCGCCAAGGCAGAGGACACGTACGTAATCGAGACTGACTGCGGCGTGCGTCGGATCACGGACGCACCCGGGTGGCCAGTCGAAGACAACGACGACCGGCAACGCCCGGCAATTCTGGAGGTCGGTACCTGATGGACGCGATTACCGGTGCGGCGGCGTTGGCGGAGTGGGGCCTGGTGCCAGAGCCGACGGTACCGCCGAGCCTGGCCAGGTTCCCCGACGGCGCGCACTACCGGATCGAGATCCCCAGCGTCGAGGGCCCGGCGGTAATGCGGGCCTTGATCGAGACGGCCGGGCAGCTCGGCGTCACCGTGAACCGGGTCTCCCAGGGCAGCGGCGCCATGCTGCTCTCGGCGGCCGAACTGTCCGAGATGGCCAGGATCGGCGCGGACAGCGGCATCGAGGTTTCGCTGTTCGTCGGACCGCGCGAGGAGTGGGACATCGGACGCGCCGCGACCTCAGCCGACGGCCCCGGGTTCGCCGGGCGGCTGCGCGGCACCAGGCAGCTGCGTTACGCGATCGACGACATCGTCCGCGCGGCCGAACTAGGGATCAGGGGCTTCCTGATCGCCGACCCCGGGCTGCTCGAACTGGTCACCACGTTGCAGGCGGGCGGACAGCTGCCGGCCAGCATCATCTGGAAGATCTCGGCCGTCATCGCGCCGTCTAATCCGCTCAGTTTCCGCCAGCTCGAAAAGCTCGGCGCCTCGACGATCAACGTCCCCTCCGACCTCACCCTCGGCCAGCTCGCCGAGATGCGGATGGCCAGCCAGCTCCCGATCGACCTTTACGTGGAGACGCCCAACGCGATGGGCGGCGTGGTCCGCGGACACGAGGCCGCCGAGCTGATCACCGCCGCCGCCCCGATGTACGTCAAGTTCGGCCTGCGCAACTCCGCGCCGCTGTACCCGAGCGGCGTGCACCTGGAAGCCCAGGCGGCCGCGATCGCCAGCGAGAAGGTGCACCGGGCCGCGATCGCGCTCGAATGGATCGCCCGCAGCGGCCTCCGCCTGGTCCAGTCGCAACCAGGCGCCAAGGGCATTGGCGTGCCGGAGCCTGGCCAATGACCTTGCGCAGCGCTCGCTGGCTGGCCGGCAACGACGAGGTCGCGCTGACCAACCGAACCGCGCTGGCCACCGCCGGCGTGCCGGTCACCCCGGCCGCCGACCGGCCGCTGATCGGGATCGCCAACTCGGCTAGCCAGCTCAACCCGTGCAACCTGCCGGTGCGGGACCTGGTCGGCCCGATCAAGGAGGGAATCGAGGCCGCCGGCGGCCTCGCCGTGGAGTTCCCGACGATCTCGCTGGGCGAAGACCTGATGAAGCCCAGCGCGATGCTGTACCGGAATCTGCTGGCGATCGAGATCGAGGAGATGATCAGGGCCAATCCGCTCGACGGGATCGTCCTGCTGGCCAACTGCGACAAGAGCGTGCCCGGCGCTCTGATGGGCGCGATCAGCGCGAACGTGCCGACCGTGCTGGTCACCGGCGGGTCCCGCCCGGTGGTCGATTTCCGCGGCCAGCCGGTCGGCACCGGCACCGCGCTGTGGCGGCTGTGGGACGAGCGCCGGGCTGGCCGGCTCGACGACGAAGGCTGGCGCGACCTGGAGAAGTGCCTTTCCTGCGGCCCGGGCGCGTGCAACACGATGGGCACCGCCTCAACGATGGCGGTGCTGTCCGAGGTGCTCGGGTTCATGGTGCCAGGCGCGGCCTCGATCCCAGCCGGGGATCCAAGGTCGGCCGCGACGGCCAGGCAGGCCGGCGAGGTGGCGGTGCGAGCCGTGCTTGAAGACCGGCGGCCGCAGGATTTCCTTGACGAAGGCGCCTTCGGCAACGCGGTCACCGCGCTGAACGCGGTCGCCGGATCGACCAACGCCGTCATCCACCTGGCCGCCCTGGCGGGCCGGGCCGGAGTGGAGTTCGACCTGGACGACATCGCGCGCATCGGCGCCAGGGTGCCGGTGCTCGCCGACGTCGAGCCCTCTGGCCGGTTCCTGATGCGCGAGTTCGACGCGGCCGGCGGCGTGCCCACCCTGCTGGCCGAGCTTGCCGATCTGCTGGTCCACTCCGCCCAGACGGTGTCAGGCCAGAGCATCGGTGAGATCATCGCCGGCGCGAAGCCGGCCAGCGCGGGCAGCGCGATTCGCCCGGCCACGCAGCCACTGCGCGAAAGCGGCGCGTTCGGCATCGTGCGCGGCACGCTCGCGCCCGACGGCGCGGTGATCAAGACCTCCGCCGCCAGCGAGCGGCTGCTGCGACACCGCGGCCCCGCGGTCGTATTTCGCGGCTACGACGACATGATCGCCAGGATCGATGACCCTGACCTGCCCGTCACCCAGGACAGCGTGCTGGTGCTGGCCGGCTGCGGGCCGGTCGGCGCCGCGATGCCCGAGTGGGGGCAAGTCCCGATCCCGGCCCGCCTGCTCTCCGAAGGCGTGACCGACATGGTGCGGGTGACCGACACCAGGATGAGCGGCACCAGCTTCGGCACCGTGCTGCTGCACGCCGCCCCCGAGGCGGCGGTCGGCGGCCCGCTGGCCCTAGTCCGCGACGGCGACCAGATCAGCATCGACGTGCCCGGCGGACGGTGCGACCTGGAGGTACCTGAAGCCGAGCTGGAAGCCAGGCGCGCTGCTTACAGCCCGCCGCCGCAGCAGCATCTGCGCGGCTGGCCGGCCCTGTACGCCAGCCACGTCACCCAAGCGCCCGACGGCTGCGACCTGGACTTCCTCCAGGCCCCGACCCCAGCCCACCGCAAGGTCGTCGAACCAGTCGTTGGCCGTTCCTAACGACACAGTCATAGAGAGGGGAAAGCCGTGAGGCGATGGAAGATAACGGCTGCTGCCGCCACGGCGGCAGCGGCGCTCGTGGCCGCTGGATGTAGCAGCAGCGGAAGCAGCGGCGGGACCAGCAGCGGTCCCGTCACGATCACGATCTGGCACAACTACGGCACCGAGCAGAACGCCACCGCCCTGAACAACCTGGCCAAGGCGTTCCACAAGCTGCACCCGAGCATCACGGTCAAGGTGGCCAGCCAGGACGCCAGCAACTATTTCCCGCAGTTGCAGGCCGCGGCGATCTCCAAGAACGGCCCCGACCTGGCCGTGATGTGGACCGGGCTGTTCACCCTGCAGTACAAGAGCTTCCTGACCAACCTCAAGGGCGAGATCCCGGCCACTGACCTGTCCAGGGTCGACCCGAACGCGCTCAAGTGGACCTCGGACAGCTTCGACGCCTCCAACGGCCCGTACGTGATCCCGCTAGAGAACCAGTTCTATATCGGCTTCTACAACAAGGCTGACTTCACCAAGGCCGGCGTGACGTCCGTACCGACCGACTGGAGCGAACTCTACGCGGCCTGCGCCAAGCTCAAGAAGGCCGGCTTCACCCCGATGGTCTACGGCAACGGCGGCCAGCCGCTCGGCGCCACGTTCTACCCCTGGTACGACATGAGCTACATGATGATCGGGGCCTACCCGGTCAACCAGTGGCAGGGCCTGTATTCCGGCCAGATCCCGTGGACGTCAAGCGCGGTCAAGGCCCAGCTGACCAACTGGACCAAGCTGCACAGTTCCGGCTGCACCAACTCCGACGTCGTGACCAACACCGGCAACCTCGGCCAGTTCGAGAGCGGCAAGGCCGCGATGATGGTGGACGGCACCTGGGACACCCAGAAGTTCACCTCGGCCCTGGGCACGAAGGTCGCGGCGTTCGTCCCGCCGTTCTCCGATTCTCCCATCAAGGGCGTGGTCGACTACGCCGGTGACGGCATCTCGCAGATGAGCTACAGCCAGCACCCTAAGGAAGACGCCGAGTTCCTTGAGTTCATGACCACCTCGCAGGCTGCGACGATCATCAACGCAGCTGGCCTGATTCCGGCCATCAATGGCACTTCGACCAGCAATCCGGTAAACCAGCAGATGCTGGACTTCGTGAGCCAGCAGCACATGACCGTCTACCCGATGCTCGACAACGTGGTGCAGGGCAACGTCGTCAACACCGGCTCGAAGTTCCTGCCGTCGGTACTTGGCGGCAAGGTCACGGTCAGTTCGGCACTGCAGGCCCTGAGCACGACATTGAGTCAGTTGCCGTCCGCCCAGCGCGGCAATACGTTCCCCTAGGACGCAGTTGAGTCTGACCTCTAAACGCAGGCGGGCCGGGATCATCTTGTCGATCCCGGCCGTCCTGCTGGTGCTCGTGCTGCTCGGGATCCCGATCGGCCAGGCCGTCTACTACTCGATGACCACCTGGAACGGCATCACCGCCACCTGGATCGGCCCGAGCACCTACACCACCACGCTGACCGACCCGATCTTCTGGCGGGTGCTGGAGAACAACGGACTGCTGCTGCTGGCCGTGCCGTTTGCGATCGGCATCCCGCTCGGGATCGCCGCGCTGCTCAACGAGCACGTACGCGGCTGGCGGTTCTTCCGGTCGGTCTACTTCCTCCCGACCGCGATCTCCTGGGTCGTGATCGGCATGTTCGCGCTCCGGTTCTTCTCCGCGACCGGCGTGCTCAACGGGTTCCTGCACCACGCCGGGTTCGGGTCACAGGCCACCGATCTGCTGGCTGGCGAGGGCAGCGCGCTGGCCGCGCTGGCGATCACCTTCGTCTGGTCGATGGTCGGCACCAACACGATGATCTTCCTGACCGGCATGGCCACGCTCGACCCGACGCTGATCGAGGCGGCGAAGGTCGACGGGCTTTCCCGGTTCCAGATCTTCTTCCGGGTCACGTTGCCGCTGCTGACGAGGTTCGTCCAGTTCGCGTTCGTGATCACTGTGATCAGCGCGTTCTCGGCCCTGTTCAGCCTGATCTTCGTCATGACCGGCGGCGGACCCGGCTTCGGCACCACCACGCTGGAGTTCTTCGTCTACCAGACCGGGTTCCAGCAGGTGCAGTTCGGCACCGGCGCGCTGTACGGCGTGATCCTGTTCGTGATCATGGCGGTGGTCGGGCTTGTGCAGCTCAGGCTGATCCGCGCCGACGACAGCCAGGGCTGGTGATCCAGGCCGATGACGACTAGCCTGTGGCGCCGGCGAATAAATCACTGGGGAGTTTTCTCCCTAATGATTGTTGTCGCGATTATTATGCTTTACCCATTCTGGTACATGATCGACAATGCCTTCCGCAGCGGAAATCAATTCGACCGCCAGAACGGGCATTCGTTCGCGGGCTGGCACCAGCTGTTCGCGAACTTGCCGGTAGGCGGGCAGCTCGTGAATTCCACGCTGGTGTGCGCCGCCGCGATCATCATCATTCTCGCGGTCTCGACCACGGCCGGATTCGCGTTCGCCAAGCTGCGCTACCGGGGCAGCGGGACGGTCTTCCTGCTCGTCGTGTCCGCGCTGATGGTGCCGCTGCAGTCGATCATCATCCCCGAGTACGTGAACCTCGCGAAGTTCAATCTCACCGACAACTACGCGGGCGCGGTCCTGGTGTACGCGGCGCTCGGGACGCCGTTCGCGACGTTCTTGATGGCGACCTACTACCGCGGAATCTCCGATGACCTGATCGAGGCGGCCGTGATGGACGGGCTCAGCTATGAGCGCACCTTCGCGTCCATCGCGCTGCCGCTATCGCTGCCGGCGATCGCCACCGTGACCGTCCTGCAGTTCATCCAGATCTGGGACGACCTGCTGGTGGGGCTGCTGTTCCTGCCGCCGGGACAGCGCACGATCACCGCGGGGCTGGCCACGTTGTCGGCCGGGCGGACCACCAGCATCCCCGCCCTGATGGCCGGCTCGCTGATCAGCGCGATCCCGGCAATCGTGGTTTACCTGATCTTCCAGCGGCACCTGGTCAAGGGCCTGACGCTCGGCATGGGCAAGTAGGGCCCCAGACAAGTAAGGAGGCGCGTTGTCGCGGATCGAACTCGAAGCGGTCACCAAGCGGTTCGGTGACGGCACGACCGCCGTCTCGTCGCTTGACCTGACCGTCGGCGACGGCGAGTTGCTCGTCCTGGTCGGACCGTCTGGCTGCGGCAAGACGACCGCGCTCCGGATGGTCGCGGGCCTTGAGGAGGTTTCCTCCGGCACTATCCGCATCGACGGCCAGATCGTCAACGAAGTCGAGCCCAGGCACCGGGACATCGCGATGGTGTTCCAGAGCTACGCGCTTTACCCGCACCTTTCCGTCTTCGACAACATGGCGTTCAGTCTTAAATACAGAAAGATTAATAAGGGGGAAATTAGGGCGCGGGTGCTCGAGGCGGCACGAGTGCTCGAACTGGAGCCTTACCTGACCCGTAAGCCCCGGCAGCTGTCCGGCGGCCAGCGGCAGCGGGTGGCGATGGGTCGCGCGATCGTGCGGCAGCCGCGCGCGTTCTTGATGGACGAGCCGCTGTCTAACCTGGACGCCAAGCTCCGGGTGCAGATGCGGGCCGAGATCGGGCAGTTGCAGCGCTCGCTCGGGGTCACCACCATCTACGTCACCCACGACCAGACCGAGGCGATGACGCTCGGGACCAGGGTCGCGGTGATCTCCGGCGGGCTCCTGCAGCAACTGGCTCCGCCGACCGAACTGTACCGGCGGCCGGCCAACCTGTTCGTGGCCGGGTTCATCGGCTCGCCGCCGATGAACCTGATCGACGCGGTGCTGGAGCGCGGCGGGGCTTCCGCGTTTGCCGATGCCAGCGGTCCGGAGGTCGTCTTCGGCCCGCACCGGCTGCCGGTGCCGCCGTCAGTGCTGGCCGAGCATCCGGGGCTGGAGAACTACCTGGGCCAGTCGATCGTGCTCGGCATCAGGCCGGAGCACCTGTCCGACGCGACGCTGAGCCAGAACGATTTCGGCGCCACCTCTGGCGCCACCCTCGAACTACCGGTCAGCCTGCGCGAGGAACTCGGCTCAGAAGTCCACCTGCACGGCGCCCTGGGCGAGGTCGCCCACGGCAGCGGTCCGGGCGCCGACGACGTCCGCTCCCTGGCAACTCTGGTCGCGAAAATGGACCCGCGCACCAAAATAGAGGTCGGCCAGACCGCCACGATCGCCGTCGCCGCCGACCACTTGCACTTCTTCGATCCAGAAACCGGAGTCTCAATCCGCCGCTAGTCGGCTACATTGACGACCTGCGTCGTGAACTTCCCCTGGTATCGCCGCTCTTTCATCAGTACAGTGCGGCCGGGGGCTAGCGCGGCCGGGGCTATAGCGGCCGGGTGGCCGCGGGAATCCATCACCATCCCGCGACCACCGGCCGCTAATTCTTGCGCTGCGACCGCCGGACTAACCGATCAGGCCGAGCAGCGCCAGGAAAACTGCGAAAA
>DATNFM010000323.1:0-3346 GCA_035606435.1 Streptosporangiaceae bacterium | reverse complement strand
CGGTCAGGTAGGAGTTGACGCACGTGTAATACAGGCCCGCCCGCTCCCCCGCACCGCAGGCCTCCAGGTACCGGTCGTTGTTCTCCATGAAGATGGCATAGTGATCCAGCCGGCCCAGCCCCCGGGCGCGCAGCAGATGAGACAGCCGGTTGGTCCGCGCCTCGTACTCGGCGTAAGAAACGCTCTGACCGGTCGAGGCCATCACGAACGCGGCCTGATCAGCGCGCTCACGAGCATGCGTGCCTGGGTACACCGGATCCCCCTTCGCGCCAGGAGTTCGCCACCTACCGTAGGCCCAGACGCGCCGACCGTCGAGAACGAAAAAGGCGCGGTGTAACCAGCACCGCGTCGTGGCGCCAGCTGACCTGGCAGTCGGGCCGGAGTCCAGGTAATGCGCGATCAAGGTCCGCGCCGGGCCAGCTCATGTTCGGCGCGTCGGCTTCCAGCCGCTCGGTGACCTTCTCCAGCTTGGCGGCCAGCTTTTCCTCCGACGCCGCCTCGCACTGCTGCCGCTTGCCGTTCTCGTACCAGACCGCCCTCCAGCGGCCTTGCTCCTCCCGGGCCGGGTACACCGTAACCCCGCACTCCAGCTCGATCACGGGGCCGCCGCCCTAGTAGCCGCGTGCCCGGTCCCGCTCGCGAGGACCCTGCCGCGTGCCATGCGGCCAGCCTTCGCCCGCCCGGCGGAGGACCTGCGACCCCGCTGCGCGCCGGTTGTGGGGATTTCGTGGGGATCTTGGCCCACGCGGGCGCTTCCTGCGCATGGGGATTCCCTCGCCTCCTGCGTTGTCGCAGGAAGAGAGGGCGGGAGTACCGTTTTATCCGTGTTGTTCCCGTGTTGATCTTCCCCGGCGACGGACTTGTGTTGCTTTTGTGTTGGCGCAAATACGCTGGACAGCCAGGTCAGCAGCAGGCCTGTCGCATTGGTCTTCATCTTCGTGCCGGGCGGCGGCAGGGCAACTCACGCCGGTGTGGTTATGCGTGGCCGGGATCGAGCAGACGCCGCATTGGCTGGCCTGTCACCTCGGCGATCAGGTCGTAGTCGCTGTCGACGTGCAGCACCTCGGCACCGTGCAGTTCGGCGGTCGCGGCGATGATCAGGTCCGGGAGCGGGCGCCTGTGGCCATTGCCGTGATGCCAAGCCAGCAGCCGCTGGACCTCCAGCGCCCGGTCCATCACCACCTCGCTAACTGGCAGCCATTCCAGTGCCCGCTGGCCCGCGAGCAGCGCCTCCAAGTCTTTCTGGTCCCGCGCGGAGTAGCAGATCTCCAGTGCTGTCATATGGCAGGCCGCGATGACGTGCGCGCTGCGCAGCGCTAGGAACGCGGCCCGGGCGCGGGTGTCTCGCCTGGCCCATTCCAGCGCGGATTTGTCCGCGAGCAGCACGCTCAACCGCGTCCGCCATCCCTCCACGCCCCGCGCAACGCCTCATCGGACAGGTCGGTGCCCGTCTCGTCGAGGAGCTCAAGCATGCGGGCCGCAGCCCGCTGGTTCGCCACACGGCGCAGGGCGGCGTTCACGGTCGCCACCTTGCTGGTGGTGCCGAGTTCCTCGCTCGCCAGCGACAGCGCGTCGTCATCCAGGTCAACCACTGTCCTCGACATCAGATCCTCCACGATAGGGATGTCTGCTGATGAGACAATTGTATATCAAATGGAACGTGAGGAACGCTATCCCACGGCCGCTCATCGCTGCGATGTACTCCTGCGCACAGACCGCGGGCTCGGTTGCGTTCTCGTCACACCCATCCGCCGGAGTGCCGGATACTCGACGTTCCTGACGTCGTGTCATCTAGTAACGCCACGAAGATCGCCAAACTCAGCGACGCGACCCGAAGACGGTCGGTGCCTCCGCTTGGCCGACGGGACGCAGCACGGGTTGGTAGGCTCGCGGCGCCACACGCGGGAGGCAGACGGCTCCCACGGACAGGGCAGCCCGCGATCACGGAGGTCTCCGGTAGGCCGTACGCATCTGGCGATCACGGTGAAGCTGGTGCACGGCTCGCACACCGGCGACCTGTGGCCCGGCCGGGCCAGGTCTTGATCGCCTCCCGCTCAGCAACGTTCGAGCACCCTCGCCACGGCGATCGATGACGCCTTCGCCCGCTGGGACCGCAGCCTGTGGGTGCCGGAAACCGTGTCACCTTGTGCGACCTGGGTATATTCACGGATCAGGCCGCCGAGCCGGTCCCGGCGCAGAACGCGCATATGGCTCAGTTCCGCAGGCGGATGTACCCGCCCGGCGGGCGGGTTCTGGCGCAGCGACCGGTGCTGTGGGGCTCGATTACTGGATCACGCCTGGGAGGGCTGGCGGGCTGGGATCATCGCTGGGTGATCATTTCGGTCGTTTACCTGCTTGTTCGCTGTCTGCTGGGCTGCCTGACGGTGCTGTCCCGGGCCCAGGCGTCCAAGGACGCTGAGCTCCTGGTACTGCGGCACGAGAACGCTGTCTTGCGCCGCCAGGTCGGCCGGGTCCGTTACCAGCCGGGCGACCGGCTGTGGCTCGCGGCGCTGTCGCGGCTGGTTCCCCGCCGCCGGTGGGGCGAGGTCTTCCCGGTGACGCCCGCGACCCTGCTCGCCTGGCACCGCCGGCTTGTGGCGCGCAAGTGGGACTACGCGAGCCGCCGTGTCCCGGGCTGCCGCCCGCGGCATCTGCGATCCGCAAGCTCGTGATCCGTATCGCGACGGAGAACCCCGCATGGGGCACCGGCGGGTGCAGGGCGAGCTGCTCAGGCTCGGCCACCCGATCGCCGCCTCCACGGTGTGGCAGATCCTGCACGACGCCGGGATCGATCCCGCGCCCCGCCGCGCGGGCCCGACCTGGAGGCAGTTCCTGACCGCGCAGGCCCGCGGCATCCTCGCCGCCGACTTCGTCTACGTGGATACCGTGCTGCTCCGCCGTGTCTACGCGCTGGTCGTCATCGAGCACGGCATCCGCCGGGCCCACCTGGCCGGCGTCACCGCGCACCCGGACGGCGCGTGGACGACGCAGGCCGCCCGCAACTTCCTGATGGACCTGGGCCAGCGCGCAGCCTCGGTGAAATTCCTGATCAGGGACCGCGCGGGCCAGTTCAGCAGCTCCTTCGATGCCGTGCTCACCGCGGAGGGCATCAGGATCGTGGCCAGTCCGCCGCAGTCCCCGAAGGCGAACGCGATCTGCGAAAGATTCATCGGCACCCTGCGCCGGGAGCTCCTCGACCGGCTGCGATCGTCAACGAGCACCACCTGCACAAGGTGCTGACCGAGTACCTGCGGCACTACAACACCGCCCGGCCGCACCGCTCCCTCGGCCAGCTCACACCAGCCCAAGCAGGCACCTGCCCGCCCGAACAGGTCAACCTCGCCGA
>DATNFM010000322.1:0-36760 GCA_035606435.1 Streptosporangiaceae bacterium | reverse complement strand
GACACTGTGTCGGCAAACGCCAGCGGTGCGGACTCCGGACGGCAGCCCGGACTCCGCGCTGCCTCGAGGCTGGTCGTCCCTGGCCCGTGCGCCCAGCGCCCTAGAGCCGCATCCCGCGAGTGTGACGTAGGTCGCACAGCCACATGTTGACAACGTTCACTTAATGGCGGCACCATAGGAGATGTAAACGACGTACACATAAAGCGAGGCCAGCCCGAGGAAGGGCAAGGCCTCAGAAGTAGGTGGACGAGATGACGTTCGACACTCACCTGATCAATGTGGCAATCGCTGGCATCGGGATCTCGGCTTGTGTCGCCGTGCTGATCGCCCTGGCGGTCATCGGCTCCTTCGCCTGGTGGAAGCACAACAAGGCGTACGACAAGCCCGTTAACTTCTTTGAGCCAGTCCGGCACGAGGAGATCACGCAGACCCAGCTTCGCCAGGCCGCGTAACCAGCAGACTTCCAAGGCCCGGTCCGCAGCAACACGGCAAGCTGCGAGCCGGGCCTTCGCGGGTCAGGACCCCGGGGGAGTCAGCAGCGAATCGGCCCGGGCCAGCAGCGCGTCGATCGGGCTCGGCAGAGGCTCGGGTTCGGCCTCGGGCGCGGGCTCGGGCTCGGGTGGCGGAGGCGGCGCCGACGGCAGTGCCGGTGGCACTGGCCTCCTGGCTTGCCGCCAGGAAACCCCGGCCACGACCAGCATGATCACGAAAATGACGAGCCCGGCGACGACGAACAGGTTCCAGGTGAGCAACTGCCACCCGTGCAACTCCAGCACGTTGTAGGACAGCGGCGGCCGCACGAACCACCCGACCAGACCTCGCTGCGGCACGTACGCATCAGGTCCGCTGTAGTCCCAGGGCCAGGCCCCGAACAGCGCGGTGACCAGGACCGCTCCCGCGAGGAACAGCCACCGCCGCCAGGTCTGACTGGTCATCAACTCTCCGGCCAGCAGCGCGATGACGGGGATGATCCAGACCCAGTGGTGGTCCCAGCTGATCGGTGAGATCAGCAGGCTGGTCAGGCCGATCAGCACCCAGCCGTGCACCGGCCTTCCTGATCGCGCCAGCAACGCCGCCCCGGCGATCCCGATCAGGCCGACGCCGACCGCGATCGGAAGCCAGGCCGGCTGGGCCGCCACGCCGCCGCCGGACTGGCGCGCGATCATGCCCAGGAGCGACTGGTTCACCAGCGCGTCGACGCCGCCGGTGCGGCCGGGCCGGACGAAGTAACCGCTGAGCCAGTACGAGATCGACGGCTCGGGCAGCACGATGAACCCGATCGCCACCGTCGCCGCGAACGCGGCCGTCGCGGCCGCCGCCTGCCTGATCTTCCCGGCGGCCAGCAGATACGGGATGAACAGCAGCGGGATCAGCTTGATCCCGGCGGCCACGCCGATGCCGATGCCCTTCCAGCGCCACTCATCGTTGCGGGTCAGGTCCCAGGCCACCAGCAGCAGCAGCAACGGCTCGATCTGCCCGAGGAACAGCGCCTTAGTGACCGGCTCCGTCCACAGCGCGAACGCCCCGATCGCCAGCGCCATCGCGGCCCGGCCAAGGCCGCGACGCCCCAGCGCGCCGAGCGTCAGCCAGGCCGTGATCGGCAGCGACAGCAGGCTGGTCAGGGTCATCAGCCAGCGCAGCAGCGGCCAGCCGATGTAGGAAAACGCCGCGAAGACGATCCCCGCGAATGGCGTGTAGGTGAACTTGACTGTCGGACCGAGCTGCCATTTGTACAGGTAAACCGGCAGTTGCCTGGTGACCAGGCCGGCGTCGTTATAGACGTTGAGGTCGAACCAGTTGAGCAGCTCGCCGGTGTGAATGAACGCGTCGGTCAGGTACGCGGTGAGCGAGGTAGCGAAGAACAGGGCGGCGACGACCACGCTGGCGATGCCGAGAGTCCGGTTCCAAGACAGAGACCGGCGCCCGATCGGGTTCGGCGCATCGGCCCTGCCCAGCTCCGCCTGTACCTGCAACGGACGTGTCCTCCTCGGCTCGCCATCGCCTTTACGGCCCGGGGGAGCGACCCCCGGAGCCCCCCGCGAGGACGAGCGCGTCCGGATCGGAGGTGCGACAACTACTAAGCGTAATGGTTACATTACTTTAAGTACTGCATTTGACTGCAAGACTAGCTCACCTATCACCGTGCCTCCTGGCACCTCTCCCGCGACAAGCAGACCCCCGGAGGTCTGCGCGTCAGCAAGCAGCAGCAGTTCGGATTCCGGCAAGTCAGAGAAGTCTGCGTGCGGTGCGACCCACGCCAGGTTACGCCGGCTCCCACCCGGTATGTGACCGTTCCCCAGCGCTTCTCGCGCGCCTTCGATGAAAGGCACCGAGCGGTGGTCGATCACCGCCGTAACCCCGCTTGCCCGCGCCAGCTTGAACGCGTGGCCCAGCAACCCGAACCCGGTCACGTCGGTCGCGCACCGGATGCCCGCCTGCAATGCGTCCCGGCTGGCCTTGGAGTTGAGGGACGTCATCACGTCTATAGCGGCCTGATTGACCAGGCCGGTAGCTTTATGCCAAGAATTCAAGACCCCGGTGCCAAGCGGTTTTGTGAGTGACAGCGGTAGCCCCGCCTTGCCCCCGTCGATCCGCAGCAGCCGATCAGGATCGGCGAGCCCGGTGACCGCCATCCCGTATTTCGGCTCTGGATCATCGATGCTGTGCCCGCCCGCCACATGGCAGCCCGCCTCCCGCGCGATCTCCAGCCCGCCGGCCAGCACCTCGGCCGCCAGCTCAGCACTGAGTACGTCGCGCGGCCAGCCCAGCAGATTGACCGCGACCAGCGGCTCGCCGCCGACCGCGTAGACATCGGACAGCGCGTTGGCGGCAGCTATCCGTCCGAACAGCCTGGCGTCATCTACTACCGGGGAGAAAAAATCGGCGGTGGCTACGACCGCCCTACCCGAGCTGATCCGCACGACGGCCGCGTCATCTCCGTGTTCCACGCCGATCAGCAGGTCAGCCGGACGATGCTCGGGCACCAACGCGGCGACCGCCTCCTCCAGCTCGCCCGGCGGGATCTTGCACGCGCAGCCGCCGCCGCGCGCGTATTGAGTCAGCCGCACTGCCGATGGGTTGCCCATTGCTGAACTGTAGCCAACTGCCGCTTGCGCCCGGTGAACTGCACATGGTGGCATACCGCCAAGCGCAATGTCGTGTTACGGAGGCGGGTAAGTGGGCACTTCAGTCCTGGCAGATCGGGCCGAGATCGAGGCCAAGGTTGGCGGTCGCACGCTCTGTGACCTGCTGACGTCGACGGCGGCGCAGTACGGCGACCTGCCTGCCTACTCCGACCGGGACGGCGACGAACCCTGGCAGACGGTGACCTGGAACGAATTTCGGGACGCCTCGCTGCGGCTGGCCGCCGGATTCGTGCGGCTCGGGCTGAAGCCAGGGGAGCGAGTCGCGATGATGCTCCCGAACCGCTACGAGCACGTGCTCTCCGACCAGTCGATCGTGCACGCCGGCGGAGTGCCGGTGACCTTCTACGCGACTCTGGCCGCCGACCAGATCAAGTACGTGGCCGGAGACTGCGACGTGCGGATCGCGATCCTGGACGGCAAGCCGGAGCTGGCCCGCTGGCAGCCGCTCCTCGACGACCTGCCCGGCATCACCAAGGTGATCGTCCGCGACGCCGGCGCCTGCCCGTCCGGCGAGAAGTTCATGACCTGGGCGGACTTCCTGGCCCTGGGCGAGCAAGCATCCGCCGGCGGCGCGGCCGACGAGGTGACGAGCCGAGTCGAGGCGATCGGCTCAGACGACCCCGCGACCCTGCTCTACACGTCCGGCACGACCGGCAACCCCAAGGGCGTGGTGATCACACACGGCGCGATCATGTACGAGTGCACTACCGCCGAGATGGGCGGCAGCACCCAGATGCACGTGCGCTGGGTGTCGTACCTGCCGCTGGCCCACATCGCGGAGCGGATGTTCAGCCTCTACCTGGCCTCTTACAGCGCCGGCCACACCTACTTCTGCCACGCCACCACCGACCTGGTGAAGACGGTCGGGGCGGTGAAACCGACGGCGTTCTTCGGCGTCCCCAGGGTCTGGGAGAAGATCCAGGCCGGCATCCAGTCGCTGCTCACCCTGGAGCAGGACGAGTCGAGGAAGGCCGCCACCGCCGCCGCGATGGAGGTCGGCCGCCGCTACGTGGAGAGCTGCCAGTACGGCCAGACCCCGTCGGCGGAATTGGCCGCCCAGTTCGCCGAAGCCGACGCCAGCGTCCTGCACCTGATCAGAAGCCTGCTCGGCCTGGGCGAGGCCACGGTCGTGGTCAGCGCGGCCGCCCCGCTGCCGCCCGAGGTCGGCGCCTTCTTCGCCGGCCTGGGCATGAAGATGCTCGACGTCTACGGCATGACCGAGACGACCGGCGCCTTCACCACCAACACAGCCGACGCCTTCAAGCTCGGCACCGTCGGCCGCGCGATCCCCGGTATCGAGGTCAAGATCGCCGACGACGGCGAAATCCTGGCCCGCGGCCCGCTCAACACCCCCGGCTACCTGAACCTGCCCGAGCAGACCGCGGCGCTGCTGGACGAGGACGGCTGGCTGCACACGGGCGATATCGGCACGATCGACGATGACGGCTTCGTCTCGGTGATCGACCGCAAGAAGGAACTGATCATCACCTCGGGCGGCGAGAACATCTCCCCGGCCGCCGTCGAGAACGTGCTGGTCGCCAACCAGCTGATCGGCCAGGCCCTGGCTTTCGGCGACCGCCGCAAGTTCGTGGTCGCGCTGCTCACGCTGGACGGTGAGGTAGCCCCGGCCTGGGCCAAGGCCCGGGGCATCGAGGCCACCTCGCTGGCCGAACTGGCCGAGAACGACCAGGTGCTGGCCGCCGTCACCGAAGCCGTCGACGAGGCCAACACCCAGCTGGCACGGGTCCAGCAGGTCAAGCGGTGGCGCCTCCTGCCGGTCGAGTGGACCGCCGAGAGCGAAGAACTGACGCCGACGTTCAAGCTCAAGCGGCGCATCATCCACCGCAAGTACGCCGACGTCATCGACTCCCTGTACGCCGAGGAGGAGTAACGAGGCTGATCCTGGTCAGGTGGGTTTGCGTGGGCACCCAGGCCGAACCCTGGGCCAGGTAGATCTGCCAGCACGGCTCACCGCATGAGCCGACTCGGGAAACCCGCCCGACGGGCCGCCCGGTAGCAAGGCTCACTCGCAGCACGGCGGTGCCGCGATAGCCGGCGGCCCGCAGGAACCAGATCGAATCCCGGTCCACGGCGAAGAAGCTGAGGTTGAGATCGTCGCGCGGGTCATACCGGTCCGCCCGGTAGAACTTGGTGATCCGCCCGGTGACCGGGCTGATCCGCGCGACGTCCTCGCCGCCGTCGAACGCCCACAGCGAGCCGTTGGCGTACACCAGCGAGTTGGTTTCCAGCAGGCCAGGCGGATCGCTGGCGCTAACCCAGCTGAGCTTGGACCCGCTGCCCACGAAGCCGCTGAGGCCAGACCTCCCGAGGTAGGAGTACCAGACACCGTGGGCGGTCGCCGCGATGGCCGAGACGCCATAGGCAGGACCGCCGTGCGTCAGGACGTGCAGGGTCGACGGATCGAACCGCGCGAAGTCAGTCCCGCGGCCGTCGCCGCACGCCGCCCAGAGTTCGCCGCCGCCGAAGCTGATCGCCCCGCAATGACGGAGCAGGTCGACGCTCGCGATCTTCCGGCCGGTCGCCGGGTCGAGCTTGACCAACTGCCCCTTGATGTGCGGCCGCCTGACCGCGAGGAGCACCCAGACCGCCCCCGCGCCAGTCGTGAGCGCGGTCAGCCCGGCCAGGTGCCTCCGCAATGTCACCCGGTCACCGCGCGGGTCGATCCTGGCCAGATCGCCGTTGTAGGTCATGACCCAGACCTGGCCGCGCAGCCCGGCCACCGCCGCGACCATGCGGGTGTCACCTGGCCCGTGGACTCGCCCCGGGATGGCGATCCGTCCCGTAATCGCCAGCCCATGCCCGGCGGGCGACTGGGCTGGGCCGTGCCTGCCGTCGCCCGGCCGCATTACATTCGGCAGTACCACCGCCGCCACCGCCACCGCTCCGGCGGCACTCACCGCCACCAGCCGCCGGGTTCGCTCCACGCGAGCGACCCGCCGCCGCGCGACGAACCGCCTCCAGGCCGCCCCAGTTTCCGCAGGCCGGTCCACGTAGCCGGCCAGCAATTCCTCAAGCCGACGCTCAAAGTCGATCCCGCTCATGCCCGCTCTCCTCCCGGCGTGATCTCGGCTGGCTCGTCAAGCAACTCCCGCAGTTGCCGCAGCGCCTTGTGCGTCTGGCTCTTGACCGTCCCCACCGACACCCCAAGCGCATCGGCGGTCTCGGCCTCCGACAGTCCAGCCAGGTACCGCAGCACAACGCAGGCCCTTTTCCGATACGGCAACGTCTCGATAGCCTGCCGAATCACGACCCCCACATGCGGCTCCTCGACGTTTTGCGTCCATTCGTCCCGCTGATCGAACCCACCCCGCGTCAGCGCCCGCCGCTCAACGACCCGCCGCCGCAGCGCGGCCCGCGCAAGGTTCACCACGGTCCGATGCAGGTATGCCGGCGCCGCCCGCGGGTCCCGCACCCAAGCCCACCGCCGCCACAGCCGCAAGAACGCGTCCTGCACTAATTGCTCAGCCAGCGCCCAGTCCCCAACCAGCCCAAACGCAGTCCGCACCAACCGCGGATACCACGCGAAGAACAACGCCTCCACGGCCAACTCGCGTTCCATCCCGACGCCCAGCTCGCGATCCAGCCCGACCTCAAGCTCCGCACTCGCTGAGCCCTCTTCGTCATCGGTCACGCCCCAAGGATGCGCCACCCACCCAAAAGGTTGCCGCCCATCGATCCGGCACCGACGGGATCGAGACAGCAGGTCGCGGGCCCGGGCTGGAGCGGGCCCGGGCTGGAGCGGGCCTCGGCTTGGGCGGGGTGGGCTAGAGCGAATGTCGTGGGACTAGAGTTCGCCGTGGAGGCGTCTGGGCACCTGGTGGTCCCCCCGGTCTTCAAAACCGGCGGACGGCGCACAGCGTCGTCGGCGGGTTCGATTCCCGTCCGCCTCCGCCACCCAACAACACCAAAGTGCCGCCGCTGTAGTAGCTTCCCAGGACGGTACTACAGCAAGGAGACATCACTGGTGTAGGGATCGGCCGACCGAACCCCCTGAGCTCTTCTGCACGGATCGAGCCCGGTCCGGCGAGTGGACCGAAACTATTGCTCCTCGGTCGGGACCGTCATCGAAGTCGTCGACTCGGTGGGTGGGTACTTGGTCTGGCCGGGGCTGTAGGTGACTGAGCCTGGGGTGAAGGCGTCGAACGGGCCGGTGTCTTCTGGGTAGCTGCTCTGCTGGGTGGTGGTCGCCAGGCGGTCGGGAACGTAGGTTTCGGTGGCCGGGTACTGGCTGGGGAACTCGGTGTCACCACCGACGAACGTGTCGGGCGGGTCGGACGGGTACGCAGACCCGGTCTCCGTGGGCTGGAACGGGGAGTAACTCGGACTCGCCGCGGCCAGACCGACGGTCGCCAGGCCGGCGTCCGGCGTGGTCCCGGCTTGGTAGACCATCTCGCCGTATCTCAGGTGGTCCCGGTGAGCGGCGATCGACTGACGGCCCAGCGCCAGCGCGGCGAAGAACATGATCAGCAGGCCTACGGCCGTGTATGCGGCTAGGTCGGTCGCCAGGACGCGACCCATCGACGATCCGATCGTCTGGCCAACCGAGTAGGCGTTCGGATCGTTGGCGGCTACGGGCATGATCGCCCGCCCGATCACGAACCAGGCCCCGCCCAGGGCGGCGATCACGGCGGCGAACCCGCCGATCCAGCGCGTCTTGGTGGCGGACACGATCAGTCCGGCGAGGAGTACTGCCGCGCCCGGCAATACCGAGGCATACAACCGGGCGGCGGTATAAACCCAGGGCTTGTCGGGCTCAAAGCCGGAATGGAAAAGCGGCCCGACGAACGGCGCCAGGCCTCCCCAGGCACCGAGCAGCACGAGGGCGAGCCCGGACACGCTGCCCCTGCTCCGCGACATTGGCACGGCACTGGCCATTTCTGCTCCCACTTATCTCACTATCAGCGCATCAAGCCTGGCACATCTGCGCGTAAGAGGCGTGAATTGGGACAGCCATCCATCCGTGTCGTGTCAGCCAGCCGGCGGTAAGGTCGCCGTCGTGGACGATGGCCGCAGGCTGGTGCCGAGGACGGACGCTGTCATGACCGATCCACGCCTGGTTTCTGCCGAGCATAGGCTTGGTCGGGCACTGGTGAAAGACGCTGTGCGTCGAGCTCAGCAGCAGTGCCGGGACGGGCTGATCCAGCCAGGCGCCGTTCCAGATGCTGCCGTGGCGGCACTGCCAGCCGGGGCGAGCAACCTGACGCCGGTGTTGAACGCGACCGGGGTGTTGCTGCACACGAACCTGGGCCGGGCACCGCTCTCCACAGCCGCCCGGGCTGCCGTCGAGGCCGCCGCTGGCACCAGCGACCTGGAGTTCGACCTGGTGACGGGGGCACGCGGCAAGCGCGCGGCTGGCATGGCATCCGCTCTGTCCGCCGCGGTGCCCGACGCCCAGGCCGTGCACGTGGTGAATAACAACGCCGCCGCGCTCGTGCTGGCGGCGACGGCGCTGGCGGCCGGGCGGGAGATCGTCGTCAGCCGGGGTGAGCTGATCGAGATCGGGGACCGGTTCCGGCTGCCCGACCTGCTGACCAGCACCGGAGCGACGATCACCGAGGTCGGCACGACGAACCGGACGACCGTGGCTGACTACGCGGCCGCGATCGGGGAGCGGACCGCGTTCGTGCTGAAGGTGCATCCGTCTAACTACCGGATCGAGGGGTTCACCTCGAGCGCGAGCGTGGCCGAACTGGCCGGGCTGGGCGTGCCGGTGGTGGGGGACATCGGTTCCGGGTTGCTCGCGCCGCATCCGAAGCTGCCGGATGAGCCGGACGCGGCGACCTGGCTGCGGGCCGGGGCCGCGCTGGTGACGGCCAGCGGGGACAAGCTGCTCGGCGGGCCGCAGGCGGGGCTGCTCTTGGGCCGGGCCGAGTTGATCAGCCTTCTGGCGCGACACCCGTTGGCGCGGGCGCTGCGGATCGACAAGCTGACCGTGGCGGCGCTGGAAGCGACGCTGGCCGGCCCGATGGTTCCGGTGCTGCAAGCACTGTCCGCCCCGCACCAGGATTTTCTTGATCGGGCGAAACGCATTGCGGAGGTCTTGGCCACCGCCGGAATCGAGGCTCGCTCGGTCGACTCCCAGGCCGCGGTCGGGGGCGGGGGCGCACCGGGGGTGCCGCTCACGAGCGCGGCGGTGAGCCTGCCGGCCGAGCTGGCGGAGCCGCTGCGCAACGGGGAGTCGGTGCGGCGGGGGGAACGCCAGGCCGTGGTCGGCCGAGTTCTTGAGGGGCGGTTGCTGCTTGATCTGTTCGCGATTGACCCCGACGACGATGCTCGGCTGACGGCAGCCGTGCTCGATGCCGCTCGTCTGGCTAGCCGATGCAAGTTATCGCGACCGCCGGGCATGTTGATCACGGGAAGTCGGCGCTGCTTCGGGCGCTGACCGGGATGGAGCCTGACCGGTGGGCCGAAGAGCGGCGCCGGGGCATGACGATCGACCTCGGCTACGTGTGGATGACGCTGCCGTCGGGGGAGCAGCTGGCGTTCGTCGACGTGCCGGGACACGCCCGGTTCGTGCCGAACATGCTCGCCGGAGTCGGCCCGGTCCCAGCCGTGCTGTTCGTCGTGGCCGCCGATGGCGGCTGGATGCCGCAGTCGGCCGAGCACCTAGCCGCCATCGACGCGCTGCGGATCACGCGGGGAGTGCTGGCCGTGACCCGGTCCGACCTGGCCGATCCCGGGCCCGCGATCGCGGAAGCACGCGAGATCATCGGCCGGTCCAGCCTGGGCGAGATCCCGGCGGTCGCGGTGAGCGCGGTGACCGGGCAGGGGCTGGACGAGCTCCTGGCCCGGCTGGCTGGCCTGGCGGCCGACCTGCCGGAGCCTGACCGGCAGTCGCCGATCCGGATCTGGGTCGACCGGGCGTTCAGCATCACCGGCGCCGGGACCGTCGTCACCGGAACTCTCCCGGCCGGTCAGGTCAGCCGGAGCGACGAGCTGGTGCTCACGCCCGCGCAGCGGACGGTCCGGGTGCGGAGCTTGCAGTCGCTCGGTGCGGACGTGCCAGAGGTGACTGGCGTAGCCCGGGTCGCGCTCAACCTGCGCGGCATCGAGGCCGATCAGGTCGGTCGGGGGATGGCGCTGGTGCGGCCAGGAGAGTGGACGCTGACGACGCTGGTCGACGTCCGGGTGTCGGGTACGCCTAGGCTCCCGAGGCTGGTCAACGCGCACGTGGGGTCGGCCAGGACGGTGACCAGGGTCAGGATGCTCGACCGGGGGCTGGCCAGGTTGTCGCTGCAGGATCCGTTGCCGCTGCACGTCGGCGATCTCGTGCTGCTGCGTGATCCTGGCGCGGCCGCCGTGCGGGCGGAGCTGGAAGGCCAGCTGGGCTCGGACGAGTGGCCTGGCCTGGCCGGCGCGGTCGTGCTCGACGTCCGGCCGCCCGGACTCGGCCGTCGGGGAGCGGCGGCAGCGGCCGTCGCCGAGCTGAACCTATGGCCGGACCAGCCTTCGGCGATCGACTTGCTTCGTCGGCACAAGCTGATCCGGGCCGCCGACCTAGCCGCGATGGGGCTTCTCGTAGTGGCCGAAGGCGCGGGGGGCGCGGGGGGTGCTCCCCCCGCGGGCAGTACTGGGTTGCCCGAGCCAGTCGTCCCTGGCTGGTACGCCGACCCGGGCTACGTCGCCGAGCAGTCCCGCAAGCTGGCCGACCTCGTCGCGTCCCACGCGACGGCGAATCCACTGGCCCCCGGGCTGCCACTCGATTCGGCCCGGACGGCACTCGGCTTGCCGGATCGGCAGCTGACTCGCGCGATGCTTTCTCACAAAATGAAAGAGTCGGCTGGGTTGATCATGATCACCGCCGAGGCGGCCGGATCGGCCGGTGCGGTGGCACCAGGACCAGCGGGGGACAACAGCTCGCTGCCGGCCAAATTGGCTGAGCCGGTCGCGGCGATCCTGGCCGACCTGGCCGCGAATCCGTTCAGCGCGCCGGACGCCGCCCGGCTGAGCGAACTGGGCCTGGACTCCCGGGCGCTGGCGGCCGCGGCCCGGCACGGCGCGCTGCTGCGGATCGCCGACCAGCTCGTGCTCGGGCCGGGCGGCGACGTGGCGGCCGGGCGGGTCCTGGCCGGGCTTCCGCAGCCGTTCACCGCCGCGCAGGCTCGGGCGGCGCTGAACACGACCAGGCGGACGCTGATCCCGCTGCTCGAGTACCTGGACCGGCAGAAGATCACCCGGCGCCTGCCCGACGACCGTCGCGAAGTCCGCGCTAGCGGATCGGGCTGAACCTGGTCGCGCTCCAGGCGCCGGTCTCGGGCGGCGGCTTGTCGGCCGCGATCCAGCGGGCGATCGCCATGCCGGTCGCCGGGGCGTTAAGTATCCCCGTGCGGAAGTGCCCTGAGGTCAGCCAGGCGTTGGCCAGGCCGGGAACCCGGTCGATGACCGGGCGGCCGTCTGGGTGCCTCGGCCGGAAGCAGCACCACTTGTGCGACACCCGGACAGTGCGCAGGCCGGGCAAGGCCGCGCGCAGGCCGCCGATGATCGCGTCGATGACCTCGTCGCGCACCGCCGGGCTCTCGTCGCCGTAGTCGAGCGTGCCCCCGGCCAGCAGGCGGCCGTCCTCGAGCGGGGTCGCGACCGGGACGATTGTGCACGGCAGGTGAATGCTCACCGGCTCGGTCACCAGCAGGTGGCCCTTCACCCGGTCGGCCGGAATGTCCAGCTCCAGGCCGTCGAGCACCGGCGGCTGGCCGGTCGCGAACACGACCGCGCCCGGGCTGATCTGGCCCGCCGACGTCGTGACCGTCTCGATCTTGTCGCCCCGGACGGTCACCGCGGTCGCCGCGACACCGGTGCCGACGTTGTCCAGGGAATCGGCGAGGCCAACGAGCGCCCGCAGCGGGTTGATCCTGGCCTGGTGCCTGATCAGCGCCCCGCCGAGATGCCAGGCCAGCCCGGGCACCAGCGCCGAGATCTTGGCGGCGTCGAGCCACTCCACGTTCGCAGGCTGATGCGCGGCCAGCCCGCCCGGGTCAGGGGCCAGCCCGATCCAGTCCAGCTCGACCAGGCCGAGCCCGCCCGGGGTGATCTGGTCCAGGTAACGCCACCGCTCCAGGCTGGCCCGCTCAAGGTCGACGAACGTCTCGGGATCGCTCCACTGGTGCGGCTCGGGCACCAGGAGGCCGGTCGCGCCGCCGGTAGCTCCCGATCCGAGACGCCCGGCATCGATCAGCTGGACAGAGCCGAGCCCGGCATCGCGGCTGGCGGCGGCGGTCGCGACGCCCAGGATGCCGCCGCCGACGACGAGAACATCGGGCCTGGGTTCTGCGATGACGCCGAAATCGCGGCCGAGCAGCTCCCGCTGCTCGGTCGTCAGCTGATCGCGCCAGATCGCGCCGGTGACTGTCATTAGTGATCCTCCCGTAGCCCGGTCCAGGACCGGGCGGGCACCACAATAGGCCGTCGGGGAACGAATCAGCCGCCGCGACGCTTGTAGCTGAGGTACGGGCGGGCCGAATGATTTGCCAATCCGGTGAGGCGCATCCCGTTTTGCCGGACAATGCCCAGGTAGCTGGTTGGCAGACTGGTAGGCCCGGAGTAACTACGCAAGTAGGCTGTGCCACCATGGCGATCATGGGCGAACCGATGAGGAGGTGGTCATGCTCGCTGACGCTTACGGCCGGGTTGCCACCGACCTGCGAGTCTCCCTGACCGACCGCTGCAACCTGCGCTGCAGTTATTGCATGCCGCCGGAAGGGCTTGACTGGCTGCCCAAGTCGTCGCAGCTCACCGACGACGAGCTGATCCGGCTGCTGACGATCGCGGTCGAGCGACTCGGGATCACCGAGGTCAGGTTCACCGGGGGAGAACCGCTGCTGCGCCGCGGGCTGCCCGACATTGTGGCCAGGACCGCGCAGCTGCGGCCAAGGCCGGAGATCTCGCTCACGACTAACGCGATCGGGCTGGCCCGGCTCGCCGAGCCGCTTTACGCGGCCGGACTGGACCGGATCAACGTCTCGCTCGACACTCTCGACGCGCAGACGTTCATCCGGCTGGCGCACCGGGACCGGCTGGCCGACGTACTCGACGGCCTCGCCGCCGCGGCGGCGGCCGGACTGGCGCCTATCAAGATCAACACGGTGCTGATGCGCGACGTGAACGATCACGAGGCCGTCGACCTGCTCCAGTTCTGCCTGGATAACCGGTATCAACTGCGGTTCATCGAGCAGATGCCGCTGGATGCGCAGCACGGCTGGCGCCGGGAGAACATGGTGACCGCCGACGAGATCCTGGCCATGCTGAAGGCCAAGTTCGAGCTGACGCCGGATGACCCGGCTGGCCGCGGGTCGACGCCGGCCGAGGCGTTCCTGGTCGAAGGCGGACCGGCCAAGGTCGGCGTGATCGGCTCGGTCACCAGGCCGTTCTGCGGTGCCTGCGACCGGGTAAGGCTCACCGCCGACGGGCAGGTGCGAAATTGCCTGTTCGCCAGGACCGAGAGCGATCTGCGCGCGCCGCTGCGGTCGGGGGCGAGCGACGACGAACTGGCCGGGCGCTGGCGCCAGGCCGTGGCGAGCAAGCTGCCCGGTCATGGCATCAACGATCCCGGCTTCTTGCAGCCGGCCCGGCCGATGTCGGCCATCGGGGGGTAGTCGCCCGGGTGTCCGGCGGCACGGTGGACGGCGGCACAGGGGACGGCGGCACAGCGGTCGGCGGCACAGGGGACGGCGGCACAGGGGACGGGGCAGACAGCGGGCCGGCTGGGATCGCCCGGGAGCCGGGTTCTAGCATCGCTGTGAGTCGCCCGCCGGTTTCGGCCGGCGCGCGGCGCTTGTCTTTCGGTGGATTCAAGAGGGAGCGACCGTGAGCACGCTCGGCGACTGGATCGACACAGTCTGCACGGACCTCGGCATCGACCGGGCCGACGTGCAGGAAGGCGCTGTCTTGCGCCTGGCCCGCGACGTGTCGCATCAGGTTGACCGTCCGGCGGCCCCGGTCACCGCCTTCCTGCTCGGCTACGCAGTCGGTCACGGCCGCGAACTGGCCCCCACCGCAGCGCGGCTGACGGAACTGGCCGCTGCCTGGCCCACCCCACAGGACCAGGCCCCGCAGCCGTAACCCGGCCCTGACCCTCTCCGCGCGGGGCTCATCTCCGCGCGACCGTCACCCTCCGTCTGCGCGCGATTCCGTCTCTCGACTCGCCCCAGTCGCCTGCTCGGTTCGCACTTAGCCCTGGTTGCGACGCCTTAGCCCTGATTGGCGACTTCATAATCGGGTCAAACTACGCAAACGTCGTCGCTAATCAGGGCTAAGACGTCGCTATCCGGGCTATGTGGCGGGCAGCGCGCTTGGGCGCCTGGTCACGGGTGTCGCTTTGGACGCAACAGCCACTCAGGTAGGCGATTGAACGACGAGGATTCGCGAGACTTGCGGTATCGAAGTTAGCGATATATCGTTGGACTATCGCGACAGTCAAAAGAATGGAGATAGCGATGGATGACCGAGAGATGGGCGGGCGGATGACAGACCATCCGCACCGTCACGGCGGCAAGAGGTTCAGGGCCGGATACCGGTTCGGTGGTCCTGGGCCAGGTTTCCCTGGCGGGCGAGGCTTCGACCCCGAGTCCGAAGAGGGCGAATTTGCGGGACCCGGCTTCGGCCGCGGTTTCCACGGCGGCCCCGGGCCGCACGGCTGGCCAGGACCAGGTCCACACGGCGGCGGCCCCGGTGACTTCGGCCCGTGGGGCCGGGGCATGCGGCGGCGCGGCGGCCGGGCCAAGCGCGGCAACGTACGCGCAGCGGCGCTCGCACTGCTGGCTGAGGAGCCGATGAACGGCTACCAGATAATCCAGCAGATCAGCGAGCGCAGCGGCGGCCTGTGGCAGCCGAGCCCGGGGTCGGTTTACCCGGCACTGGCGCAGCTTGAGGACGAGGGCCTGATCGCCCTGCAGGACACCGATGGTGCCCGTCGCGGCTACGGGCTCACCGACGAGGGTCGCGCCTACGTGGCCGCTCACGCCGACGAGCTCCACGAGCCGTGGTCGGCAGTCGCCGGCGGCGCCACCAGCGCGGCGGTGGACATGCGGATGCTGGTGCACCAGGTGCAGCTGGCCGCGTTCCAGGTGATCAGTGCGGGCACCGAAGATCAGGTGACCGCCGCCCGCAAGGTGCTCACCCAGACCCGTCGGGCGCTGTACCGGATCCTGGCCGAGGATGACCAGACCGAGGGCGACTCCGGCGCGGTCAGCGATGCTCAGCCAGTCGACTAACCAGACCGGGCCCAACGGCCCAGCTGCACGTCGGCGACCCGGCGCACAGCCCCAACCAAACATTCCGGCCGGGCGGCCCAACCAGGCAGCCCGGCCGGAATCATGCGGAGTCCAGACAGCCGAGCGCTCCGGACCGGGGTCTTGGGCTGCGGAGGCGGATCTGGCGTCACCCCGTTGCCGCCGCCAGGATGCCCCGGGCCGGTCAGCAACACCTGTACCCCACCGGGGCGGTAGCTTCCCGAGACGGAACAACACCGGATGGGCACCGAGGCCGCCAGAACGACACCTGCGGGGCACCGGGGCGGCAGCTTCCCGAGACGGAACAACACCGGGTGGGCACCGAGGTCGCCAGAACGACACCTGCGGGGCACCGGGGCGGTAGCTTCCCGGGACGCGACGACGCCGGCGGGGCACCGATGCTGCTGACCGGCCGGGCAGAAGGTGGGCACCAGTTCGATCGACGGCTGGGGTAGCCGAGGGGCCAGAATCGGCGACGCGACCGGGGTCCGATTGGGGATCGGGATCAGGGATTGGCGAGAGCGAGGTTTGCTCGGTGAGTGCGGCGGGCGAGGGCCTTTGACGTAAAGGCCATCAAAGCGAGGATTCGGCTACTACCGGGCGTCGGAGTCTCGTTCCGTACTTGGTTGGCGATCCTGCGTTACCAAGCCGGCTAACCGATCAAGATCGCGGTTCGTGAACCGCTGAAGCCGCCGTTCATATTGTGTTTCGCAAAATCTGAATAGCTTCGCTCGCAAAGCCAACTACCACCCAAATTAGGGGCGGTCATAAAAAGGGCGATGCCGGGTGGCTACGGGGGCAAACCACCCGGCATCGCGATCATCGGCGCTCCGACGGGGGCCCGGAACGCCGGCAACGGTGCCCCAGCGGGGGACCAGAGCACCGGTAAGCATGTTACACCGAACCTCCCCCATGTGCGTCAAGAGCAGATTAGAAGCGAATCTGCGGATCGAGGGTAGCTAGTACCGACCTGCTTCGCCGTTTTGCGCCCGACATTGGTACCTAGCTGCTCCGTTACGCAGAAACACGCCGGGGCTGCCCGGTGTGCCGGAAGGAAGCAAGAAGCGATACTCGGCCGGGCGTGTCGTAAATCACTTGCCACTGTCCGACTGTCCGCCGCCTTGACTGTGTCCTTGACTGGCGCCGGGGCTATAGCGCTCGGGCAGACTCGGCTCGTATGGCCGGAATCCCGAAGCACTGGCCGGCTGCCGGCTGTTGGCGATCACGACGGCGAAGTATGGCAGCGCGATGGCGCCAACTGCCGGGATGATTGTCAGCCAGCCCGCGTGGTTGAGGAACATCACCACGGTCACCACGAAGCACACCAGTCGCAGGCCCATCATGAGCAGGTACCGGCGCTGGCGCTGGTCGATCTCGGCCGCCCGCGACTGAGGCGCTTCGGTTACCAGATAGGCCTGGTCACGCTTGGCGCTGTGATGACTACGCACCCTTTCACGTTAGGCCCGATCCGTCCGTGGTGCTAACCCGCCCCTGACTGGAGCCGGCTGGTAGTTGTAGTACGGCTGGAAGTCAACAGACGGCAGCCAACAGAAGGAGGAACCAGATGACCGACCGCACGTACCGGGTCACCGAGATCGTCGGCACTTCACCGGACAGCGTCGACGCCGCCATCCGCAACGGGCTGCGCCGGGCCGCCCAGACGCTGCGGCACCTGGACTGGTTCGAGGTAACCGAGATCCGGGGCCAGCTCGACGGCGGCGAGATCGCCCACTACCAGGTCGGCATGAAAGTCGGCTTCAGGCTCGAGGACGCCTGAGCCAGCCGCACGCCGAGCCAGCCCAGCCGGCTGGGCAGTACTCTGCGATACTTGCGTGCGCGCACGGCCTGCGCGCACGCAGCGAACTGGCGGGAGGCGGCTGATGGGGCGATCGGTCCTGGTAACCGGCGGCAACCGGGGCATCGGCCTGGCCATTGCCCAGCGCCTGGCCAAGGCGGGGGACAGCGTCACGATCACGTCCCGCTCAGGGGAGGAAATCCCTGGGCTGACGGTCGCCACCTGTGACGTGCGCGACACGGCCGCCGTTGACGCGGCCTTCGCGGTGGCCGAGGCGGCGCACGGCCCGGTCGAGGTGGTCGTCGCCAACGCCGGGATGACCAGCGATCAACTGCTTGCCCTGATGTCGGAAGAGGCGTTCACCAGCGTTGTCGACACCAACCTGGCCGGGGCCTACCGAGTCGCCAAGCGTGCGGTCCGGCCGATGATCCGGCTTCGCCGGGGGCGGATCATCTTCATCTCCTCCGTCGTGGGCATGCTCGGTTCCGCTGGCCAGGCCAATTACGCGGCCTCCAAGGCCGGGCTGATCGGCATGGCCAGGTCACTGGCCAGGGAACTGGGCAGCCGGAACATCACGGTCAACGTGGTGGCACCCGGATTCGCGGACACCGACATGACCGCCGGCCTGCCCGACGACCGCAAGAAGGCGATCCTGGCCGGCATACCGCTGCACCGGACGGCGTCGGCCGACGAGGTGGCCGGGGTGGTCCAGTTCCTCGCGGGCCCGGACGGCGCGTACATCACCGGGGCGGTTATCCCGGTCGACGGCGGCCTCGGCATGGGCCATTGAGCAGCGATCCGCGCTAAAGACCGGACAAAAGCCACTAAAGCGACCAGCAGAAAGGCTTCCGATGGGGATTCTTGACGGCAAACAGATCCTCGTGACCGGCGTGCTGACCGATTCCTCGATCGCCTTCCACGTCGCGCGAATCGCGCAGGAGCAGGGCGCGAAGGTCGTGCTCACCGGGTTCGGGCGGCTGAGCCTGGTCGAGCGGATCGCCAAGCGGCTGCCCGACCCGCCGCCCGTGCTTGAGCTCGATGTCACCGACGCCGACCAACTGGCTTCGCTCGCCGATCGGCTCACCGAGCATGTCGACCGTCTGGACGGCGTCGTCCACGGCATCGCCAACGCGCCCGTAAGCGCGCTGGGCGGGAATTTCCTGGACACCCCGTGGCCGGATGTGTCCTCGGCGCTTCACGTCTCCACGTACTCGCTGAAGGCGCTGGCAATGGCCACGCTGCCGCTGATGAAGGAACACGGGGGAGCGCTCGTCGGAATGGACTTCGACGCGGCCCTGGCCTGGCCGGCCTATGACTGGATGGGCGTTGCCAAGGCCGGCCTCGAGTCATGTGCCAGGTACCTGGCCAAGTACCTCGGCCCGTACAAGATCAGGGTCAACCTGATGGCCGCCGGGCCGCTGCGGACAATGGCCGCCAAGTCGATCCCGGGATTCGAGCAGTTTGAGTCTGTGTGGGACGACCGGGCTCCGCTCGGCTGGGACCTGGGCAATCACGAGCCGGCCGCCCGCGCCGTCGTGGCGTTGCTCTCGGACTGGTTCCCGGCGACTACCGGGGAGATCGTGCATGTCGACGGCGGCGTGCACGCCGTCGGCGGCTAGCCACGATCAGCTCTGACGGCTAGCTCACAGTCACCTTCTGGTTAGCCCGGATGGCCATATCAGGCAACCAAATATCTCCGGTACGTTATCGCCGCGTGGTTACCCGGAGTCCCCGGCTGGCTACAGTTAGCAGTATTGTCGGCCTTTCTTGGCCTAAGTGGCTGCCACCTGTGTAACACCGGCACCAACAGCCACAACGGTGACGTAGTTCACCTCTCGGTTAGGTTCCGTCCAACCGCGCATTGATAACAACTTGTGACAGTTTCGGCCTAGGAACGCTACAACTTGGAATCTACGCTTCCCGTGATCCCCGAACTGGGAACGCCGGTCTCTCCCCTGACCAGCGCACACAGATCCGGGCCAACCCACAAGGAGGCGGCGAGCGAGTCGCTCGGCTGCGGAGTATCAGCGGCGACTGCCAGGACCCACGGTCATCGGTCCGGGCAGGTCGTCACATGATCCAGGAGGATTGAAGATGACATTTGCCCGTACGGCCGCGAAGATGACGGTTGTTGCCGTCGTCGGCGTGACCGCGCTGGCCGCCTGCGCAAAGAGCAGCACCAGCAGCACACACCAGACGGCGAAGAGTGGCTTCGTGGGCATCCCGGCGCCGGCCAAGACGCACAAGCAGGGCGGCACGGTAACGTTCGGTATGGCCGCCGGGGCAACGCCTACCTGGATCTTCCCGGTTACGCCCGGCGCTAACTCCTCGGTGTATACCGCCGCCTACTTCCAGAATCTGATGTGGAAGCCGCTGTACTGGACGCCGACCGGTCACTCACTCAACGTCGACTACGGCCTGAGCCTGGCCAGCAAGCCGGTCTTCAGCAACAGCAACAAGACCGTCACGATCAACATGAAGAACAACTACAAGTGGTCGGACGGCAACCCGGTCGACGCCCAGGACCTGGTCTTCTTCATCGACATAGTCAAGGCGGCAGTCAAGCTCAGCTCGGCGAACTACGGCAACTTCTCGCCCGGCTTCTTCCCGCAGGACGTGTCGAGCGCAACCGCGACCAGCAAGTTCACGCTCCAGATGACGTTCAGCAAGCCGATCAACCCCAGCTACCAGTATTACAACCAGATCCTGCTGCTGACCCCGCTGCCCAGCAAGGCCTGGGCCATCGACGCGCCCAACGGCAAGCCGCTGGACTACACGAACCCCGCTAACGCGGCGAAGATCTACAAGTTCCTGGACGCGCAGTCGCAGAAGCTGTCGACCTATGCGACCAACCCGCTGTGGCAGGTCGTCGACGGTCCGTTCAAGCTGACCGCCTTCAACCCGAGCACGGACGCCAACACCATGGTGCCGAACCCGGCCTACAGCGGCACCAAGCCGTCGATCAGCAAGTTCCAGGAGGTGGCGTTCACCTCTGACGACGCCGAGTACACCGCGCTGCGTTCCGGCCAGTTGACCGTGGGCCTCATCCCGTCCACCGACTACCCGCAGATCCCGCAGCTGAAGAAGCAGGGCTTCAACGTGTTCGGCTTCCCCGACTACGGCTGGGACTACATCGTCTTCAACTTCAAGGACAAGACCGACAACTGGAACAACATCATCGGTCAGCTGTACGTCCGGCAGGCGCTGGCTCACCTGGTCGACGACCAGGGTTACGTGAGCGGCATCTTCCACGGCTACGCGGTGAGCGCTGACGGTCCGGTTCCAGCCGTTCCGCAGAGCCCGTTCACCCCGCCGAACGCGACCAAGCCGGTCTACCCGTTCAGCGTCTCGGCGGCGAAGTCGCTGCTGGCCAAGCACGGCTGGAAGATCGTCGGCGGCACGCAGACCTGTGAGACCCCGGGCACCGGCGCCACGCAGTGTGGCGCGGGCGTCAAGAAGGGCGACAAGCTGACCTTCACCCTCGTGTACAACAACGGCTCGCCCGCCATCACGAGCGAGGACACCGCGTTCGCGTCTGACGCCAAGAGCGCCGGCATCCCGATCAAGCTGGTCGGCAAGTCGTTCAACTTCATCCTGCAGAACTACTACGACGTGGCCGCCCCGGCCAACATCAACAAGTGGGCAGTCGAGGACTTCGGCGGCTTCACCGAGGCGCTGTATCCGAGCACGAACACCATCTTCAACACCGGTGGCACGTTCAACATCGGCGACTACAGCGACCCGACCGCCGACAAGCTGATCCACGCCTCCGTGTTCGGCTCGGACCCGAACGCGGTCAAGACCGAGGCTTCCTACCTCGCCGAGAACCTCCCGGCGCTGTTCCAGCCGAACGCCGACCACGTGTACGCGTGGAAGAACACCCTGTCCGGCCCGCAGGCCTCGTTCTGGGAGCTGACTCAGTTCTCCGCCAACCCGGAACTGTGGTACTTCAGTAAGTAACGGGCAAAAAGACGGATGCCTGCCGGTAGCCTTTCCGGCCGTCGGCAGGCATCCTGTCAAGCAAGGCCATTTCACCAGGTGCGAGCAGGTTCAGCCGTAGATGCGCGTACCTGGCTAGGTCGTACCTAAAGGCTCTACCGAAGGCTCAGCGAGGAGACGCGGAGAATGACCACCTACCTGCTCCGCCGGGCAGCGTCCTCTTTGATCATCATGATCGGCATTTCGATCTTGGTGTTCTGGATGCTGCACCTGATCGGCGGAGAGCCTGGCCGCGCGGTTCTCGGGCTGCGCGCACCCCAGGCTCAAGTCGACGCATGGGACAAGTCCCATGGCTTCACCAGGCCACTGGTCATCCAGTACCTGACTTACATAGGCCAGTTGCTGCACGGCAACCTCGGCCAGTCCTATAAGCAGAACCAGGGGGTCAACGCGATCCTGGCTGAGCACGCGCCGATCTCGGCTTACCTCAGCGGCCTGGGCCTGTTCTTCGCGATTCTCATCGCCTTCCCGGTCGGGATCTTCCAGGCCGTCAAGCGCAACACGCTCAGCGACAACGTCGTGACGACCGCCGCGTTCATCACCTACTCGATGCCGGTCTTCCTGCTCGGCCTGCTGCTTATCCAGATCTTCGCTCTCACGCTCGGCCTCTTCCCGGTCGGCGCCCCGGCCTCAGTCAGCCAGAACAGCTCGCTGATCGGTGCCATCACTGACCCCAGAGCCATGGTGCTGCCGGTCGCCACGCTGACGCTGGTCTCGGTGGCCAACTACTCCAGGTTCATGCGCTCCTCGGCGCTCGACGCGCTGGCGCAGGACTACATCAAGGCGGCCCGCGCGAAGGGCCTGCCAGAGCGACTCGTGCTGATGCGGCACCTGGTCAGGAACGCCTGCCTGCCCATGGTCACGCTGATCGGCCTGAGCATCCCGGCGCTGCTCGCAGGCAACCTGATCACCGAGAACGTCTTCAACTACCCGGGTCTCGGGATCATGTTCATCAATGCCCTGCAAAACGAGGACTACCCGGTACTCCTCGCCTACACGCTCATGGGCGGTGTGCTCACCGTCATTGGCAACTACGTCGCCGACATCGCGCTGACTGTTGCCGACCCCCGGATCAGGCTGAGCTGACCGGCTCGACGCTGGCTGAAGGCTCCAGGAGGCCGCAGTGTTTAGGGAAGTTGAGGTTCTACCCGTCACGGCTCCGCCCGCGGTTGCCGAGGGCGGCGATGTCACCGTCATCCAGAGCGGCTGGCGGCTTGGTCTGCGCTCGTTCGCCCAGAACCGGCTCGCCGTCGTCGGCGTTGCGCTCATCATATTTTTCCTGCTGTTCTGTTACCTAGGTCCGTTCTTCTACCACGGCAACACGAGCGTCGCCGACGTCATCAACTCGAACTCGCCGCCGGTCCAGGGCCACCCGGTCGGCACCGACAGCACCGGGTTCGACGTGCTTGGCCAGCTCATGGTCGGCGGGCAGTCCTCGCTCGAGATCGGCCTGCTGGCAGCCGCGATCGCCAGCCTGGTGGGAACGCTGTGGGGCGCTATCGCCGGACTGGCCGGCGGGGTCCTCGACGGTGTCATGATGCGGATCGTCGACGTGGTGCTGTCGATTCCGCTGCTGTTCGTCATCTTGATCGTGGGTGCCAAGTACGGCTCCAACGTGGTGAGCCTGGCGATAATCATCGGCGTCTTCTCCTGGCTGGTGCCCGCCCGGCTGGTCAGGGGCGAGGTACTGACGCTCCGGGTGCGCGACTTCGTCGCCGCCGCGCGGGCCGCAGGTTCCTCTCGTTCCAGGCTGGTGCTCAGGCACCTGATCCCCAACGCGCTCAGCGTCGTCGTGGTGAACATCACCTTCCAGGTCGCCGACGCGATCCTGCTGGTCGCCGCGCTCGGGTTCCTCGGCTTCGGCCTGAACTTCCCGACCTTCGACTGGGGCGACATGCTGTCCGGCGGCACCGCGAACCTGCTCAACGGCTACTGGTGGCAGGTCTATCCGGTCGGGATCTGCATCGTGCTGACCGTCATGGCGATGAACCTGATCGGTGACGCGCTACGTGATGCCCTCGACGTCCGGCTGCGCCGGCGCTAGGCACACCCCAACAAGCCCCGGCCATTTCCCCAACTAGGAGCTCTCGTGGCCCCAGTCCTAGAGGTCAAAGACCTCTCCACACACATCAAGCAGAGCAACACCACGATCCAGGCCGTCGGCAACGTCGACATGCACCTGGATCCCGGTGAAACGCTCGGCCTGGTGGGTGAGTCCGGCTGCGGCAAGTCCATGACCGGACTGTCGATCATGGGACTGCTCCCGCCCGGCGGGCAGGTCGTCACCGGCTCGATCAAGCTCGAAGACCGCGAGCTTGTCGGCCTGCCCGAGCGCGAACTGCGCAAGGTTCGCGGCAACGAGGTCGCGATGGTCTTCCAGGACCCGCTGACCTCGCTGGACCCGACCAAGACGATCGGCTCCCAGGTCGCCGAGCCGGTGCTGCTGCACCGGGGGGCGAGCAAGAAGGAAGCGCTCGACCGGGCCGCCGAGGTGCTCTCCCTGGTCGGCCTGCCGCGCCCGAAAGAGCGCCTTTCTGACTATCCGCACCAACTCTCCGGCGGTCTGCGCCAGCGCGTCATGATCGCCATGGCGCTGTCCTGCGAGCCCAAGGTACTGATCGCCGACGAGCCCACCACGGCGCTCGACGTGACCATCCAGGCCCAGATCCTCGACCTGCTCGATGACCTCAAGAGCCGCCTGCACATGGCGATGCTGCTGATCACGCACGACATGGGCGTCATCGCCGGGCACGCCGACCGGGTGAACGTGATGTACGCGGGGCGCCTGGTTGAGACCACAGAGACCGACAACCTGTTCAAGCACATGCACCACCCGTACACCCAGGCGCTGCTCGCCTCGATCCCGTTGCTGACCCAGGACCGCAACCGGCAGCTGCTCAACATCCCCGGCCTGCCGCCCGACCTCGGTCACCCGCCGGCCGGCTGCCGGTTCGCGGCCCGCTGTCCGAAGGTGACCGACAAATGCCGGGTCGACGAGCCGACGCTGATCGGCGAGTCCGCCGCGCATCTCTACTCCTGCTGGCACCCGGTGGACGGGCCGCTGAAACAGGACGAGATCGCGGCCGCGGCGGCGGCGGCCCGGGCGGCGCAGGCGGCCGCGGGCGTGGAGATCGTCGCACCGACGGTGGTTACCGCCGATCCGCCGGTTCTGGTGGAAAACCGGACGCTGCCGCCGGACCAGCAGGCCGGGACGCTGCTCGAGATCAAGGGCCTGGTCAAGGAGTTCCCGGTGACCTCGGGTATCTTGCAGCGGTCGGTCGGCTCGGTGAAGGCCGTCTCCGGCGTCTCGTTCTCGGTCGATGCGGGGGAGACGTTCGGCCTGGTGGGCGAGTCAGGCTGCGGCAAGACCACGATCGGGCGGATGATCGTCGCGCTCGAACACCCGACCGCCGGCGAGGTGACGCTGCACGGGACCGTCATCTCCAAGCTCAGAGGTGCCGAGCTGCGCCGGCGCAGGCGTGACCTGCAGCTGATGTTCCAGGACCCGTACAGCTCGCTCGACCCGAGGATGCGCGTCGGCGCGATCATCAAGGAGCCGCTCACCATCCAGGGCATAGGCAGCCGCAAGGAGCAAGAGGAACGGGTCTTCGAACTGCTCGGTGAGGTGGGCCTGCCGAGCAACGCGGTCGAGCGCTTCCCGCACGAGTTCTCCGGCGGCCAGCGCCAGCGCATCGGCCTGGCCCGGGCGCTGACCCTTAACCCGCAGGTGATCGTCGCCGACGAGCCGGTGAGCGCACTCGACGTGTCGATCAGGGCTCAGGTCCTGAACCTGATGAAGCGACTGCAGGCCGCGCACGGCCTGACCTACGTCGTGATCTCGCACGACCTGGCCGTGGTGAAGTACATCGCCGACCGGATCGGCGTGATGTACCTCGGCAAGCTGGTCGAGCTGGGCGACAGCGGCGACATCTACGAGCGGCACGCGCATCCGTACACGGCCGGCCTGATCGGCGCGATCCCGGTCCCGGATCCGGCGATCGCCAGGACCAGGCGCGGCATCGGCATCACCGGAGAGCTGCCGAGCCCGATCCACCCGCCGTCCGGCTGCCGGTTCCGCACCCGCTGCCCGCTGGCGCAGGAGATCTGCTCGGTGCAGGAGCCGGAGCTTCGGTCGTTCGGGCCAGGGCACGTGGCCGCCTGCCACTTCCCGCTGCAGACCGCCGTGAGCGACTCCCGGAACGGCGCGCAGTCGGTCGGCCTGCCGGTCGCCGACGCCGTGGTGTCGAACCAGCCGACGAACTGGCAGACGACTGACTAACGGAACGGGTTACCGGATAGTCGCGAACCGCCCGGCGTAACAGCGCTTTCGCTTGTGCGCCGGGCGGCTTCGACCGATACTTCAGCTATGCGAGCGTCTAGTAGCCGGCTCGTGACTGGCCACGACGTCGACGGGCTGCGTGCCTCGGACGCCGAGCGCGACCACGCGATCGGCGAACTCAGGGACCAGTTCGCTGAAGGACGGCTGAGCCAGGACACGTTTCTGGTCCGCATGGACGCCGCGTTGCGGGCCAAGGAGCGGGCCGAACTCACCGAGCTGTTCACCGACCTGCCGGAGAATGAGCAGCGTGGCATCGGCCGGACGATCAGGCGGCGGCTGGCCAGCATGCGCCAGCGGCTGATCCCGCGAGGCTATCCCCGCTACCCGGCCGCGCCGCCGCTGCGAGCCGTTCCCCCGCTGCCGCCCGCACCATCGGGATGGCAGGCGGTGGTACCGGTGGCCAGCACAGCCGCCAGCCCGGAGCCGAAGCCGCTGTGCCTGCCCCGGCACGAGGACCGGCGGTTCACGATCGGGCGGGCGCCGTCCTGTGACTTCACGGTCGCGGACCTGAGCGTGTCCCGCTGGCACGCGCGGCTGCACCAAGAGGAGGACAGCTGGCTGCTGTCCGACCTTGGCTCGACGAACGGGACCAGGCTCAACGGCTGGCGGGTAACGCAGTCCGTGCAGGTGCAGGCCGGCGATGAGGTCTCCTTCGGCACGGTCACGTTTGTCATCACCGACCGCCCGGTCCTCAAGGACAAGGCTCCCGTCGTCACGGACAAGCCGGAGCCGGTTCCCTAGCGGCCCGGTCGGGTCCATCCTCACGCTCGGGGGCCGTAGAGTCAGTGCGTGACCTTGGTCCTTATTGTGCGGCACGGCCTGACGGCCGCGACCGGATCGGCGCTTACCGGCCGGACGCCCGGCATCTCACTGGACGACCGAGGCCGGGCCCAGGCGGCGGCCGTCGCCGCGAGGCTGGCCGAGGTGAAGCTGGACGCGATCGTGTCAAGCCCGCTAGAGCGCTGCTACGAGACGGCGGAGGCGATCGCCTCCGCTCAGAGTTGGCAAACACAGGCGATGCGGTCTCCGGACGGCCGTCCGGAGACCGCACCGCAGCAGACGGTCGTGCCGGTGCAGACGGACGAGCGATTCATCGAGGTTGGCTACGGCGACTGGACCGGCAAGCCGCTGCGCAAGCTCGCTCACGAGCAACTCTGGCGTACCGTGCAGACCTACCCGAGCGCGGTCACCTTTCCCGGCGAAGAGGGCGAGGCGCTGGCTGACATGCAGCGCCGCGCGATTGCCGGGATCCGCGACTGGAACGCCAAGCTGGGTCAGGGCGCCACGTACCTAATCTGCTCGCACGGCGATGTGATCAAGGCCATCCTGGCCGATAGCCTTGGCCTGCACCTCGATATGTACCAGCGGATCAACATCGATCCTTGCTCGCTGACTGTCATCCGCTTCACGCCGCTCCGCCCGTTCGTCGAGCGGCAGAATGACACCGGCGGAAGTGTGGCGACGCTGATCAGATCAGACAAGAAGACGGCCGGGACGGCTGCCCTGCCGCCAGGCGATGCGCCCGTGGGCGGCGGCGCGGGAGGATAGGTTCTATGCCGGTCTACACGTACGACCCGCCGGACAGGTTCATTGCCGGAACCGTCGGCCAGCCTGGCGAGCGCACCTTCTACCTGCAGGCCTCCGGTGGCGGCCGGATCACCAGCGTCGCGCTCGAAAAGGGCCAGGTCAGTCAGCTCGCCGAGCGGCTGGATGAATTGCTGGACGAAGTGCTGCGGCGAACCGGGGGATCGGCCTCGATTCCGGCGACGGCTCCTGAGGCGCTCGCCGACGACGGTCCGCTCGAGCAGCCTCTGATGGAGGACTTCCGGGTCGGCGCGATCGCGCTCGCCTGGGACGGCGACAGCGAACGGGTGATCATCGAGGCGCAAGAACTCAGCGACGAGCCCATCGAGCCGCTCACCGAGGACCTGCCCGACGACGGCCCTGCGATCCTGCGCGTGACGATCACGGCGGCGGCGGCGCGTGCCTTCGCCCGAAGGGCGCAGCAGATCGTGGTCGCCGGACGACCGCCGTGCCCGCTGTGCGGCCTGCCGCTCGATGCCGAGGGACACATCTGCCCGCGCCAGAACGGACACCGGATTGGCCGCAACTGATCGACCCGGCGGCCGGAGCGGAAGCGGAAAGGCCAACCGCCCGGCCAGCCGGCAAGGAAGGCAACCCGCAAAGCCGGGTCCGCGCACGCCACCACCAGCCCCCGATCCGCCTTCGGCCACCGAAGCCGTGCTGACCGAGGACGGGGCCATCGAGCTGCTGACCAGCGGCGAACTGGAGGTCGCGGGACGATTGGTCGAGGCCTCCAACGCGACGCTGTACTGCATCGTCAGCCACGGCGACACCCAGGCCGCGTGCGTGTACAAGCCGGTGGCGGGCGAACGGCCGCTGTGGGATTTCCCCAACGGCACCCTGGCGGGCCGCGAGGTCGCCGCGTACCTGGTCTCGCAGGCCTCCGGGTGGGGAGTCGTGCCGCCGACGGTGTACCGGGATGGACCATTCGGCCCGGGAATGTGCCAGCTGTGGATCGACGCCGACCCGGAGGTCGATCTGGTCGCCCTGGCCCGGTCAAGCAGCAACGACGGCCTGCGGGCGATGGCGGTATTCGACGCGGTCATCAACAACGCCGACCGCAAGATCGGCCACCTGCTGCCGACCCGGCACGGGCATCTGTACGGCTGCGACCACGGCGTCAGCTTCGCCGAGGAGTACAAGCTGCGCACCGTGCTGTGGCAGTGGCGGGGGGATCCGCTGGCCGATTCCGATGTGGAGGCGCTGACCCGCCTCAGCGGGGTCATTCATGACGGCGAGCTGGCGACCCAGCTTCGCGAACTGCTCACCGACGAGGAGATCACGGCCACCAGGATCAGGGTCGAGCTGCTGCTATCGCACCGAGTGCACCCGTACCCGCCAGAAGACTGGCCCGCCGTCCCCTGGCCGCCGATCTAGCCGATCGAGCCGATCTAACGACCTAACCGAGCCGGCGGCCTAGCGGGTCGTTCCGCCGTGCTCCCCGCGCCGGCGCAGGTACCGCTCGAATTCCCTGGCGATCGCGTCTCCGCTCGCCTCAGGCAGATCGGTGGCGTCCTTGGCCTCTTCCAGCGCCCGCACGTAGTCGGCGACCTCGGTGTCCTGCTCGGCCAGCTCGTCCACGCCGCGCTCCCAGGCCCTGGCCTCTTCCGGCAGGTCGCCGAGCGGCATCGGCGCGTCGAGGATGTCTTCGACCCCGCGCAGCAGCGCGAGCGTGGCCTTCGGGCTCGGGGGCTGAGCCACGTAGTGCGGCACGGCGGCCCACAGCGACACCGCCGGGATGCCGGCGGTCATGCAGGCGTCCTGCAGGACGCCCACGATGCCGGTCGGCCCGGTGTAGTCGACCGGGTCGATCTGCAGCGCGGTGGCCAGCTTCTCATCGGAGGCGGCCACGGTGACCTGAACCGGCCTGGTATGCGGTGAATCGGCCAGCAGCGCGCCGACCAGGATCACCATCTCCGCGCCCAGCTGCGTGAATCCCTCGACCAGGTCGCGGCAGAAGCCGCGCCAGCGCATGTTCGGCTCGATGCCGTGCACGAGCACGATGTCGCGGCCCAGGCCCTCGGGATGGGCCACCGCCAGCCTGGTCGTCGGCCAGGCCAGGCGCTTAGCCTGCCCGTCGGCTACCTCGAGGACCGGCCGGGTCACCTGGAAGTCGTAATAATCCTCAGGATCGATCTCGCCGATCGCGGTCGCGTCCCAGATCGCGCTCAGATGAGTCACGGCGGCGCTGGCCGCCTCGCCCGCGTCGTTCCATCCTTCAAAGGCCGCAATGACCGCCGGCGAGTTCAGCGCCGCCAAGTCTGCCGCTGAGATGCCATCGAATTCGATCTGAGCCACCTCCACGACCCGCTCTCCCAAGCGTCTGCCCCCGAGGGGCCGGCCCTGCCGATCCCGAGGGCAGACGCGCCCCATTACTGACGGCCCCAGCCTACGTGCCCGGCGATGGCCATTAGGATAGGGCCATCATGCCGCGCGACGCCGATCAGCCCCTGACGCCCCGCCCCTCGTTGCGCGCTGCCCTGGCCGAGCGCGTCATCATCGCAGATGGCGCTATGGGCTCGATGCTGCAAGGCAGCGACGCGACCCTCGATGACTTCGCTGGCCATGAGGGCTGCAACGAGATACTTAACATTACAAGGCCCGACGTGGTGCGCAGCGTGCACGACGGCTACCTAGCGGCCGGCGCGGACTGCATCACCACCAACACCTTCGGCACCAACCTCGGCAACCTCAGCGAGTACGGGATCGCCGACCAGATCTTCGAGCTCGCCGAGGCCGGCGCCAAGATCGCCAGGGAAGCCGCCGACGAGTACGGCACCCCCGAGCGGCCCCGCTGGGTGCTCGGCTCGATCGGCCCGGGCACCAAGCTGCCCACGCTGGGTCACGTCAGCTACGCCGAACTGCGAGACGCCTACCAGGCGAACGCCGAAGGCCTGCTGGCCGGCGGCGTCGACTGCCTGATCGTCGAGACCTGCTATGACCTGCTCCAGGCCAAGGCGGCGATCATCGGCGCGAAGCGGGCCATCGCGGCCGGGCCAGGAGACATCCTCCTGATCGCCCAGGTCACGATCGAGACCACCGGCGCGATGCTGCTCGGCAGCGAGATCGGCGCCGCGCTGACCGCCCTCGAGCCGCTCGGCATCGACGTCATCGGGCTGAACTGCGCGACCGGCCCGGCCGAGATGAGCGAGCACCTGCGCTACCTGGCCGCTCACAGCCGGGTCCCGATCTCCTGCATGCCGAACGCCGGCCTGCCCGAGCTGACCTCGAACGGCGCGTACTACCCGGTGACGCCCGATGACCTGGCCGCCGCCCACGAGACGTTCGTGAACGAATTCGGCCTGTCCATCGTCGGCGGCTGCTGCGGCACGACCCCAGCGCACATAGCCGAACTCGTCGCGCGACTGAAAAACAGGCCGCCCAAGAAGCGCAGGCCCCGCCCCGAGCCCGGACTGGCCTCCCTCTACAGCCACGTCCCGTTCCGCCAGGACACCGCGTTCCTGGCCATCGGCGAGCGGACCAACGCGAACGGCTCGAAGGCCTTCAGGGAGGCGATGCTCGCCGGCGACCTGGACCAGTGCGTCGAGATCGCCCGGTCCCAGACCAGGGACGGCGCTCACCTGCTCGACCTGTGCGTGGACTACGTCGGCCGGGACGGCGCCGCCGACATGGCCGAGATCGCCAGCCGGCTGGCCACCGCCGCGACGCTGCCGCTGATGCTGGACTCGACCGAGCCCGAGGTGGTCAAGGCCGGCCTCGAATGGCTCGGTGGCCGCGCCGTGGTCAACTCGGTGAACTACGAGGACGGCGACGGCCCCGACTCCCGGATGGCCAAGATCATGCCCCTGGTGCGCGAGCATGGCGCCGCCGTGGTCGCGCTGACGATCGACGAGCAGGGCCAGGCCAGGACGGCCGACTGGAAAGCCGCCGTCGCCACCAGGCTGATCGAAGACCTCACCGGCAACTGGGGCATGCGCACCAGCGACATCATCGTCGACTGCCTGACGTTCCCGATCACCACCGGCCAGGAGGAGACCAAGCGGGACGCGATCGAGACGATCGAGGCGATCCGCGAGGTCAAGCGCCGCTACCCGGACGTGCAGACCACGCTCGGCGTCTCCAACATCTCGTTCGGCCTCAATCCGGCCGCCCGGGCCGTGCTGAACTCGGTCTTCCTGAACGAGTGCGTCCGGGCCGGACTGGACTCGGCGATCGTGCACGCCGCCCGCATCATGCCGATCTCGCGAATCCCGGACGAGCAGCTTCAGGTCGCGCTTGACCTGGTCTATGACCGCAGGCGAGAGGGCTATGACCCGCTGACCAGGATGCTAGAGCTGTTCGCGGGCGTAGACAGCGCCTCGGTCAAGGCGAGCCGGGCCGCCGAACTGGCGTCCCTACCGCTGACCGAGCGGCTGAAGCGGCGGATCATCGACGGCGAGCGTCAGGGACTGGAAGCCGACCTGGAAGCGGCGCTGGCCGAGCGGCCCGCGCTGGAGATCGTCAACGACATCCTGCTTGACGGCATGAAGACGGTGGGCGACCTGTTCGGCTCTGGCCAGATGCAGCTGCCGTTCGTGCTGACCTCGGCCGAGATCATGAAGGCGTCGGTGGGCTACCTCGAGCCGCACATGGAGCGGACGGGGGAGTCGGGCAAGGGCAAGATCGTGCTGGCGACCGTCAAGGGCGACGTGCACGACATCGGCAAGAACCTGGTCGACATCATCGTCTCCAACAACGGCTACGACGTGGTCAACCTCGGGATCAAGCAGCCGATCTCGGCGATCGTCCAGGCCGCGATCGACTCTCAGGCCGACGTGATCGGCATGTCCGGCCTGCTGGTCAAGTCGACCGTGGTGATGCGGGACAACCTGGCCGAGCTGAACTCGCGCGGGCTGGCCTCCAAGTGGCCGGTGCTGCTCGGCGGAGCGGCCCTGACCAGGTCGTACGTGGAGCAGGATCTGGCTGACCTGTTCGACGGCGAGGTGCGTTACGCCCGCGACGCGTTCGAGGGGCTGCGGCTCATGGACGCCGCGATGGCGGTCAAGCGCGGGGTGCCAGGCGCCAGCCTTCCGGCGCTGCGGGAGCGCCGGGTGCGGCCTTCGGCCAAGACCAGGTCCGAACCAGATGAGGCCGCCAGCCAAGGCGGAGAACCCGCGCAAATTCGTTCCGACATAGAAACAGATGTACCGGTGCCGGAGCCGCCCTTCTTCGGCACTCGCGTGGTGAAGGGCATAGCGCTGGCCGACTACGTGGGCTACCTCGATGAGCGCGCGCTGTTCCTTGGCCAGTGGGGCCTGAAGCCGACCAGGGGCGAAGGCGGGGCCAGCCGCGAGGAACTGGCCGAGACGCAGGGCCGTCCGCGGCTGCGGATGTGGCTGGAGCGGGCCCAGACCGAGGGCCTGCTGCAGGCCGCCGTGGTGCACGGATACTTCCGCTGCGTCAGTGAGGGCAATGACCTGATCGTGCTCGACGACGACGGTGGCGAGCGTGAGCGGTTCACGTTCCCGCGCCAGCGCCGGGACCGGCGGCTCTGCCTGGCCGACTTCTTCAAGTCCAAGAGCTCAGGCGAGACCGACGTGGTCGCGTTCCAGCTGGTCACGATCGGCTCGGCGATCAGCGAGGCCACCGGCGAGCTGTTCGCCAAGCACGCCTACCGCGACTACCTCGAACTGCACGGCCTGTCTGTGCAGCTCGCCGAGGCGCTGGCGGAGTACTGGCACGCGCGGGTCAGGCAGGCGATCGGCATCTCGGCCGCCGACCCCGCCGAGATGGACGAGATCCTGCGGGTGGGCTACCAGGGCTGCCGGTACTCCTTCGGCTACCCGGCCTGCCCGGATCTTGAGGACCGGGCGAAGATGATGCGGCTGCTCGACGCCGAGCGCATCGGGGTCACGCTGTCGGAGGAGTTCCAGCTGGCTCCCGAGCAGTCCACGGATGCCCTGATCGCCCATCACCCCGAAGCTAAGTACTTCAGTGTCTGACGCGGCTGCCTGGATTTTTTAGGTGGAAAATTTTGCGGAGGGCCTGTTCGCCGGCGACAGGCCCAGTCCAGCTCAGGCTGACTCGCGGGGGACGCTCGCGGGCGTGCTGTTCGACATGGACGGGCTGCTGGTCGACACCGAACCCCTCTGGTTCGAAGTCGAGAAGTCCGTGATGGCCGGCCTCGGCGCGGGCGAGTGGACGGCCGCCGACCAGCAAGAACTGGTTGGCGGCTCGCTTTACAAGTCCGTCGCCTACATGATCGGCCGCGCCGCCCGGCCAGCCGATCCTGGCGACGTGGCCACCTGGCTTGTCGACGGAATGACCGAGCTACTCCATACGCGTGAGATCGAGCCGATGCCGGGGGCGGTCGAGCTTGTCGGTGCCGTGCGGGCGGCCGGGTTGCCTTACGCGCTGGTGACCTCGTCGGAGCGAGTGATCGCCGATGCCGTGCTGAGTGCGCTGGCCCGGCGGGGGGTTTGGTTCGACGTGATCGTGTGCGGGGCCGACGTGGCTAATCCGAAGCCCGATCCCGAGCCTTACCTGCTGGGCGCGAAGCTGCTCGGGGTCGATCCGCGCAGCTGCGTCGGGCTCGAGGATTCGCCGAACGGAGTTACCTCGGCGCTGGCGGCTGGGTGCGTGACGGTGGCAGTGCCAGGCCTGGCCCCGGTTGAGGACAGACCTGGCCTGCACGTCGTCGGCTCACTGGCCGAGCTGGATCTGGAGGCGCTGCGGGGGCTGGTCGCCGCGGCGCCGTTAGGGGATGGGCCGCTAGGCGTTTTCCTTGATGAATGCGCGGCTCGCTAGCCACAGGCAGACGGCCGCGAGGCCGACCGCGACGCCGATGCCCTCGACGATGATCGCGTTGAAATAGTGGCCGGCGAAGGCGTTGCGCATCGCGTTGATGATGTAGCCGAACGGGGTCGCCTTGGCGATCCCGCGCAGCCAGTGCGGGCCGAGCGTCATCGGCAGCATGATGCCGGACAGCAGCATCAGCGGGACCATGACCGTCTGGAGCAGAGGGGCGAGGGCGTCCTCGCTCTTGAGCAGCAGGCCGACGGCGTAGGAGACCGCGGCCAGGCTCACGGCGACCAAAGCGACGAAGCCGAGTCCGATCAGCACGCCGAAGATCGGGGCCCGCAGGCCGAAGGCCAGGCCCGCCAGCACGAGCACGATCGCCTGGACGGTCAGCGTTAGCACGTCCCTGAGCACGCGGCCGGCCAGCAGCGCCATCCGGCTGACCGGGGTGACCCGGAACCGCTCGATGACGCCGGCCCGCCAGTCGGCGATGATCGTGAACCCGACGAACGCGGCGCCGAACAGCCCGAGCTGGATCAGCAGGCCGGGCACGAAGAAGGCGTAGGGGTTGTTGGCCGAGACGCCGAGTACGCCGCCCCTGGCGATCTTGGACAGCAGCGGCCCGAAGAACGCCAGGTACAGGATCGGCTGGATCAGGCCGATGATCACCCAGGCCGGGTTGCGCAGCGACAGCTTCATCTGCCTGGTGAAGATCAGCCAGGTGTCGCTGAAGAAGCCGAGCACGGCCGGCTGCTGGCGAGCCGAGGCTGGCCTGGTCGCGGGGGACTCAGAGGGCGCGGAGTGGGCCGGGGTTGTAGTCGTGGCGGTCATGTTCTCCTAGCTCCGTCCTGGGTGGCCGGCGACAGCGCCGGCGCTGGTGAGCTCTGCGTCGTCTGCGTCGCCGGTGTCGTTCTTGTTCTGGTCGTCGGCCTGGGTTCCGCCTTCTCCGCCGGAGTGGCCGTTGGCGGAGGGTGAGTCGTCGCGCAGCGATCGGCCGGTCAGGGTCAGGAACACGTCGTCCAGCGTCGGCCGGGCGAGCTGGATCGAGGCCAGCGTGATGTCCTGGGCGTCGAGCGCGCGGAGCATGCCCGGCAGTGCCTCCTCGCCGCGGGTGACGGTCATCCGGATGGCGCGGTCATCCAGGCTGATCTCCCGGACGCCTGGGTACTCCGCCAGGATCGTCTTGGCCTGGGCGGAGTCGCCGGTGACCGAGAGCGTCACCACGTCACCGGAGATCTGCCGCTTCAGCTCGTCGGGCACGCCTTCGGCGATGATCTTGCCGTGGTCGATCACGAGCACCCGGTCGCAGAGCGCGTCGGCCTCTTCCAGGTAGTGGGTGGTCAGGAAGATCGTGGTGCCCAGCTTGGACCGCAGGCCGGAGATGTGCTCCCACAGGTTGCTGCGGCTCTGCGGGTCGAGCCCGGTGGTCGGTTCGTCCATGAAGACGATCGAGGGGGAGTGGATCAGGCCGAGCGTGATGTCCAGCCTTCTGCGCTGACCGCCCGAGAGGGTCTTGCAGAGCCTGGACTCAAGGCCGGTCAGCTCGAGCTGGTCGGTCAGCAGCTTCGCTCTTTCCGCCGTCTCGGCGGCCGACAGGCGGTAAGCCCGGCCCTGGATGGCCAGTTCCTCACCGACCGCGCAGTTGGGGTCGGTGCCGCCGGCGGTGATGCCGATCGCCTGCGGGACGTAGCCGATCCGCTGGCGTACTCCGAGCGGGTCGCGGAGCAGATCGCAGCCGGCCACCGTGGCGGTGCCGGCGGTCGGGCGCAGCAGCGTGGTGAGCATGCGCAGCGTCGTCGTCTTCCCGGCGCCGTTCGGTCCGAGGAAGCCGACGATCTCACCGCCGCTGACGGTCAGGTCCACGCCGCGTACGGCCTCGACTTTGCGCTTGCGGCTAGTGAAGGTCCTGGCCAGGCCGCTGGCTTCGATTATGGGCATAGCTGTTCACCATCTCGTGTCATCGTGCGTGCCCTGCTATTAAGTACTAACTTGATCGACATATCAAGTACTATCGCGTTTGTCAGTGGATCCTGGCGCTGGGCCGGTGACCTGCGCCCGGAAATCGAAGCCGCTCGGAACCTCGGTCCACTCCACGGCCTCTTCCGGCAGTTCGGCCAGGATCTTGGCGAATTCGTCGTGCCAGCCCACTTCGGTCTCCGCGTGCAGTTGCGACCGGTACATCGCCGCCGCCGCGAACGGATCGAGATAGCCCTTGGCGGTCAGCCGGTTGCGCTCGGTTTCGAGCATGGCCGCGCTGGCGGCCATGACCGCACGGCGGGCGTTGAGCCAGGAGATGAGCTCGTCCCGGTCAGGACCGGGTCCGGCGAACGTAAGCGCGACGCCAAGCTCGTCCGGCCCCCAGCGCACCGACCTGACCGCGCGCTCCCTGAGCATCGCGAACTCGACCCAGCCCTCGCGCGTGATCGCGTACACGGTCCTGGCCGGACGCCGGCCCACCTGCTCGGTCCTGACCGGGTCGACCAGGCCCTCGCCCTCCATTGCCCGCAGCTCCCGGTACAGCGCCCCGACGCTCACCCCGCCCCACTCGCCGACGTTCGTGACTTCGGCTAGCCGGCGGATCTCATGCCCGTGCCGAGGCCCATGCCGCGCAAGGGTCGCCAGCACCATGAGCCGAGTAAGATTCACGCGATTAGTATCACGAGAGTAATCGCAGAAGTCAAACCGGCAAGCGCCAACGGACAGGTCCGGCTACGGCAACGGCGCCTCTGCGTTGCTGTAGGCGCCAACAACAGAACAGCAACAGAGGGCCGACGTAGCTGCCATAGCGACCCAGAGAGGCGACGTTGCTGTAGGTCCGGGGCGGGTCTAGGTGAGGTCGGCTATGTCGGCCATGTGGGGGGCGGCTTCGGCCGGGGCGGGCCGAGGCCTGGCGTAGCGGCTCGCAAGTTCCTCT
>DATNFM010000321.1:0-27893 GCA_035606435.1 Streptosporangiaceae bacterium | reverse complement strand
CGGCCTCGGCGCCGGCCGGGACATGGTTCCGAGGGAACCGGGCTTCGCCCGCGCGGGCGAGCACGCCAATGCCCGAAATAAGCGCTCTGACCGGTCCGCTGACGTCGCCGGGCCACAGGTCGCATCCCACTTAGCCCTGGTTGCGACGTCTTAGCCCGGGTTACGACGTCTTAGCCCTGGTTAGCGAGAAGTTTTGCCAGGTTTATCCGGATTCCCGCCGCCGTAATCCGGGCTAAGACGTCGCAACCAGGGCTAAGGCGTCCGAAGCCCGGGGCTAAGACGTCCGAAGCCCGGGGCTAAGACGTCGTAACCAGGGCTAAGGCGTCGTAACCAGGGCTAAGGCGTCCGGAGCCCGGGCTAAGTCCGCGCCACCAGGGCCAGGCGGCCCTTGGCGACGTGCCGCCGGGAGACGGTGAACCATCGTCCGGGGACGACGAGTTCGCCGCCTCCCGATTTGCCTAGCGACAGTCTAACGATATATAAAGTCCGCATGACTGAACGGGCAATGCAGCAAGCGACCTTCCTGATCCTGACCGCGCTGGCCGCGGGCAGCCAGCATGGCTACGGGATCATCACCGATGTGCTGGAAATCTCCGGCGGGCGGGTCCAGCTTCGCGCCGGGACCTTGTATACCGCGCTGGACCGCCTGCGGGAGGACGAGCTGGTCAGGGTGGACCGGGAGGAGGTCGTGGATGGCCGGCTGCGCCGGTACTACCGGCTGACCCCGAAGGGGGCCGACGTGCTGGCGGACGAGGCGGCACGACTGCAGGCCAACGCCAGCGTCGCGCTGTCGCGGCTGAAGGTCCGCACCGCGGTGCGGCCGCAGCCACACCTGGCCGGAGGAGCGGCATGAGCGAGTCGGCGGGCCTGGAGCGAGGGTACCGGCGGCTGCTGGCCGCCTACCCTCAGTCGTTCCAGCGCGAGCAGGGAGAAGAAATCCTCGCCGTGCTGATGGCGGGCGCCCGTGACCGGCGCAGGCCGAGCCTGGTCGGAAGCGGCCGACGTACTGCGGAGCGGGCTAGGGATGCGGCTGCGGCGGGCCTTGTCAGTACCGGACCAGCGCTGGGCGGACGCGCTGCGGGTGGTCAGCGCGGCCGCGCCGCTGCTGGTCGTACTGACTGGCCTGCTGGAGGTCGCGGTGCCCTATCCGCTGCCGCCCGCAAACCGCGATCCGATGCTGTTCTCCCTGTCGCGTTTTCGGCTTCCCGTGCTGCGGGAGATCGGCGGGCTGTGGCTGCTGCACCAGCCTGGCTTCGACATCGCGGTTGGCGGTCAGGTGATCATCGCCGTTGTGGTACTGCTGGGCCGGCGACGGCTCGGGCTTGCGGTGGTCGCCGCTGCCGCCGCCGCGTTCTGGATCGCCCCGGGCAGATACGGGATCCCCGAGCCGATGTGGGTGCTGGGTGCCGCTGCCCTCCCGCTGGAGGCGGTGGTCCTGATCGCGGCGCCGGGCGGCCGTCGCGTCCGCTGGGTACAGCGCTGGCGCGAGGGCATCGTGCTGCTGCTGGCCGCGGTCGCCGTCCAGCTCCTGACGCTGCTGTCCGACGCGACTAGCAGAGTCGCGCAGACGGGAGTGCTCCTCCGGGCGACCGCTCACTCCTCGTACTGGAAGAACCTGCCCCCGCCCGGTATCGAGGGATACGTAGCAGCGATCCTCGTGCTCGCGGCCGCCGCCGCCGGGCTGGCGTTGACGTTCAAGATCGGCCGGTACCTCCTGCTGCTGGTGGTCTTGTGCTATCCGATCGTCGCGGAGCTGGTCGCAGCTTCCGTCCGCGAGGACGTCGAGCTGATGGGCCTGCCCACTTACCGGCACCTCAGCGTGCTGTATCTCCCGCCGCTGGTGCTGCTGGCCGGGATCATCATCGTTGCTTGTACCGGCCTGCGGCTGCGGCTGGTCCGCCAGTCCGGATCGGCCTGACCGCCGGCGCCGGTCACCACGGCCGCGAGACCGGGTTCGCCCAGGCCAACGCCTCCGCCTATGACCACCCCGGGCACGTCATCGTCGCCTCCCCTGGAGACAGATACGCGGTCACAGGCCGCGGTGAGCGATGACGCGTCCGGTTGCGGCGGCGCTGGCAAGTGCCTGGTGGTCGCGTTCGGTCTGATCAGCGTAGGCGCTGGCGAACCGGGCGACGGCCTGGTCGAAGACGTCAGACTTGCCGAGGTAGGCGGCGATAGCGAGGGAGTCACCCGATTTGGCGTGTGCGCGGGCCAGCGTCCAAGCGCACAACTGGCCGTAGTTGAGCATCGCGGACGGCCGCATGGCATCAATGTCCAGGGAGAATTTCCAGTCCCGCAGCTGGCGGACGTAGAAGTCGTGAGCTTTCCCGTCGAGCAGCTTGTCCGTTCGCTGCCAGCCGAGGAAGATGTCGCTGACCGGCTGCATCAGCCACTGGCCCTCGACCACCCGCTGTCCCTGGTTAACGTACTTGCTGGGGCCGGCGAACGGGGAAAGCACGGATGGCTGCGCTTCCTTGACCTGCAGCAGGAGCGGCTCGGTGCCGTCGCGGGCGGTAAAAAGGAAAATCCAGCAGCGGGTGCCTACGCTGCCCACACCCACAACCTTGCGGGCCAGGTCGACGATCTGGTAACGCTGGAACAAGATCCGGTGCGCCCCGTTCATCGTGCCGCGGTAGTCCGCCAGCAAGCCGTCCAGTTGCGCCTCCATGCCCGACTCGTCGCGCTCTCCGGGCAGCAGGTGGGACAACGGCATGATCAGCGGTGGGTCGGCGATGATCCGGGTCTGCCCGCCTACGATGCCGCACAGCTTGCCGAACGCCTGCATGCTGTCCCGGGTCCGTGCCTTGGCCAGGTTCTTGGTCACGACCTTGCGGTCACGCGGAGCCATCGGGGCCTGGAACATCTTCTCCACCCTGGCCAGGTCCACCCGCGCGTACCAGACATCCAGGTTGCTCATCGCGGCGAACGTCCGCATCGTCTCCCGGTAGCAGCGGACGCTGGAGGTAACGATCCGCCGCCGCTGCTTGCCGGAGAAGCCGTTGCCGCGAGCCGCTACCTCCAGGCTGGCGGCCAGCCGTTTGACATCCCACTCCCACGGGGCGGGCAGCGTCTCGTCGAAGTCATTGACATCGAACAAGAACTTCCGCTCAGGAGAGGCGAAGATGCCGAAGTTGGACAGATGCGCGTCACCGCAGGCCTGGACGACCAGGCCGGATGACGGCGTCCCGGCCAGGTCACTCGCCATCGGCAGGGCCGCGCCGCGAAAGAAGGCGAACGGGGAGACCAGCATCCGGCCGTACCGGATCGGCACCAGCTCCGGCACCCGCGACCGCGCCTGCTGCTCAAGCAACGCGACCGGATCCGGCCGGTCCGCAGGCGGATCGAACGCCTCATGGCTGTCCCTGCGCACCGCGTCACGGGCCTCCTTGCCCCGAGCCGCCCGCTCGGCCATCGTCAGCCGGCCCAGGTCGGGGTCCAGCACGCCACCCGCCACCCGGCCCGGCGCCGTGCCAGCCAGCAGATCGGCCATGACGCAAGCTCACCTCCAGCGCAGGACGGGGCGCCACACTCCTGACCCGACCATGGCACGCGCACGCGTATACCTCCTCACCCGCCACGGGTGAGCAACGCCGAGCCGGGCAAAGAGCGGGCTCTGGTCAGCAGGTGAAAAGGACTCGCAGTTTTTTTTTCATAAAAATTTGCGATTGCTTGTTTCGCCAGACCACAGGCTTATGTCCTGGCCGGTCATCCGGCGTCTGCGGGGCGGTCCGTCAGAAGTAATGCCGCCGGCCTCCGACCGCACGCCCGGTCGAACCGAGCAGCATCAGGAGAAGGCCGGCCACCAGGACGATCAGGCCGATCGTCCATAGGATCGGGATCCCGACGATGAAACCTATGAGCAGCAGAAGAGCACCGAGAATAATCAAGTCTGGCTCCGGGAATTGGGGAATATGACGCTCCGCAAACTGCCCTGGGATTCCATCAGTAATCCTCACAAGGCACGTATCGCGCGAGTTACGGTCGTGGCTTCTCTGCGCCGTTACCACGAGCCCCAGGCGAGGGCAGGGGCGGGTAGCTCTGGCGGCTCGAGGAACGCGGGCGGCGAGGACCGGTCGATCGCCGCCAGCGGAGCTGTCGCGGCGGCGTCGCGGCGGGTTAGCGCGGGCAGATTCCACTTTTCCTCGATCAGCTTCAGCACCGAGGTGTGGTCGAATACGTCCGAAAGCACGCAGCCGGGCCGGGCGTAGGGCGATACGATCACGGCCGGTACCCGGAATCCGTAGGTGTCGTACTGCAGCGGCCCGGCGACAAGGTCCTGCGCGTGCCGGACATAGCCGGGAAAGATCAGCTGCAGAATGCCGCGCAGCCACGATCGGTGGGCGACCAGGCTGTGGCCCTCGATGTCATCCGGAGGCAGCGCCGCGGGCGGCGCGACGTGATCGTAGTACCCCCCGTTCTCGTCATAGGTCCAGATCAGCAGCGTGTGCGGCCAGCCCTTTCCGCGCATCACGCGATTGATGACCTCAGCGGCGAAGCTTTCTCCCTTCCTGACATCCTGGGGGTTTTCCTCGGAGTACTCGTCGAAGTCCGGATCCACGATGCAGAAATCTGGCAGCGTTCCGGCGTCGGCGTCGGCGAAGAACTGCTCCAGGCTGTGAACGTGCAGCAGGTACCTGGCCATGCCCAGCGGGTACAAGCCGGCCGTGAACTGCACATCCCGCTTGACTCCGCTCGTCACGCGCCGGAAGGGCGGGCCGAGCGACCGCATGTGATGCCGGGACCGGCGCCGCCGGTACGTCAGGTAATGCCGGAACTGAGAACGGTCCCCAGTGGCCGGGCGGTAGTTGGCCCAGGACCGGCCGTGCTTGGTCAGCTGATCCATGATGGTGCCGGCCGGCGGGTTATCGAGGATGTTGAACGGAAGGTCATCGATAAGCCCGTGCGCGGTTCCGGCCAGCAGGAACCGCCGGTTCGGGAACGTCGGACCAAGGCAGGAGCTGAACCAATGATCGGCCAGCGGAAAGGTGCGGGCTAGCCCGTGGTAGAAGGGCAGGTCCTGCTCGGTCCAGTAGCCCATTGCCGCGGTCTTGTCGCCGTCCGGCGCCGCATCCTCGGTGGCGGTCACGAAACCGGTCATCTTGCCGTCGGCCCACTGGGCGTGAGCCGCACTCCAGCTCTGGCACGGCGCACCTGGCTTCTGCACGGTCGAGCCCAGGTGATGGGCACGCACCGCCTGGCCGGAAGCGTCGAGGTTCTCCGCCGTGGGCAGTCCGTCTTTCCCTCGCGGGAACCCCTCACCTCGGCCGTCGAGAGTTCCCAGGTAGTTGTCGAAGGAATGGTTTTCCATCATGAGTACCACGATGTGCTTGATCTCCGGCAGCCGGTCGGTCCCGGCTGGCATCGAGGGATCCGGTCGTTGCCCGGGAGCGGCGCGTTCCATCCGCCGGCCGCGCTGCCGCAACCTCTCCCGCTCCAGGCCCTGCCACACGGCCTCGCCCCGCACGCTCATGCGGTACCAACCCCGATCACGATCACCCTGCCTCCATCGCCAGCGCGTAGCGGAAGGCCAGTGGACTTCCCCGCCGCGGACAGGCCAAACAGGCATCTCCCTCCGGCCTGGAGCCGCCCTGAATCCCGCGGGCGCGACCGGCCTCACCCAGCCTGCTGAAGGCCCGCGCAAATCTTTCTGAATAATGAAGAGAAATTGGGGTCAGAAGGCCGCGTGGAGCACCACGCAGCGGCCGGGTCACAGCAGGTCGCAGGTGGCCGCGCCGCTGCCGTCCAGGTGTAATGCGGCGAGGTAGCGGCGCAGCGCGGCCGGGCCGCTGACACCGGGCGGCGCGAGGTTCCAGCAGCGGGTCGGATCCGGTGAGCACCGGTCCACGCTGAGGCTGTACGGCTGGTGAGCGAGCAGCGCGAAATCATTGCCGCCCGGCTGGCCCTGGTCGCCGATCGCGAGCACGGGTCCGCCCGCCAGATCGGCGGTAACGGCGATCACGTCCGCCTTGCTGATCTGCGCCGGGACGATGTCCACGGCGTGCGCCGATTCGAGAACTCTGACGGCTGGCAGCGGCGGGAGCGCCAGCACCGACCTGGTCAGTGCCGTCAGCGCCTGGTGGGAGGTGGTCTCGTGACACGCCTTTACGGTGACCTGGCCCAGGCGCACGTCCAGGCGGACGGTCCGGCTGTAGGCGGAAAGACGCGCCTGTGCCTCAGCCAGGCCTGCGGCGGCCTCGCCCGACACGTCCGGCCGGGAGATCTCGCCATGAGAGGGAAGTTCCTCGGTCAGCCGGAGAATAACGCCGCCGCTGTACATGCCGACGATCACCTGCGGCCACCGCGATTCCGGAACCCAGCCGCGCAGTTCGCGGTGCAGCGACCGGCCCCGGCCGCTGGCGAACCCGACAATCTGCCCGGCGGAGAGCAACCTCAGCAGCTCGGCCCGTTCCGGCCACGCGGGCGGCGAGTGGCCGCTGCCAGTGGCGCACACGGTGCCGTCGTAGTCGAGAACCACTCCGGAGAACCTGGCTGTGCCCATGATCCGCAGCCACGCCAGGAACTGCCGCTCATACCTGGCTATGACCGAAGGCGATGCCTGCCAGCGGAGCTTGCGCCAGACGGCGACAACCCGCAGCCCCTCATGCTCCAAGGTAGTCGAGCGCTTGCCGAACGTACTTCTCAAACGGCTCGCACGCGTCCAGCGTCAGGTGCCCGTCAGCCGGACCGTGGGTATGCCACTGATGTGTCCCGGTCCGGGTAGCGCCGGAGAAGTTCGCGCTGGCATCGGGGGGCGGCTGGTCCAGATCGCGCATCTGGCTTCGGCGCGGCGTGCGCTGAGCTATGCGGCGCCGCAGTTCGTCGATATCAGCGCAGGCAAGCTCGATGAAACGGTAGGGGCAGCCGTGCTGGCGGGCGATCCGCTCACCGTTTTCCGGGATATAGGCATAGTGGGAAGGACTGTCAAGGATCACGCTGTGACCCTGGCCAAGGAAATCGTCGGCGAGCGCGAACAGGGTCTGGTAAGCGGCTGGGCCGGCCAGTGCCCATTCGATTCCGTTGTCAAGCAGCGTGGACTTCACGACGTCGGAATTGACAATAACGGCAGGCACCCGGCTGGTGATCGCCGCGGCGAGCTTGCTCTTGCCGACCGCAGGCGGTCCGGCGAGCTGCAGGAGGAATGCTGCCGCTTGAGTGTCACCGTTCATGAACCCTCACCATTCCTTAATAGGTACGCCAGCGCCATCCGGCCACGCGGGAACGCGTTCCTGATAGTGGAATTGCGGATCTTTCAGTATGCCGTTAACCGTCGGAGAGGTGAGCAATTCCTCCAGTGTGGCCTGCCCGCCTGCAACATCCTGCGTGCTCGGCGCCTGCCGCCACACAATGGCCGGCGAGGGCTGGGCGGCGAAGGTGGCAATCTTACCCGCGTCCCAGCGCAGCCCGACGCGCACCGTCGGCGCGCTGAAGTATTTTCCCGCCGCTCGCCTGACCGGCTCGGTGTAGATGTTGGCCACGATCGCCGGTCCGCTCAGCACGTAGGTCAGATGCCAGGTGCCCGGCAGCAGGCACACGGCGCTGCCCGGGCGACACCGGACCAGTTCCACCGGGCCAGGGCCCAGGGTAGTGAGCACGACGATCTCGCCCTGGAGCACCTCGAAGATCTCCCACTGGCCGGGCGGGTTCCAGTGCCCAACCGACCGCCCGAGTTCGCCAGTGGGCAGGTCGACGCCTGGATAGGTGACGCGGTCCAGTCGCCACGTGAAGTCAGACCCGTCGGCCGCGACCACAGCCCGGGCCGGGCAGGCGTCCCGCTCCGCCCGGTAGAGCACCTGGTCGCGCCCTCGTGCCGAGACGCGCAGCCGCGCCTCGTCATAGAAGAAACACCTGGCGTCAGGGGGGGCCGCGTCGCTGTCGGCGAGCACCTGGGCCAGGCTTCTGGTCAGCAGGCCCATGCGCGGCTTCCTGCCGCGGGCGCCGCCCCGACCGGATCGGCGATCTCGGACAGGGCAGCGGGCATCAGGCCGGACTGAGCCGCAAGGATGTCATCGAGCAGGCACAAGCCGGTCAGCAGCAGGCCGTTCGCGAGTTCCAGGCAGGCGGCCCAGCCCTGCGGGCCGCCAGGCAAGTTCAGCGGCTTGCGGTCGGACAGCCGGCACGCCGCCTCGGCCAGGCAGTGCAACGCGTGAGCGAATGCGAGGCGCTGCCGCCAACCGGGGTCGACCCGGTCGAGATGCCGGAAGAACTCCAGACCGTCAAGCAGGTCAGGCAGGGCCGATGCGGCGGCCAGCGTCGCCGGCCGGGGATGCCGCAGTTCAAGCCGGCAGGCAGGAACACCATCCGCTGCGCTGAGGCGCTCGATTCTGAAACCGCCGGCCATGGCCGCCTCGTAGACGGTCAGGCTGAACATGACCTTAGCCATGTCATAGACCGAGTCCCACGGGCTCAGCGTTCCCCGTGGGTCCACGACGGTGAAACCGCTTTCGTGCACCAGGAGGTTGCCGAGGTTGAAATCACCGTGCAGCGGGAAATGCAGCCTCGCCGGCGCGATGCGGGACACTAGATCGTGGTCGCCGGCCAGGCGGCTTAAAAGGTGGGTGACCGACGGGCGCCGACGTCCGTTGATCCAGGCTCCCGCGCCGTCGAGCAGGTCGCGGTCGAGGTGGGACCGCAGCAGCGGCAGGCGGCGCCACACCCGATGCAGGTAATGCCGGCGGAAGTAGGCAACGTCACCCGGCCATTCGGCGACCGAATAGCCGTCATCGGCCAGCGTCTTCAAGATCGTGCGCAGCGTGGCGAGAAAGCCAGTGACATCGGCGTCCTGGCCTTTCAGGGCGTTGCTCACCGGCTCGCCGCGGTAGTGCGGCATGACGTACGCGGCCATCCCCTGACCGTGCCATTCCCCGATGACCCGCACGTACCGGGGCGAGATCCCCGGCGCTCTTGCGTGCACCTGCGCGATCTGGCGCGGCTTGAGCCTGAACGTCCGCAGGTCGTGCCCGTCGACCAGGCCCGCCGCCGCATCAAGGAATTTGATGACGATTGGATCCCCGGTGTCGCTGAGTGCCCGCCACACCAGTGCCGGGCTACCACCCCCGGCGAGGAGAATCGGATCGCGAGCTCGGAATTCGGAAAAGAGCCTGTCGAACAGCTCTCGCTGTACGCCGTCCGCTCGGGCCGGCATGGTATTCACTGCTGCCATTACGTCACAGAATACCCAGTCGGCTGATCTCAACAGCCCTCCCCGCGAGTCAGCCGGGCCAGGAGGTTCGCGTTCGCGGCAAGGTCGTTCCCCAGCACAACCTGGTACGCGGGCACCAGCGCGGCAGCCGCTCGCAACGCCGCCAGCGCGGCCTGGCCCCGTGCGACCGGCGACCGGCCCGTGAACCGCAGGAAGTCGGGATAGTAGTCGGTCTTGCCTGGCGCCGGAAAGACGTCCAGTTCGCTGAACGTTACCTGAGCGAGCGGCGACGCCGCGGGCCGCGAACGGCTGAGGTCGATCCGGGGAACGACGATAGCCGCCAACTCCGCGGACGAGCCAAGCTCGACTCCCAGCCAGTCGCGAACTTGCGCCGGGAATAGCTGCGCCTTCACCTCGGAACCGTGCGCGCGGACGGGTGTCCTGGTGCCCGCGAGCAGTGCCGCGGTCACCTCATCGCGCTGGTGGTAGGGGGCTGGCTCGCCACCGCGGTACCGGGCCCGCAATGCGTCCGTCCAGTCCAGCGCGTGGAGCAGGCCGAGCCCGATGTTCAGCGAACTCGGCCACGGCAGCAGGCGGGGCTCGCCTGCTACGGACCCGGCGAAGACGCGGTCATGCGCGATCACCTGCCATCCGGCGAAGGACGCCAAAGCCATGACGGCTGCCGTTTTCCCTGATCCCTTCGGCCCGATCACGGCCAGTCCCGTACCCTCGCGCGCCGCCGCGGCCGCGTGCACGAGCGCCCACCGCTGGCTTTCCATCCAGGCGGTAGCGGCCAAGCGCACAACCCGCACGGCCGCCAGCCCGGCGGCGTCCGCGTCGTCCCCCAGAACCAGCACCCGGTCGCGGTCCCGCACGTAGGCGACCCGCTGGTCGGGGCATCCGGCGAGCACGGCCGGGCCGGGACCGGCAGCACTGAGTCCGGGGGCCGCCATGAACGTCGCGACCGGCTCGGCCGCGCCGGGCTGGCCTAACGCCGCGCACAGGCGGTGCCTGGCGACCTTATCCACCACGGCCGTCACCTCGGCCGCCAAGCGGCCGGCTAGGGGACCAGCCGGGGATGACCCGACCGGCCAGAAGCCGTGCAGGTATCGCCGCAGCCATTCCAGCACCGTGCCTTCGTCGGACCGGACGATGATCACGCACCCGCCGGCCTGGACGGTGACCGTCGACCGGAAGCCAGCCTCCGGCACCAGGGTGCGCCACCAGCCCGCCGCGTCGAGGCTCACCACCGGAATGTCTGCCGCAGCGTACCGGCGAGGCGCTGCCGTTCAGGAACGGGCACCGCGGGCATCGACCACACCGCGACGGCATCCTCAGGGGGAAGCTGGAAGCGCGGCTCGAGGCGCCAGGACACGTGGTCTAGCGGCTCTCCGGTCAGCGCGCCGACGTACTGCGAAACGTGGTACGAAGGAGGGCGCAGCGCTCGCATGGTGGCGCCGACCATCGCGCGCAGCAGCAGCCACAGATCGTCGGCTTCAACCTCAGGCAGTTCGCCTTGGGTCAGCACGTGCCGGCCGGGCACCACCAGCGTCGTGCCGGGAACCGGCTGGCGAGACGGAACCATCGCTATCGAGCTCGCCGACTTTGCCACCTCGGGCCAGGTACCTTTAACGGCGCCCACGTGATCACACACCGGGCACGGATCCTGCCCGCGGAAGGCGTACCGCGCCGGGCTCGACGCACCATCCGCGGCGTCACCCAACTCGGCCTTCAGCCGGCGGGCGATCTCCTCCAGTTCGGGCATGGGCGTGAGCGGCAGCTGTCCGTTAGATACGAACGTGTAGGGAACGTCTTCGTACCTCGGGCAGATGCGGGCATGAATGTGGGCGAGGGGTATCCGGCCGCCTTGCCAGACGTACATCGCATCCGGCCGGTACGCACGCTCGACCGCCAGCGTGGCGGCGCGGATGGTGCGGAACAGGTCGATCGCTTCGTCGACGCTGAGATCGGGCAGGGCGAGCGCGTGCCGACGGGGGATGACGATTAACGAGCCGGTGGATCTCTGGTGGTTGGCAACCGCCGCGATGCTGTGCTTGGTCTGCGCTACCGGGAGCCAGAAATCCCGGCCAGCGACCCGCTCGCAGAAAAGGCAGTCATCCGGCACCATGCCACCTCCTCATACCGGCCGGTTACGATGAGCGCCAGTGGCTACTGTAGCTTTCCTCGGACTCGGGCTGATGGGCGCGCCTATGGCTAGCCGACTGCTGGAGGACGGCCACGAGGTCACCGTGTGGAACCGGACGCCGGCCGCGGCCAGGCCGCTGGCCGCCGGCGGGGCCCGGGTGGCTTCCAGCCCGGCCGCGGCTACCAGCGGGAGTGAGTTCGCTATCACGATGCTCGCGGACGCCGCCGCCGTCCGCGACGTTCTCGCTGGTACCGGCGGCCTGCTCAGCGCGCCGCCCGAGGTGGTGATCCAGATGTCGACGCTCAGCCCAGCGGAGGCGATCGGGCTGGCCGCCGAGTTCGCGGCGGCCGGCCCGCCACCGGTGGCGTTTCTCGACGCTCCCGTCCTTGGCAGCGTGCCGCAGGCGCGGGCCGGCATCCTGCGCATTCTGGCCGGTGGCGACGCGGCGACCTTCGGCCGCTCGCGCGATCTCCTCGCGGCGCTCGGCGATCCCGTTCACGTCGGCCCGGCGGGCGACGGGTCAGCATTAAAGTCGGTGGTGAACGCCGCCGTGGCCCCCATGGTCGCCTTGCTCACCGAGTCACTCGCCCTCGCTGACTCGCTCGGCCTGGATGAGGACCTGGTGCTTGACGAGCTTGGCCGGTCGCGCATCGGGTCGCTGGTGAAGCGCAAGCGCGCCGCGATCCAGAGCGGGGAGTTCGGTGCCGATTCCAGGCTGGCTCTATTCGCCAAGGACATGCGCTTGGTGCTGGAGTCCGCGCAGGAGTCGGGAGTGGCGATGCCGATCGCGGCCGCCGCGCTCGCCCTCGCGGATTCGGCCATCGCCGACGGTCTCGGCCCGCTGGACTACTCGGTCCTCGTCGGGCGATCTCGCCCGGCCGGCCGCCCCCGGCTCAGGGCTGGCCCGGCCGCCAGCGAATGAGGGTGGGCAGGCTGCGCGGCATCGGGCCATAGCCGAGGGGGGTCACTTCGAGCACGGTGATCTGACCGCACTCGTGGCGCCGCGCCAGTTCGCCAAGCAGCGTCCGCTGGTAGTCACTGGCAGCGGTGTGCATCCACGTCGCCAGATCGAGCGCGCTGCGCCAGGGCCGCAGCAACTCTGGGCACGGCTCGATGTGAACGACCTCGAGCGGCTGGGCCCGCAGCAGGGTTTCCACCGCCGCCGGCACGTGCCTGGGCAGCTGCTCGATGACATGGTTGGTCAGCAACACCTGGCCGGGCAGCCGGGCCAGGCCCTCGGCGTCTGGACGCAGCAGGTCGAACAGGCCGGCCTGGATGCTGAGGCCGAAGTGGCGGGCCTGTGACGTGACGGCGCGGATCGCCGACTCCGTCGGGTCATAGCCCGCGAGATGCTCGTAGCCGGCCGCCGCCAGCGCCAGCAAGTTCTTCCCGGCCCCGCAGCCGATCTCGGCGATCTGAGCGCAGGCTCCGTGATGGGTGCCGACGATGGCCGCGAGCTTGCGCGCCCGCCACCGGAAAAACGCCGGGGCGGGCACGCGGAAGGGGGCGAAGTCAAGCAGCGCGTGCAGTTGGCTCATGCCGTAGGAGGACAGTCCCGTGGCCTGCGCCAGGTCGGTGGTGGCCAGCCAGCGCTCCTGGCTCTCCACTCCAGCCCAGCGCCTCTCGTACTCCCCGAGCGAAGCCTGCGGGGTGCGGGCCGCGCGGTGGCCGCGAAATGATCGGCCGGCCAAGCGAGCGGTGCTGCCGGCCGCCTGGCCAAGGCAGCCCAGCGTGTGACGCACCCGCTGGATCGGGACGGCCTCAGACGGCAGCGGGACCGGGTAGGAAGCGCCCGGAGGTTTAGCCATATCCGCTATTCCAGGCCCTCGGCTCGCCATTCGCGCACCAGCCTCCTGGCCAGGTCGAGCTCGGCCGGGGTATTGACGTTAAGCGCGGAAGTGAACGGGACGACCGCGACCGGCTCGCGCCGGGCCGCGAGGAATTCCAGGTAGCCGTGGAAAGTGCCACGTCCCTCGCCGGCGAACTGGCGGCCCGACGCGACGGCGGCCGGCCGCCAGTGATACGCGCCTACCGCCCGCGGCAGCCGGCTGTCGGCCCCATCACCCAGCTCCAGGCCGCCTTCTGGGCCGGCGATCACCCTGATCGAGCGCGGATCGGCCGATGGCGGGCTCGCGGAAACCGCGAACCGCATGCTCGCCCGCTCATGCTCCGCAGTGGCGGCTATGAAGCCGACGACCTCAGGGTGCGGTGCGACCAGGTCGCAGTCGAGCACCGTGAACTCGTCGCCGACCTCACGGGCGATGTCCATCAGATCGTTGAGGTAACCCAGGGGCTCGTGCCTGCCCAAATGCACTCCGCGGCCGTACGCGGCTACGCAAGCGGGCACGTCGGCGTCAGATGGCCGCGCGTACGCCACCACGTGCGCGCCGCCGGCCTGCGCCGCTCGCAGCAGCCTGGCCAAGATGGGCTCACCCGCCACCTCCATGAGCGTCTTGGCCCGGCCCGCGGTCACTTCACGCAGCCGGGTTCCTTTTCCGTGCGCGGGAATGACGATTACCCGCTGGCGAGCCTCATTCATCGTCGGCGTAAGGGAGCCGGGCCGTGATCAGCACGCGTTCTGGCTCACCGCCATTGTCGAGTCGCAGTACCGGCAGCACCTCGTGCCAGATGCCGGGCCCGTGGATGCGCAGCGCCCCCAGGTTGTCGTAGTAAGGCTCCATCCAGCCATCTCGCATGACCTGCATGGCCGAACGGCACTCGGTGCTCACCGGCATCTGGAGCATGATGCGGCGGCTGGTTTGCGTATCACCGTGCGGCGCGATGAAGTCAGCCTCGCCGTAGGTCAGCAGGAACGTGCGGTCATACCGGAGCTTGCGGCCGGTGATGTCCTCGACGATGGGCTGGCTCGCGGCCAGCAGGTCGGTCACGAAACGGCTCAGCCCGCTGGCGTCGAATGCCGCCTGCACAGCGGCCTGCCCCTGCGGGCTGAGCTCGCCGCCTTCGAACGGTGCCGGGTCGATCCGGCCGAACCGGCGACCGTTCCTGAGCACCCCGGTACTGACCTCAGGAGGGCGGACGATGCGGATCGTGTGGCGCCGTACCTCAGGCATAAGCTCCCGCACGATTCCGGCTAGCCTTTCGCCGTTGACGAAATCTTCGAACTGCACGAAGCGCAGCTTCTCGTAGGTCTTCGCCAGCGCCCGCCTGCGATCGTCGGCGTCAGATGAGGCCAGCTTGCGGCCAGTCGCGGTCAGCACATCGGCCCTGGTGCCGTCACGGTCCATTTCTCGTCCTCCTCTATACGTAGCTGGACAAGACGCTGGTGACCCGGGCCGCCTGATCGGCGTACAGGCGCAGGACCGCGGAGGCCCTGGCCTCGCCATGGCTGGGAGCGGTCAGGATCTGCACGCTCACGCTCCCGAGGAGCCGGATCGCGATCTCTACCTCAAGGCGGTCCCGGTAGGCCGGATCTTGGCTAACCCAGGCGGCGACGGCCTCACTGCGCTCCGCGATGTCCATGATTTCGGATTCGCTCAGGCGCGCGGCCGCGGTCAGCACCTCAGGCGGGGTGCGCCCGCCGGCCGCGGCGAACGCCGGCTCGATCCGGCAGTGAAAAGCCAGCAGCGTCGCAAGATCCATAACCGGATCCCACCAGGGCAGCTCGTCCAGCCAGATCCCGCGGGTATCGATGAAGATCAGGCCCGCATCCGGCGTCGGCGGCCCGGCCAGCATGATGTTGTTCAGGCCGAAGTCGCCGTGGGCAGCCAGGCCGAGTCGGGACGGCCCGAGCTTCGGCGCGCAGGCGGCCAGTGCGCCGCCGGTGATCCACGCAGACATCTGCGTGAGCGCCTCGGCGTTGGTCCGGTGGTTGTCATAGCGCTCGGCGGCCCACGCTAAGCCAGCCGAAGTCGCCAGCGCGCGGTGCAGGCGCGCCATCCGCTTGCCGGCCTGGGCGGTCAGGAAGTCAGCCGCAGCCGACTTGACTTCCTCGCTCGCCGTCGCCTCAGGCGGCCACTGGTTCGCTATCTCGAACAAGTCGCTGACGGCAGTCGCGGTCAGGCTAGCCACGAGTGGCTTGTCGTCACCCAGCGAAAGATCGTCCAGGCTGCCGTACGGATAGAAGCTCATGACCAGCAGCCCCGCGCCGTACTTGATCACTTTCGGATATGGCCCGTGCTGGCCGAGCACCTTCCGCAGAGCGAGAAAATGACGAGTTTGATCGGTCAGGTCCTGCACCCAGGTCTTGTCATATGCCCGCTTTATGAGTACGCGCTCGCCGTCCACCGTCTCCGCAACGTGGACACTGCGCCCCTGATCGGTCGGAAACTGATCGATCAGCCGGTAACCGGAAAGTTCATCAGTGGGCGTCGCACCTGATTCCATCGAATGTCTCCATTTGGCGGACCGTAACGCAGTATAGGTAATCTCAATGGCCCAGCTGTTCCAGCAGCGCGAACCCGGCGCGATCCAGCTGGTACAGCACCCGTCCCCCGATGCGCTGGTGCCACACGACTCCGGCGCTCGTCAGCACCGCAAGATGCTGCGACACCGTGCTCTTGGCTAGGCCTAGGGACTTCGCGACTTCCGTGGTCGTCTTCGGCATTTCGAGGGACCGCAGCACCCGTGCCCGGCCATCGCCGAGCAAGATCGTAAGGCGGTCGGCCTGAGGCTGGCTCGGCTGGCGCTGGTTCAGTCCGGCGGCGAAGCCCGCAGTCCTGGCTTGGTACGACATCGCTATCACGGTGTCACGCTCCGCGAACATTCGCACTCCTCGGGCGAACACGCTGGGTACGAGCAGGAGCTTGGTACTGCCGAGGGCACGGGTCAGGTCCCGGTGATAGGGCGCGGTCATGTGAGGCGGGCTCCATGAGACGCTCCCGCCGAGTTCCGCAAGCATCGCCTCGGGCCCCGCCACCGCCAGGGTTCGGCCCCGGAACAAGACCTCGTCCTCAAGACTGACTCGTATCGATGACCAGTACGGGGCGATCGCCCACTGCCAGTACCGCTCGATCAGGTCAAAAGTCCGCTCATTCGTCTCGGCGTTACTATCTCTGAGATATTGCAATTCGGTCGTTATGCTGTTACGCGACGGATCCGGGATGTGGGCCTGAGCCAGAGACAGGATCGGCGAGTTTGGTACACCCATCATGCCCACCAGGTCAAGGGAGAATTCGGCGGGCATGTCCGCACGTACCCCGGCGACCCAGCGCGCATAAAGCGGAGGCCCAGGCCCGCGATAGCGAGCTAGAAGCGCAAGACTCGCAATCGCTTCCCAGAATGGGCTGAAAGTCAGTCGCACTGAGTTCAGGCTCGTTGAGTCGATATAGAGGCGGATCACGATTTCACTTGGGCGGACGGCCATAGCCAGGCCATGACAGCCCCACTTTACTTGATATGTCCTGACAGATAGCGAGCACCTCTCTTATCCATCGGCCCGGATCCTGCGGGTCATAATCGCGCATGGTCTCGAGTTCCCAGTACTTCTCAAAGGAGAGTGCCGCCGGAGATACGGCGCGGAATTTATTTGGTCGCCACTTCGGCATCTGGCTGCCATACTCGCCGCGCGCTTCGACCAGAGTGTCGATGACGTGGCCAAGCGCACATCTCGCGGAGATCGTGGCGCTTTCCATATGACCAGACTCCATTTGACCCAACGCGTCTTCGATGGCGTTATCGGCCGCGCTGAGCGATCGAGCCACAACGAGGGAACGGAACGCCGTCGCGCGCAGCCGTTCCCGGTATTTCAGTATCCAGTCATCGCCCAGCAATGGCCGGCAGTTCTCCAGCCGGCCGAGCGCAAGCTCCTCCCTGTACGACAAGAAGTCATCGGCGAACACCGCGCGGTCATATTCGTCCCATGAGACCTTCGCGAGCATCTGCTCAATCTGGCTGACCAGCCAGTACGTAACCTGCCACCGCCGGTTCTGGTCATAGAACATCTCATTGCGGACTCGCGGCGGATTAAGCGGCATTCGCATGATGCTGCTGGTCTCGGTTGCCCACTCGCTGGCGGTGACTACATAGATGTCAAAGTCACTTCTCTCGTTGTCCCAGCAGCGTGCCGCCGAGCCGACGACGAACACGGCAAGACTATCCGCGGGAACGAGCCCTCTTCCGCGCAGCGGGCCGAGCCAGTCATCAATACTCATAGCGCACGCCTGCTCTGTCTTCCCCCAGATTCGCATACAGGCCGGCCCGCGCGAAGGCCTCCGCGACCTGCGGATCCTCGAAGGCTCCGGCATCTCGGAAGGCTCGCACCGTACCGACCGCGGCCCGGCCGAAACCATGCTCGTCGAGCGCTGGATAGCAGTCGGAGATGATCGAATTGATGTCGCCCGCCGGCGTGTCAATCGCCTGAAGCATGCGAACGGCAGCTTCGACGTCCGGTTCAAGGAACGCTCTAACGAGCACGGGAACCTGAACGCCTATAAGCCGGCGCTCGGTGGCGCTGATGCGCGTCCAGAGATACTGCACCAGGCTCCTGAAATAGGCATGATGGCGACCCTCGTCCTCGGCGTGATCCGCCACGATCTCGCATACCTCAGGCACGAGGCGGCGATCCTTAGGGATATCTGAGAGCAATCTTGAGATGAGGGTCTCGGTGACTACAGCGAAGAAGATGTCCAGCAGCGGTCTCAACGAGGGGTCGAGCATCTCACGGGCCCGGCTGACCTTCCTGGTATATCCCGGCGTTACTAGCGCCCTCGGCTCGATACCGGTAACGGCGGCCACGTCCGACATGAAATCGTAACTGAATTGGGCATGCCAAGCCTCGTCCGTGCAGATCTTGAATGCGTCGGCGCGGAAGGCCGCTGGCAGCTCGATATTCAGCCGATCCGATGCGATCTGGCTCGCAACCGGCACGACGGTTGTCTGCTCGAGCACAGTCGTCAGGTGCAGATACTGGTACAGCGCGTGAACCGGCAACTCGCCGCCCCCGGGCAGGTCCTTGACCAGGGCATGGGCCGCCACCGGGACCTGCTCGGGCGGGAAGAAGAGGCGGCCTTGGCTAGGCTCTCCGGTCAGTTCGCGCCTGGGCTTGGAACGCACGCTGGCACGGACGTCCCAGTGACGAAAGCTACTCTCGTAAATATCCACGGTGCTCAGTACTCTATGAAACCGGAGCTGGCCATCTCGCTCAGGAAGTCCAGGACGTCAGCGAGGGCCAGCTCCGCGGCAACGTCATAGTCAGCTTGAATAATCGCCGCGATATCGTGGATGGTACGAGACCCGTCAATGGACTGCCAGATTACCGCGCCGGTCTCGCTCAGTTCTGCGGACTCGCTGTCCACCGCGATGAACACCTTGTCTTTAAACTTGCGAGTACGTGCATGCAGCGGCCTGCGAGGAATGGAGCGAGGGCCGGGATCTGACTTATATTCCATGATTCGAATCTTCCATGCGACCACGTTGAATAAGAATTATCACTGCCGGGCAGTTGCTAATTACATGAGCTACGACGGCCGGGTAGATCGAGCCCGACATTATCGTCAGAATCACGAATGCAAGTGATGAGGCAATCTCAATCGCATAGATACGGGCAGCGGATCGCCGCACCGACGCCCAGCCCGGGAAGTGATGGCGTGCCACGAAGAGCACGGCGCCCAGCAGTGCGGCCTGAATTGCCGCGGGCAAAGGCCGGGCCAGGGCCGGGCCGCGGAACATGACCTCCTCGGCGGCGCCTGCGGCAAGCAGGATGGCGGAGCCGACGATGGTGTCGGCGACGGGCTTGGATCCGGCCAGGAAGGCTAGTTCTCCTGACGCAATCGCCGCGGGCCGCAGTCCAGAGACCCAGATGAGGCAGAGTCCGACTACCAGGCCCGCTACGTACCAGGGCCAGGCTCCTGCGGTGGCCAGCCATTTCGGCCGGGCGAGAACCGTGACAGCGATAGCGAGCGCGAATACGGTGAGATACCCGATGTTCTCCAGCAGCTGGGCTCTGGGCAGCGAACGGATGCGTCCCAGTCGCCAGAGCGTGAGTCCGGCGAGGCAGTCGGCGCCAACGACACCACCAAGCTCCGCGTAGTAGCCACCCATGGTGAGCAGCCGGATCACGTAAGCTACGCCGATCGCGAGGCCTACGGCGCGAACGGTCACTCCGAGCCGGTCACCGCTTTTAACCGCGTCGGTCCTCTTCGGGTTGCCACGCTGGCCGCGGCGCGACAATACGGTCACGTCGCCGCTTCCACCCCCCGAGCCGCCTGACCGGGCTCGACTAGCACCAGCCCGGCCACCACGCAGTCGCGGAGAAACGGCTCAATCTCAGTGAGCTCAACGGCCGCGCGGCGCAGGACGTCGCCCAGGCGTTCTTCTCCTGCGCGAAGCCCGCGCAGAAATGAGTACCACTCGGGCGCGTCAGCGCGCTCTATGACGAATTCGAACTGACCGTTGACAGCCAGATAGAGCACACTCTCGTCGGTCACCGATTGCACCAGTTCCACATCCGGTGCGAGGGATATCTGATCGGTCATTTCCGGGAAGCGAGTTCCCGCTAGCCCGCAACTCAGCGCGGTGTCCTCGATCGCCTCTTCGCCCCGCCGGACGTCCCAGGTGCGGAGACAGACCGGCTGCTCGGTCAGGGTCGGCGGAATCTCGCGGGTCATTGCATCAAGGAGCCCGAGGTTGATCAATCTGAGAAAATACTCGATCCCATCTGGCTTGCGGCTGGCGTAAAGGTCGCCCAGCCAGGCTCGCATGACGTCGCCGTTGAGATAGTCCGAGCCGCCCTTGGATGCCAGGGCCTCTTCAACCAGCGCGCAATCGTCCTGCATCAGCATCTTCAGAAAGACCCGGTGCGTGTGCTCGGAGCCGTCGCCATGATAGAACGACACCTTCGGGCGCGTAGCAATCTCATCAGGCAGTATGCCGGCGACCGCAGCCCGCAAGATTGCCTTGTCCCAGAGCAGCCCAGGGCGCCTCGAACGCGGGATGGTGCTCATGAGCTCGATGATCCGGTGGTCCAGGAACGGCACCCTGGCCTCGATTCCGTTGCCGGCCGCCGTCCTGTCCTCGTGCCAGCAGTTGTACTGCTGAATATCGCGGTATTTCCAGCGAATGAAGTCCGGATAGGCATCCGATGTGAAACGCCGTTCTCCGGCCACGGCGCCTGTAATCGGCGATGCACCCGCATGCGACTGCCAGGGGAACAACGCCGGAAACTGCTGGAGCGCGGTCGTCCTGGCGAACTGGCCGAGGACAGCCTCAAAGCCCGGCCAGTCCTGCGCTCCGGGCATCACGCCGGAATAGCCGCCATTGAACTCGTCGCTGGCCTGCCCCAGCATCATGCCTTTCAGGTCAGGTCGCGTGCGGCGCGCATGCGCGTGAAGCTGATAGGTGTAATACTGCGCCGGGCTGCACAACGGCGTCTCAAGCAACCACAGCAACCGCCGCCATTCGTCCGCGCTCGGGACCTGATCGGAGGAGAAGACAACCTGATCATTGCGGAGCCCCAAGGTAGCCGCGACCAGGCCGGCCGCATCGGCGTCGCCGTTGACGGCCGTACTCGCGCTTCGGACCGTGAACGTATGGACCTGGTGCCCGGCTTCGGCAGCTAGCGCCGCCACGGCGGCCGAATCGATCCCGCCGCTGAGGAACAGGCCCACCTCGGCATCGGCGGAAGCGCATTCGTCGACGGAATTGGCGAGGAGGTCACGATACGATGCGACGAGTTCGCGATCTGACGCGGCGTCCGTTCCGGTGAAATCCGGTAGCTGCCAGTAGGTATGACACTGCCGTGAGCCATCAGCGAGGTCGATCGTAAGAACCGTGCCGGGAGCGACGTATTCGATGCCGCGGAACCAGCAGTTCAGCCCGTCGAGGGACATCACCGGAGCACCGTGCACCAATTGATCGGAAAGCGCCGAGTTCCAGTCGAGTTCCCTTGGGCAGTCCGGCAAGCTGAGCAGCGCCTTGATCTCCGAGGCAAATGCGATCACAGGTCCGAGCTGCACGAAATACAACGGCTTGATCCCGAAGCGATCGCGCGCCAGGACAAGCCTGCGCCTGCGCCGGTCATGCAGGGCGATCGCGAACATCCCGCGAACGTCGTCAAGGAAGTACTGCTGCCGCGCCGCGTACAAATGGGCAAGTACCTCGCAGTCGGATCTGGTCACAAAACGCGCATCCGGCATCGTGCCTCGTAGCTCCGCGTCGTTGTAGACCTCGCCGTTGGCGATGAGCGCGACCAGTCCGCTGGTGTCGAACAGCGGCTGGTCACCGTGCGCCGGATCCACCAGCGCCAGCCGCCGGAACGCGAAGCCGACCGAACCGTCGACCTCGATACGCTCGCCGTCAGGACCTCGGTGCGCGACGGCCCTGCTCATTGTCCGCAGCAGCATTCTGGCGTCCGGGCCCAGGTCTCCGCCGATGGCCGCGATTCCGGCGATGCCGCACATTGTTACCTCCCGGGCAGACGAGTCCGGCCCTCTAGGCGCCGACGGCAGCAGGCTCTGAGTCGAGCTCACGAGTGACGCGCAAGCGGGACGCGAAGAATGGCAGCGGGGTGACGAGCAGCATCGCGACCGCGAGCAGGAGGAGCGCGGGGCGGATCCCGATAGCCGTACTGATCGCTCCGGCCACTACGGCGCCTATCGGCAAGGCGCCCCAGGAAACGAACCGATTGACGGCGGTGACCCTGGTAAGCATGTCCTTAGGTACGAACCGCTGCCGGTAGACCCGCGTGACAATGCTGGACACGACCATGAACAGCGCGCAGCCCGCGAATCCGGCGGCGAACCAGATGGTCCCCAGCCCACGACCGGCCGCCGGCATCAAGATCGCGCACGCCGGTGAGGCGATAACGCAAACCGCGACGGTACGCGCGCTGCCGAGCTTGTCCGTCAGCCGCCGGGCGGCGACCGTGCCGAGCAGCGCACCCGGAGCCTCGACTGCCATGAGCAGGCCGACCACCCCTGGCCGCAGGTGCAAGGTGCGCAGCAAGAACGGCACCTGCACGGCGCCGATAGCGGCCCCGAAAAAGTTGAAGCTCGTGGCCATCAGCATGAGGGGCCGCAGAATCGAGTCGTGCCAGACAAAGCGCAGGCCAGCGAGGACCCGCGCCACCAGCCCGCCTTCTGCTTGAGGCGGAGCCGGCCGCTCACGGCCAGCCCCCCGGATACTCCACAGGCAAAGCGCGGATACTAGATAGCTCGCGACGTCGAGCAGCAGGGCAGCGGGAGCACTAACGAGCTGGACTATCCACCCGCCGATACCAGGACCTGCGGTCGCAGCGGCCTGTTGACCACCGGCGATCTTGCTGTTAGCCGACATGAGCTCGCTGTCAGCGACGATTTCGGGCACGAAGCTCTGGGAAGCGACATCGAAGAACACCGACGCCGTGCCGACCACGAAGGCCGCGCCGCCGAGCTGGTAGATCGTCAGGCAATGCAAGACTGCCGTTACCGGAATGGACGCGAGCGCCGCGGCCCGTACCAGGTCGCAGCCGACGAGCATGATCCGGCGAGGCAGCAAGTCGGCCCAGACCCCGCTCGGCAGGCCGAAGAGCAGCCATGACACGTTAGCGAGCGCGGCTATCACGCCCACCTCGAATACCGAGGCGTGCAGCGACTCCAGTGCGACGAGCGGGAGGACGACGGCCGTGGCGGCGGTGCCAAGCGAACTGACCGAAGCGGCCGACCAGAGCAGGCCCACGTTCGTTCGCCGCGGCCGCCGAAGCGTTAACCCAGGCATGATCCCTTTTCTTTTCCCGCAGATGGTCGGCTGCGCCCGGTCAAAGGCGCAGCCGATCACCGGGAAACTGCTAGTGCGCCAAACTGAGGACGGTCCCGAAGCTAACCTTCTTGACGGTCGGCTTGGTGTACTTCTTCATCTTGCACCTCCTTCCTTTTAGCTTTCGCCTGGCCGGTGAGGAGTCACAGGCTCACGGCCTGGGCCAGCTCCTGGCATGACTGCAACACGCTGCGGATCCACTTCTCTGGAGCAGCCTGATCAAAGTCCCGCATGGTCGCCACCTGCCAGTACTGGTCGAAAGAAAGCTGGGAGGGACGCATTTCGAGCAAGCGGCGAGCGCGCCATTTCACTTGGCGCTCGTAGTCGCCAAGGCTTGCGAGCAAGGCATCGACCGCCGCATCAAAGGCGAGCCTTGCCGAGGTGGTCGCGCTCACGTAATCGCCGACCTCGATCATGCCGACGGCATCCTCGACCATGCCGTCAACGTTATCCAGGACCTCAGCCACGACAATGCTCTTCATCGCGGAGGCCTCGAACTGCTTGGCGCGATCGCTGACCCATTCGGCGCCGTCGATTACGTGACATCTGCTCAGGCGATTGGCGAATGCGACCTCGGTTGCGGTCAGACTTGAGCCTTTGGATGCGCCGCTCTCGAATTTGTCCCAGGCCGCGTAATCCAGTATCCGGTCGACCTGCCGGTCGGCCCAGAACTCAACGTCCCAGCGGCGCCCGTCAACGTAGAAGGCCTTGACCGGAACGATTCCCGCTGTCACCGACACTTCGTCAGCGACCCGGCCGCCTTGCCAGGGTTCAGCCGTGATGACGTACACGTCTAGGTCGCTTTTGGGATTACCCCACCCTCGTATCAGGGAGCCGGCCAGATAGATCGCGAGCCAAGTCTCGGGCAGAGCCTCGTTCGCCGCTAATGTCGCGCGACACTCTCCGGCGCTCAGCACTGTCGAATCGAGCACTGTCAAGTCGCTGTCCTCCCTGCCTATCGCTCCCTCAGCGCCGCTGAGGCCTAGGCGATCAGGATCGGTTCCCCGGGACGATCCGTCCATGTTAAGAGGGCATTTTTCAGACATCCAGACATTCGTCAAGCGCCGAACGCGCAGGTCGCTGTCCGCGGCTGGCGCCACCTGGCCCGGACTTCGCGGTCTTAGCCCGTGGCTTAGCCCGGGTTGCGGACGTGTTAGCCCGAGTTATGCGATCTTAGCCCGGGTTGCGGCCACCGGAATGGGGATAAATCCGGCAAAATTTGTCCCTAATCCGGGCTAAGACGTCGCACCAGGGCTAAGACGTCCGCAATCCGGGCTAAGTTGGGCCCGATACCCGGCTGCTGTCGCGCCGAACGACGCCTGTCTCCACTATCCCAGTCCGTCTCCTGCGTACGCCCTGACTGTGGCAGACGTGTCGCCGACGTTCACGACAGGCCTGCGGCGTCTCCCCTGCCTCAAGCCTTCCGGCCGGATCTCGGGCGTTACCGGTCGATACCCAGCCTCCGAGAGAGCCTCGTCTCGCCGAGTCTGTGAGCAATTCCGTTAGCCAATCGGGTTACTGGGCAGGTCGCTTTCGGCGGCGATGCCGGCGGCCAGGATGCTTTCGGGCTGCTGGGCTCGGCGGCCGGACGCCGCCAGCCTGAGCGCCTCGGCGGCAGCCGCCGGGCTAGCCTCGGGTGGTATGACCAGCAGGATCAGGTCGTCCTGGTCGGCCATGGTCAAGATGGCGGTTTGGGGGTTCATATGCCTGAACCAGGCTACGTGCACCTTTCGCCCGTCGGCGAAGAGCCGATGGGGAATGTTATCGAAGGCATCTACCTGGAGCGCAATTCGCCTGACGCGGCCGATCAGCTTGTTCAGCTCCGCGATAAGCCCGGGCAGCTCGGTGAGGGCGTCCCTGGAGCGCGGCCACCACCCGCCGCTGATGCCGGCTGACCGCACGGTCGCGGGATCCAGGCTCAACCTCGCGCGGTCGGGCGCGGCCTGGCCGGAATTACTAGAAGGGTCGCTCTTGAGATCTTGAATGCTAGCCAGTGCCATGACGCAAGTCCGTTCGTGTCCCGTAGCGGGACAGCATCATTTGTGCCTCTCGCGGCGCCGACGGCTTGACTGGCGCGGCCGAATGCCTCGGTCAGATTTTCTATTCGCGTTGTTCGAGCGTTCGAAGCGCTCGAGCCGGTGAGCAGGCCTTCTGCCGGCACCCGTGCAGCGGGTGACGGCAGAAGGGGCCTGGCGGGCAGCGCGGAGGCTGCGCTGGACAGTCGCGCTGCCCGAGCGGTCAGCCGCCGTTCTTGGCGGCCGGCGCCATGACCGCCGGCTTAGCCCGGCCGGGGTGCACCTGGATGTGCTTTGCCCGCACTTCGTCTGTCTTGGGAAGCACTATCCGCAGAACGCCGTCCTGCGTCGTGGCATCGATCTTGTCCGCCTGGACGTGGCTGGGCAGGGTGATCGATCGGCGGAAGGCCCCGTAACGGCGCTCGGCCCGGTGGACCTTATCGTCCGATATGTCGTCAGCGGGATGCCGCTTGCCCTGGATGGTCAGCAAGCCATCGGCGAACGTGACCTCGAGGTCGGCTGCCTCGACGCCGGGCACCTCGGCCGTTACGACATAGTTGTCCTTGCGCTCGGTGATGTCCACCGCGGGCCCCCAGGCCTGGCTGGCATAGCCGCCGGGCTGCGAGCCCGGCTGGGCCAGCCACTGGCCAGGCATCCTGGTCATCCGCAGCAACTCATCCTGGGCATTGCGCAGGTCTTCGAATACGTCCAAGTTCGTCGTGATCGTCATGCCGTTCTCCTCTGGTTCTCGCCGGGCCGACGGCCCGGCGACCCGGGATTAAAATGCAATTCTGATGAACGACATTCACTTCCAAGGAACACTGTTCACTATAACGTGTACGCTGTTCACAGTCAAGTCAAGAGTCAGGAGCCCGCCATGGCCAGCACCCCTCAGCAGCCGGCTGACGCGGACCGGCTGCCGTGGTTTAACCCCCCCGGCAGCCAGGGAACTCGCCGCCAGATACTGACCCGCGAGCGCGTCACCACCGAAGCGCTCCAGATCATCAGCAGCAACGGCGCGGCCGCGCTGAGCATGCGCGCGCTCGCCGCCCGCCTCGGCGTGGTTCCGGCTGCGCTATACCGTCACGTCCGCAGTAAGGAACAGCTCTGCGACCTGGTTGTGGACGAGGTGCTGGCCGAGGTCGACTGCCGTGCTGACGACGATCTCGCCTGGACCGGGCAGGTCAAGATGCTCGCCTGCCGCCTGCGCGCAGTTCTGGAAGGCCATCCCGGCATCGCCGCCATGCTCAAGATCCGTGACCCGCTCGGCCCGCACTCTCTCGCGCTGGCCGAGGCGCTACTGACCGCGCTGAAACGGTCCGGGCTGCCAGGGCAGATGACCGCGCCCGCGTTCTGGCTGGTCCATGACTATGCCGTAGGCTTCGCGCTCAGCGACCGCACCACCGTCAACGAGCAGCGGGTACAGGACCCTGCGACCAGGCACCAGTTGCATGAGTTCTTCCGCTCCCTGCCGGCCGACCGGTTCCCGGTCCTCTCCGCTCTCGGCGAGCACGTGTGGGCCGATGACCGCGACCGGCGATTCAGCACCGGCCTCGACACGATCCTGGCCGGCCTGCAGGCCTCCGCCGGCACCCAATCCTGACTCGCGTCCTGGCAAACGCGATGCAATCGGGCCATCGGCCTTGATCGTGGTCCGCGGTGTGCCTGATCAGGCAAGTCCTCTTGCTCGCGGTTCTATAGACTGCCCGTATACAGGTCCGGACTCTTGCCTGCTCCGAATACGGAATGCGAATCTATCGCGGAGGCGGGAAAAGTGGGGATCTCAGGCAGGCCAGCCGCCGCGACTCAGCCGGACGGCCCGAGGGCTGCAGAACTTATCCATGAGAATGGATCTGCCGGCGCGTCCTATCAGGCACAAGAAATGCCGCCGCCCGGATCAGCCGACGTGCCCCCGCAGGATTCCTTCGATCGGGTCGCACGGCTGGCGGTGGCGGCACTGCGCCGACCGCAGGCGTCGGTAACCATCGTCGGCAGGGATTTGTCCGGTCCGTTCTGGGGCGCCTCGCGGAGACCCGGTACCGAGCCGGGCCCGGTCGAGCGATCGATGCGGCAGCAGGTTGTCGATTCGGGCCGCGAACTGATCATCGACGATGCCGCGACCGGCCAGCCGGCCGGGCCGGGCCGCGGCGAATCCGGCGGCCTGATGGCGTGGGCCGGGTTCCCGGTGCGCGACCCGGACGGCAGGACCGTCGGCGCGCTCTGCGTGGCCGACCACCGAGCCGAGCCCTGGAGTTCTCCTGACGTCGGGGTGCTGGCCGACCTGGCCCACGTCGCCTCCGAAGAAGTGGCGCTGCGCACCGCGCTCAGGCTGGGCTCAGAGCGAGCCGTTCTTGCCCGGACCCTGCAGCAGATCCTGCTCCCGCCGCAGTTGCCGAAGATCCCGGGACTGCAGGTAGCCGCCCGCTACCGGGCCGGCGGGACGGGCGCGGAAGTACTCGGCGACTTCTACGACGTGTTCCCGTCTGCCGGGGGCAGCTGGGGACTCGTGGTCGGCGATGTGTGCGGCAGCGGGATCGCGGCGGCCAAGAGCACCGCGTTCGCTCGCTACACGCTGCGAGGCGAAGCGCTCAGACAGGCGCGGCCGAGCCTGATACTGGCCGGGCTGAACCAGGCAATGCTGGACTGGGCCGCTGATGACCCCCGGTTCCTGACCGCGATCTACGCCACCGTGCGCCCTCGCCTCGGCGCCACCTCCGTGCGCATCAGCTCTGCCGGACACCCGCTGGCCCTGATCCGCCGCTCGGACGGGCGAGTTGAGACAGCCGGGCGCCCGGGAACCCTCCTCGGGCTGTTCGACGACCCCGACCTGCACGACACCCGCCTTCTGCTGCGACCGGGCGATGCCATGATCATGTACACCGACGGCGTCACCGAAGCGCGCAGC
>DATNFM010000320.1:0-3359 GCA_035606435.1 Streptosporangiaceae bacterium | reverse complement strand
CAGCCCGTCCTCCAGGTCGTCCAGGCCGTCCTCGGCCTCCCCGGCGATGACCATGGCCTCCACCGCGAGCTGCTCGATCGCGTCCACCAGGTCGCCCGAGGTGGCCCAGCGAGACTCGGCCGCCGCCACGATCAGCGCCTCGGTGCGCCCCGCCACCTTGCCGTGCAGCAGCGCCGAGGTCACCGCGGCCTTCTCGGCCGCGGGCTTGCCCGGGTCGGACAGGGCGCGGCGCAGCCCGTGCTCGGTGTCCAGCAGGCCGACCACGGCGAACAGCTCGTTGCCGAGCCGGGTCGCCACGGTGGCGCTGGTGATGTTGGCCGCCGCGAGCTGCTCGGTGAGGGCGGTGAACGAGGCCCTACTCGCGCCGCGCACGTTCATCGCCTCCCGGCCGTACTCCGGTCTTTTTTACCGAACGGGGCTGAGTTCCCGCCGTCGGTCCGGTGCGGTGCCTCACTGGCCGGCCACCTCGAGGTCGTCGAGGAAACGGTCCACCATCCGGCTCTGCCTGGCCTCGTCGGTGAGCGACTCGCCCACGATCCGGCTGGCCAGTTCGGTCGCCAGCGTCCCGACCTCGGTCCGCAGCGAGGTCAGCGCCTGCTGCCGCTCGGCCTCGATCTGGGACTGGGCGGCCTCGGTGACCCGGCGCGCTTCGGCCTGGGCCTGCTCGCGCATCTCGGCGATGATCTGCGCGCCCTGCTCCCTGGCCTCCTCGCGCAGCCGGGCCGCGTCGCGCCGGGCGTCGTCGAGCTGCTGGCGGTACTGGTCGAGCAGCGCCTTGGCCTCGGCCTGCGCTTCCTCGGAGCGGGCCAGGCCGCCCTCGATCTGTTCGGTCCGGTCGGCCAGCATCTTGGTGGCCCTCGGCAGCAGGACCTTGGCGAGCACGCCGAACACGATGAGAAACAGGATCGTGCCGATAATGAACTCGGGCCACGACGGCAGCAGCGGGTTCGTCGACGCCGTATCTGCAGCGAGGTGAATCATGACGCGGTCGCCTCAGTACTTGAAGATGAACGGGGCCACCAGGCCGATCAGCGCGAGCGCCTCGGTCAGCGAGAAGCCGATCCACATGTACAGCGAGATCCGGCCGGTGGCCTCCGGCTGGCGGGCCATGGCCTCGATGGCGTGGCCGAAGACCAGGCCGATGCCGATGCCGGGGCCGATGGCCGCGAGGCCGTAACCGATGGCGCCGGCGTTGAAGCTGATCACCTGGGTCGCGCCAGCGGCGACAGTTGCGCCAAGAGACATGGATTCAGTCCTTTACGTGTCGTACCGGCGGCTCGTCCCGCCGGATGGGTCGTAGGTACAGAGCGGTCAGTGTGCCGGCTCCACCGAGCTGGCGATGTACGTGGCGGTCAGCGTGGTGAAGATGAACGCCTGCAGCAGGGTGACCAGGGTCTCGAGCACGAAGACGAAGATCGCCAGCGCGAAGGAGCCCACGGCGTAGACAAGCCCGACGGACAGGCTGAGTAGGTACCAGGTCGCGATCGTGAAGATCGTCAGGAGCAGGTGGCCGGCGAACATGTTCCCGAAGAGCCGGACCCCGAGGGTGAACGGCTGGAAGACGAAGAACCTGAGCAGCTCGACCGGGACCAGGATGATGTAGATCGGCGCCGGCACGCCCGGCGGGATCATGTTCCTGAGGTAGCCCCAGGCGCCCTGGTGCTTGACGCCCAGGTACAGGTAGAGGACGTAGCCGATGAATACCATCGGCCAGACGAAGCCGATCCTGGACGTGACCGGGAACTGGAGGATCGGGATCAGCTCCATCACGTTCATGATGTAGATGAAGAAGAACAGCGACACGAGGAACGGCAGGTAAGAGTCGCCTTTCCGGCCCAGTGACGGGCGGAGGATCTGGTCCCGCACGCCCAGGAGCGCTATCTCGCCGAGGTTCTGCATGCCGCGCGGGACCAGCTTGGGCGAGCGGAACGCCACCCAGAAGAACACGATTACTACGAGCGCGGCCAGGATGGCGAGAAGCATCGGCTTGGTGAAGTCGAACGAGCCGATGCTGAAGAACGGCTTCCATTCGAAATCCTGCAGGCCCGGAGCTGGGAATCCGCACCCGCTGAAGATGTGGCAGCCCCCGCTGGCGAGCGCGTTCACGTCACCGGTCACCGGTCATCTCCTTCTGGGGAGCTCGCGATACCGCCGCCCCTTGCTTTCCGTAGCGGTAGATGATGAAACCGATCGAGATGCCCAATCCAATCAGCATGCCGATCGGGAAGAGCAACGACACGTGGACAGCGCGCCCGACCAGCCAGCCGATCAGGCCATAGGCGGCCATCCCGGAAAGCAGGTAGCTGAACACGGTCCAGCCGATATTCATGCCCTCGGCCCGGCCCTGGGCCGCGGCCTCTCTCCGGCTGACCTCAGTGCGTGCTGCGTTGCCTTGGCCGCTCATGTCACCGGCCTCGCCCCGCCGCTGGCTGCTCGGGCTCCACGTACAGCATCTTGACCTTTACCGCCGTGATGACTTGCGTCGCGCTCCAGACCAGGATGCAGCCGATGGCGACAAAGCCGACGGTCCTGGTACTGAAGGCGGTCGTACCGTTCATGTTGGACACGATGACGGCCAGGGCGATGATCTTGACCAGGTAGGTGATCATGGCCGCCACCATCATGGCCCCGGGGCTCACTCGCGCGGCCCGGCCGACCACCAGCACGCTGATACCGAAGAACACGGTGACGATGGCGACGCCCACCAGCGCGCCGATCAGGCCCTTCACGCCGACCAGGGCGGCGCTCACGGCGACCATGATCGCGGCCGCGACGGCCGTCAGCGCGCCTGCGCGCCGCACGATCGTGGCATATTTGGCCAGCATTACGGGGCTCCTGAAGGTTCGACATCAACGCTGCTCACGCGGACGAATGCCCCGCGCGGGATGCAGGAGCCGGTAGCCGTCCCGCTGCCGCGGTCCGGGTGTCCGGTCAGGTTTACGAAAGGTATCACGGGCCTCTCATCACGCCGTTGGGGGCCTGCTCGTGAAATCTATCACAAAGTTCTTGACTCTGTCTTTACCTGAGTGGACCCAATTTATGACCAACTTCGGCCCTCCTGACCCTCCTGAGCCGCTCTGCGAGCCCCGGTCCGGAGGCATGCAGACTCGCGACAGGGTGCGAAAACGCCTCATAATCGGACATTTCTCAGATGCGTTCGGTGCCGGAGCGGGAGACAGTGTCCGATCCCCGAACGCCAAAGAAAGTTAAAGAATCGGTTGGGCCACTTGGCTCCCCTGCCCGGCCGCCAAGCCGGGAAACCGGCTCGCGACCGTCAGGACCGTGGCTTCAAGCAGGTGTCACGCGGGGCCTGCGGGGCCTTGCCCGGGATACTCCTGCGGCTGAGGTCACCCGTTGTG